>DAJR01000022.1:0-58832 GCA_002496385.1 Methanomassiliicoccales archaeon UBA147 | reverse complement strand
CAAAGCCCCTAGCCCCTTTATACCATTTTGTAAACAAAGACCCTTTATCCCATTTTCTATGCAAAGCCCCTAGCCCCTCTACAATATATTCACTTGATGCAACGGATGTCACATTAGAGTTCAATTCCCGAGCTGCTCCCCGACTATCCTGTCCAACTCCTTAAGGAACTTCTTCTCGGCATCAACAGGGAAGGTGGCCCCTGCCGCGATGTCATGGCCTCCGCCGGCGCCGCTGACCTTCTCGGCTGCGGATTTGCAAGCCAGGCCGAGGTTCAGGCCTGCCTTCACCAGGCTTCTGGGAGCCCTCGCCGAAAGGTGGAGCGCACCATCCTTCTCGGCAGCCCCGAAAGTAGGCTTCGAATTGTCAAAGAAATACAGGGCCCCGAGCCCTGCCAGCACGCCTGCGTAATTCACCTCGGCAGTCTTGAAGTATTGAATGTTCTTCATCGCCTTCGGCGGCTCGACCTCCAATTCCCTGAGGTTCTGGAGGATGAACTCCCTGTGCACCCTCTCATGCTCCATGGCCTTCTCCAAAGCTGCCTTGTCCCCCAGCGCAAGGGCGAGCCCGAGACCCTGTTCGCCCTGCCTCGAGCAACTGTTGAATAGCGAGCTGAGCTGGTCGGCGTACATCTCCCAGTCGTGAATCCAGTACCTGGTCATCACCAAGTCCCCTGTTGCCTCCGGGGTCGCTCCCTGCCTGAGCAGCCTCATCGCGCAAATGGAGGTTAGGAAGCGTTTTTTCTCTTCGTCGAGTTGGTTGAGCTGGGTCTCCTTTTCCAATCCCAGCCATTTCACAAGGCGGCTGGTCTCCCTTTTCCGGCCTGTGATGCCCCGGAAGTAGGGTTCGGGATGTTCCAGCATTGAATCGTATATCGTCCTGCCCTTGAGGTTGGGCCCGGTCTCCAGCTTCACGAGCTCCCTGCCGGCAGCCGCAATGACCAGATCCTCGTTGTAGCCCCTGAAGCCGCCAAGGTTCTGCCGGTCGCCCACTGCGCCTGCCAGGGCCGGTCCGACCATCTTCCAGTTCGCTTTGTCCAGCGTGACTGCGAGGCCAATAGAGAATGTCGATGCGGACGCTTCCCTGGCCCCGTCTATCCCGAAGAGGTGGGGGTTCAGGTGTATTATCCTCTGGCCTTCCTTCTCGGGCTGATGGTGGTCTATCACAATCACGCTGTTGGGGAATTCATCCAGCAGGCTCACCTTGGAGCTGCCCATGTCAGTGAAAAGTAAGAGATGCTCCGGCGGCGTGGAAGACCGTATCTCATCAAGCATGGCATCGTCCAGTTTGTGGGACAGGGTCGCCTGGAAACCCAGGCCGAGGTTCTTCACCATCTGGCATGCGACGGCAGCCGAGCCGATGCCGTCCGGGTCGTAATGGGAGAATATCCTTACAAAGCCTCTGTGCGACCGCATGATGGCTGCGGCATCTTCGAGGCGCCGGGAAAGCGAGGCGCTGAATGTGAGGTCAGGCAACTCGCCCTTCGGCATGCTTACCTGCTCAGTTCAAGCTCTGCGCGGTCAAGCGAGTATTTCCAGGTATCGGGAATCACGCCTTTGTTCTTGTAATACCGTTCCAGACGCCTGATCTTGGCTTCCAGAAGGTGCAGGTTGCGCGTGTTGTGGAGGTCGCGCGGATTGTGTTTGAGATATGAATTCAGGCTGATGACCTTTTTCAGAAGGGCGCCCATATCCTCGGGGAGCTTGGACATTATCCCCTTCTCCTTGAGAATCTGTGTGACGCTCTTTCCGGTTGCCAGCTTCACGTTCGGTATGCCGTGCTGGTCCCTGAGTATGAGACCTATCATAGCACTGGTGTTTCCGTCGGCCGCGATTTTGACGATGAGCTCCTCTATCTCGGTTTTGCCGAGAGGGACCCATTTCGGGTTCTCGGTCAAGAACGGTCGCCTTGACGATGATTTTCCTTTTTTGCGCGCGTGCATTCGTGCCATTTGATGTCCCCCTTGAGATGCTGGCCAATTAAATTGCCAGTCGAGGTAGGCACGGATATGTCTCCTCATATTTAATATTAGTTCTGCATTTTGAGAAGAGAAGTGCGCTCTTCAATGGGAGGAAAACCGAAAATATTAAAAGCTGAACGTCATTGGAACCTCAGGAACAGCCGATGGAAGACGAAGACCCAAGCCATAGACGAAGAACCGGTCGCCTTGAGCGCTGGAGGAATTATGTCGAGATTTCCGAGCTTGGGCCCATCGCCAGGCGATATTTTGTAATGAATGCCTTTGACGGGGCGCTCACAATGCTGGGGGTAGTCATCGGGGCAAGCATGGCTCACATGGAGAACCCTTCGGTCATCATTGCCGCGGGCATTTCGGGTTCCTTCGCCATGGGAATCTCAGGGTTCAGCGGGGCATACATGGCAGAGAGCGCGGAGCGGACCAAGGAACTGAAGGACATCGAGAAGGCCATGTGCAAGCCCATGAAGGACGAGTCCCTGCAAAAGGAAGCCGCGCTTTTTGCGACTCGCGCCACAGCCCTGGTGGATGCAGTCAGTCCGGCGATTGCCGCCCTTATCGTGGTCTCCCCCTTCTTCCTCGTTACCATGGGATTCCTTGACATGGGAACCGCGTTCATCGCTTCGGTCGCGCTCACCCTCATAATCCTCTCGCTGCTGGGCATGTATCTGGCGAAGGTGACCGAGGAGAACATGCTTTGGCATGGCCTGAAAATGCTGGCCGTGGGCATGGTGACAGCCATCCTCTGCGTGCTGGTCTCCGTGATGCTTGGCGGCGAGGTAGTCGTCTGAGCCCCGGGGCAACAGCGGTTCCGTTCGATGCTTGTACCAAACCGTATATAAACTACATCGTCTCTATTATGTTTCAGAGGCTAATATCTATTATTCTGCCCACATAATAGAACCTCCCTCAGAAATGGGGGAGGTAGCCTCCTCCATTCTTCCCAGATGAGATTTATGAGAAAAACCAGGGTCGAGCTGACAAGCGGCTTAGTCGCCATGATTATTCTGGTTGCTGTCACCGTCTCCCTGCTAGTATTGTCGGGTACAGGCCAGTATGTCCCGATATCAAATGAATACTCATCCTACGAGCTGGCGGTCAACCCGCCGTCAGCCGATTTCGTGTATCCGCTTGCAAATTATTCCCTGGTCAGGGGACTCGATACTTCGGACCTGTTCAGCAGAGTCGGCCTGCAGGATTTCGAATCCGGAATCGAGTTCACTGGCGATGTGAAGAAGACCCATGCTGACCAGTACGGGGATTTGAACATTCACGAGATACCGAGCACGGTCATCGAATACAATGCCGAAGCCACGAATTACATGAAATTCGAACTGGCTATCGGCACTGGAGCGATAAAGAAGGGCAGCGCCGTTATCGTGGGCAGCGAGGATGCGGGCGGCGTGTTCGTCATGTCGGGCGGCGCCACCGTCACAATATCTGGCCAGGATGTCGTTTTCATGATGCCGCCGGGTTCGACCGTGATATTCAGGGCCGACACCCTGCAGGAACAGGCAATCGGAAGCGCCGTGGCCGAGGGGTTGGTTTCCGCAGAGATGTACCTTCTGAAGCCAGGCTGGACGGTCGGCGAGGACGTGGTGGCCTATGACGGCACGGACATATACACCGTGGCAGCATCCGAGGAAATCGTCGATGTCCAGGTCATGGGGACTTCGAGCCAGAAATCAGTGGTCGTCCATGTGGCGAACTCATACCTGGATTATGACTCCGCGGACGACCTCCGGGTCACGCTGGACGGCAAGAAGGTCGCCATGGGCGCGGGCATGACAGAGACCCTCTGGGGCGGTGGCGAGGAGCCTTCATACTTTGCCTCCAAGACAGCGGAGGGCTACGATGTGGTTGTTTACATTCCGCAGAACGCTGACAGCGTGATATCCATATCCGGCCCTGAAGCTGAACTAGGCGTCGACGGGCTGGTTACATTGCTGGCCGCCATAGGCATAGTGGGAGTCGCCGTGGTGGCCCTTATCAAGAACGATTGACCCTTTCCCGGTATCTGGGCCGGCGCATGGGTCTGGAATCCGTGCAATAAATCCGCACGATGTCCCTAGCGGTAGCTGAGCCCCTGCGGATCCTTTTATCCTTGAGTTTGATGGAATGGATTATGACAGGCGTGCCGTCTATCTCGATCTCTGTCTCGACAGTGAATTCCTCTTCCGGGTCAGTCAGAACCTCGGTGGAGGTCGTGTGACCCTGCCTGTTGGTGGATATCTTGACCCTTACTTGGTCGAAATTCTTGGCCCAGAGCGTCTGGATATCGCCGGTCATCGCAGCCTTCTTCTTCGCCCCGCCGACCTCGATGTTCGTGACCTGAAGGCGCTCGTCGCCGTGCATGAACTCGTCCCCGACGGCCAGTCTCCAGTCGAGGGGAAGCTCGGTGACTGTGCGCTCGGAGACATCGTCCCGGCTGATGATTATCTTGATCTTGGCCTGGCGCTCCGCTTCAAGAACCTCGGTCCTGACCCTGCCGCACTTGGAGCATTTCAGGACCATCTCCAGCCTCTTTTTTCCCGCAAAGCGGCCTTTCAGGGTCTTGTGGAGAGTGTCTTCGCCGCAATCCGGGCACTCGGCTGTCATGGAGGCGGGGATGGGCGTGGTCATGGGATTGCCTCTCGAATCTCCGCAGCGAGCTTCCTCGCGGCGGCTTCCGGGTCTGCTGCCTCGTAAATCGCCCTGCCGACTATGACATAATCCGCCCCGGCCTTGATCGTGTCGGTCGCAGAACCGCCCTGGGCGCCCACGCCAGGTGAAAGTATCTTCATATCTCCGACAATCTTTCTCAGAACCTTGACCTTCTCCGGTCTTGTGGCGGGCGCGATTATCCCGGCCGCGCCGACTTCAACAGCCAGCTTGGCCATCTTCTCGGCAACTGGAACCATGAACATGTCCGCGCCTGGATGGCTCATCTCTGTGACAACGAAGACATCCATGCCCTCTGCGGCCTTGACGCAAGCATCGAGCGAGTCCCTTCCGGGAAATGCCTGGCAGATGATTCCGCGGGCACCGGCAATCTTTACCTGCTCGGTGATGAGCCTGTTGGTGTTCGGAATGTCTGCGACCTTGAAATCGCAAATTACATCAACCTTGGCAGCCAGCTCCTTCACCGCGCCCATGCCGCACCCCAGGGCGAAGGGGTAGTTCACTTTGACAGCGTCAACGTGTTTTTGCACCTTGGCCACGATGTCCAATGCTCTCAGGCGGTCGGTTATGTCCAGTGCCAGTATCAGCCGGCTCTCTTGCTTCATGGGTGATGGAAAACCGGGTGTTTATAAAAAGGTAACCATGCTTATTCCAGGCGTTCCTTGCATCCGGGGCATATCAGCTCGCCATCATAATATTCGAGCATGTCCGAGTAGGCCTTGCAGCTCTCGCAGTATCCCGAAGCCTGTTCCACCGAAGCGGCCAGCATGTCGTCCTGTTCGCCGGAGAGGTTTGCCAGTTCCCTGGTGACCTCGATCAGGTGCGGCGCGATTCCCAGAATATCCTGGGCGGAGACGACACCGAGCAATCGGCCGTCATGCATCACGGCCAGTTTCCTGAGTTTCAGCTTGGCCATCTGCCTGGCGGCTTCCAGTATGTCGGTGTTCCGGGGTATCCAAACAACAGGGGAGCTCATGATGTCCCTGAGCTGGACCCGGGCCGGGTTCTTGCGCGCGCTCACCACCTTGCGGACGATGTCGCGCTCCGTGACAATTCCCACGGGGTTGCCTTCCTCGGTGATGATGACGCAGCCTGTGCCGTGCTCCACCATCTCGGCGGCGGCATCCTGGATCGACTCGAACGGTTCCATCTGCGGTATCTCAGCGGTCATGATCTCGCTTACCGGGAGCTTGCCTTTCATGCTATCGAGCGAAATATAGGCCTTCTTGGCTAATATACTTTTTGTCGGTATCCGAAGCCTGCTGGGGTTTGGAACGAGGAGGGTGCGGGAGTGTTTTGGGCGGTTGGCCGGAACTGAATATAGGGATGGTTGGCTGGGTGCCCAAACCTGCCATCGGCATGCAAACCCGCACGTCTATATCCAACCAGCATGCCCTGCCTGTGCAACTAATTGCGGTTCATTTATGATAATGAGCAATTAGTCTCATTCGCATTGATGTTGACAAATGTCAATGAGCTACAATGCTTATGAGGGCGGGGTTTGGAACCATTTTGACACCGAGTGCGCTTATAGAATGCATTTTCGGACAGTTGCCAAACAGGGAAACCTCGGCTGTACGAGCATTGTAGCTTCCTGGCAATCTGCGAACATCAATGCGAGTTAGCCGAATTTAAATTCGGCGTAAAGGCCGGGGTCCATTTTCCAAGCTCTTGCATGGCTGACTATTCTCTCTAGCTTTTGTGGAAGCACGGGCATCTGGTTGACCGGTGCCGGAGCTTTGGGGCCGGGATGGATGTCGATGTCAACACCTCCTGGCCCTCATCGCCGAATGGTGCGCCACTCGGCTTGCTCGTATTGATGTAAACAAATGCTTCTGAGCTACAATGCTCGTACAGGCCAGGCCTCAAAGGATGAAAGAAAGAGAATCGCCTCACCAGCCCGGTTCCGCAAACCGGGCCACGACCCCGCGCTTACACGCGGGGCATGGGGGGAGGGCCAGGTGCAGGTGTGAAGTAGTTTCGGAGACCCCATGTTCCTTCTTATATGGTACCAACAACTAAATAGGTTCGATGCAATCCAAGAACGGGAATTTCGGAGAAAATATGGCAGCATCCTTCAGTATTTCAGAGGCACAGAGGGAGTTTCAGCTGCGGCCAGACATAACCTGTTTGCGAATTAACACCGGAGGCCACATTAGCAGTCTTTTCAAAGAACTGAACACGATTACCGGGACTAAAAAACGCATGATAACCCAGGTCGCGGATGGTTCAATCATCACGCTTTTCGATAAAACACCTACGCCAAAGCTGGATACGGATGTGGTATGCCCACACTTCATGGAACTCAAATGGGCGAATGGGTGCAACTTTGACTGTGCCTGGTGCTACCTCAACGGTACATTACGATTCCGACCCATGGGGAAGGCTCCGTACCTGAAGAACAAAGCCAAGGTGCTGGCCCACATCGAGGAATATCTCAGGGCCGAGAGAACGCCATCCGTGCTCAATTCCGGAGAACTGTCGGATTCCCTGGTCTATGAGGGAAAGGAATTCAGCATCTCCAAGGATATAATCCCACTTTTCAAGGCTCAGGACCGCCACAAACTTCTGCTGGTTTCCAAGTCCGCCAACATCGCCGGAATTCTAAAATCCGAATCTCAGGACAGCATAATCACCAGCTTCAGCGTCAACGCCCTCCCCATAGCAAAGAAATGGGAGAGGAAAGCCCCATCCCCGTTGCAGAGAATCAAGGCAGCCAGCCAGCTCCAGGACGCTGGCTACAAGGTCCGTCTCAGGATAGACCCCATGGTCCCCACAAGGTACTGGAGAAAGAACTATTCGAATCTGGTTGACCTCATCTACCAGAGTCTCGAACCGGAGCGCATAACCTTCGGTTCTCTTAGGGGATTGCAGAGCACCATCAATTTCTGCAAGGACAAATCCTGGATCGAATATCTCAGCGACCGCTCCAACTGGGGTCTGAAAGCGCCCGATGATATCCGCCTGGAGATGTACACAATGCTCATCGACAAGATACGCGAGCATGACTCGAAGTGCGATGTGGCCATGTGCAAGGAGACAGTGGGGATGTGGCGGGAAGTCGGGATGCGGTGGAAGAGAGTGAAGTGTAATTGCACGCTATAGGAGATTAAAATTGGCACCCAGAAAAACACCCATGGAATGGGCCTATGAACATGCAGGTCATTTAAGAAAAAAGGCAAAAGAAATAGAAGATGGCCCGGCCAAATATTTGATTGCTGAATACCTTAGTTCTCTGACCGAAAATGATTACCAGGTGGGACCTTGGACGATTTTAAAGAACATATCTCTCGCATATTGCTTGACACCTTTCGGAATAATACTTGATAGTAATAATATCAAAGAGCGCGTTTATTTGGACCCCTTCTCTGGCTCTGGAATCGCGCCTCTGAAAGATTTGCCCGGAAGCGAGAGGAAAGCGTGGACGGTTGGTTCCCCGATAATATCAACTATGATGACAGACTATCCATTTTCATTATATGAGTTCGGAGATATTTCTTCAAAGTCTATCGATAATCTGGACGACTTTTTTCAAATTTATGGAGATTTAGGATTCAAAATAAATCGAACTTGTGTGGATGCAAATGAATTAATCCAATCATGTTGTTACAATCATAGCGATAAATACGTATTTGCATACCTGGATCAAAGCGGTTTTCAACTACAATGGAACTCATTATTATCCATATTTAAATTGAAACGGTTTGATGCATTTCTCAACTACCAGACAAGACTTGCTGAAAGAATCCCTCCGAACAAGAGAAAAGAATTCTTCGGACCTGCCTGCGACAATGTTACGTCATGTTCGGATTGTGATGAGATATTAGACGTTTACATGAATGAAATCAGGAAGATGGGTCTGTACGTTACGCCTATCAGAATCGGTAAAGATAGAACCGACCAGTATTATTATCATCTGCTTCACATAGCGCGTAAAGATTCCTACCTCTCAATTGTGAATGGCTTGAAGGAAAAGGTTGAGAGCTTCCAAGGAGAATCAATCAAAAAGATATGGAATGATCTGGCTGGATATTCTCAGCAAACATCGCTGTTTTGATTTAAAACCCAAGCTTGCCAGATAACCCTCCGGCAACCCCCCAGCCATTCATGCCCCGCCTGTGAGGGCGGGGTAGGGTATCGAAGTTTTCGACTTCGATGAAGGTGATGCATAGAGTGCATTTCTCCCTTTGAACCCTGGCTGTACGAGCATTGTAGCTCAGATGCATTTTCAAACATCAATGCGAGCAAGCCTAATGGTGTGCCATTAGGCGACGAGGCCCGAGGGGTGAGGCCACACCCACATCTCCAAGGCCTCTCAATCTGTTAACTCTTGCAAAGATACGATTTTTCAAATCCCATTTCACCGATTTCACAAAGTCTTAAGGATTCAGAATGCAAAATCTATATGACAGATGGATGAATCATGTCCGGTCAATATGAGATCATTCACAGATGCGGCCAACAGGCTCACGCCCAATGCCGCGTTCGAGTACCTGGCCCGGGCCAAGGCATTGGAGAGGCAGGGGAAGAAGATACTTCATTTCGAGATAGGGGAGCCCAACTTCGACACGCCACCGCACATCCGCGAGGCCGCGACCAAGGCCCTGGAGGACGGAAAGACCCGGTATGTCAACTCCAACGGCATAATCGAACTCAGGGAAGCTATATGCGATGAGGTCGAGAAGACAAGGGGCTTCAGGCCGGACACGGACCAGGTGCTGGTCACGCCGGGCGGTAATCCCATCATCTATTATCTTGTGACATGCGTGGCGGACAGAAAGCACAACATCGCCCTCCAGGACCCGAGTTTCCTCACCTATTTCGCAGTGCTGCAGTGCAGCGGCGTAAAGGGCAACTTCGTGAGGCTGAAGGAGGAGAACGAGTTCCGCATGGACCCCGAGGACCTGGACCGCGTCATAGATGAAAATACCAGGCTGATAATAATGAATTCGCCGTCCAACCCCACGGGCGGCGTCATGACGAAGGCCGAGATCGAGCGTGTGGGGGAGATCGCCGAGGAGCGGGACATCTACCTCCTGGCGGACGAGATTTACAGCAAGATGACCTATGACAGGCCGCACCACAGCGCGGCCATCCGGGACGAGTGCAAGGAGCGGACAATACTTCTGGACGGGTTCTCCAAATCCTATGCCATGACAGGCTGGCGCCTGGGTTACGCTGTCGGCCCGAAGGACCTGATAAAGAAGATGAGCATGGTCCTGGAAGCCACTGTTTCCTGCACACCGGAGTTCATCCAGCACGGCGGGATAGCCGCCCTCAGGGGGCCGCAGTTCGTGGACACGATGATGAAGACCTTCAGGGAGAGGAGGGATGTCCTTGTGAAGGGGCTCAACAGCATCCCCAAGCTCAGCTGCGTGATGCCCCAGGGAGCGTTCTACGCCTTCCCGAACATAACGAAGACCGGTATGAACAGCAGGGAGTTCGCGGATTTCTCCATCAACAAACTGGGCATCGCACTTCTCCCGGGGACAGGATTCGGGCCCGGCGGAGAAGGTTACATCCGGCTCTCTTACGCCACAAAGATCGAGCATATCCAGGAAGCGGTCGAGAGGCTCAGGGCCGGATTGGCCTGAGCTGAAAAGGATTCTGCGGCAATCTTTAATATCAATGCAAAATTATAGCCACCCGATTTCCATGAACATCGCAGAACAGGCCGCAGACATGCTGGAATCCCTCAGGGAGAAAAAACCGCTCGTGCACCATATCACAAACTGGGTGACAATATCGGATTGCGCCAGCATCACCCGGTCCCTGGGCGCGCTCCCGGTCATGGCGCACGCCGAAGAGGAGGTGGAGGAGATGGTGACGATATCCGGCGCGTTGGTACTCAATATCGGGACGCTCACGCCGGTCCTTGTCAATGCCATGGTCAAGGCCGGGAAGCAGGCCAACCTGAAAGGCACACCGGTGATTCTCGACATCGTCGGGGTCGGGGCCACACGTTTGAGAATGGACAGCGCCAGGAAGATAATCGCAGAAGTTAAAATCTCAGTCATCAAGGGTAATGCCGGGGAGGTTGCGACACTGGCCGGAGCCCATGCCGAGGTCAGGGGGGTGGAATCCATCTCGGCCGAGGGGGACATCGTCTCCCACGCGAAGTCGCTGGCCGCATCGGAGAAATGCACGGTCGTGGTGACAGGGGCTGAGGACATCGTCACGGACGGAAAAAGAGTTTTCAAGGTAAAGAACGGGCATCCGCGGATGGGCGAGGTCGTCGGGACCGGCTGCATGGCGGCATCCGTCATAGGCGCGTTCGCGGCTGTGAATGAGGACCATGCCCTCGCATCGGCCTGCGCGATGGCCGTATACGGCATCGCCGGTGAGATGGCGGCCAAGACCGCAAAAGGGCCAGGAGGCATGAAGCAGAACATGTTCGATTCAATAATGGCGGTTTCCCGGAAGGATGTTGTGAAGGGAGCGCGCGTCGATGCCCTCTGAGGTGCGCGGATTCTACTTCATAACCGATTCCGGGCTCACGAAGCAGGGCGCGCTGAAGGACTCAGCCGATGCCGTTGCGGGGGGGGCAAGCGTCATCCAGTACCGCGAGAAAGCCAAGTCTTTCGATGAAATGGCGGCCGAGGCGAAAGAAATCCGGGCGCTGTGCCATGATTCGGGGACCGCATTCATCATCAACGACAAACTTGACCTGGCACTGGCCACCCGTGCCGACGGGTTGCACCTGGGGCCCAAAGACATGCCGCTTACGAAAGCCAGGAAGGAATTCCCAGGGGTCATCGGAATATCCTGCGGCAGCGTCGAGGAGGTGAGGCGGGCCGAAACCGGCGGCGCGGATTACATCGCGGCAAGCCCGGTGTTCCACACTGCGACCAAGAGCGACATAGGCCGCCCGCTCGGGCTGGAGGGGGTCGCGGAATTCCGGAGGGCCACAAGGCTGCCTATCGTGGCCATCGGGGGGATAAACCTTCGGAACGTCAGGGAAGTGGTTCTTGCGGGTGCGGATTCAGTGTGCGCGATATCGGCGACCGTCGGCACTCCGGACGTGCGGGCCAGCGTGAGAATGTTCGTGGAGGAGATGTCATCCGCCGCGAGCCGAATCGACAGGTGAGAATATTTTAATTCATTCTTATTGATAAAAAGAAAATACAGCAAGTTATAAATAGGGAATAACAATAATTATAAATAATAAAATAACAATACTATCTTGAAGTGAAGGAGACGCGAGGGCAATTCATATCAACTCTTCCCCACTTGGGCAGGGATTCTCTCTCCAATGGATTTCGTTCCGACCCCTGCCTATATTTTTTCATTTGCAGAATAGAACTTTCGGAGCCTGGCGGTCAGATCGTCCGCGCTGTCCAGCTTGACGTCCCGTGGGAAGCATCTCCTGTACTGGGGGTACATGAACCGCTTGTCTAGGAGTATCACCGCCGCCCGGTCGGTTTCCGAGCGTATGCACCGGCCGATGGACTGGAGCACACGGTTCATTGCGGGATATGTATAACCGTAGTCCCGGCCGTAGTCCCGGCCGAACTTCGTCTCGAAGTACCTGATGAGCTGGTCCTGCTCCAGCGAGGGAGGCGCGAAGGGAACGCCCACGACGATCACCGAGTCCAGGAGGTTGTCCCGGTAGTCAATCCCTTCGGACATCGAGCCGCCCATGACTGCCAGCATCATGCCGCCTTTGCCCGCTTTCAGTTTTGCAAGGGTCGTGACGAGCTCGCGTTTCTCGGCCTTTGTGGATTCGCGGGATTCTGATATCGGCTCCTTGGCGGTCCGGATGAACTGGGTGATGTTCTTCAGCATCCCGTAGGACTGGAAGAAAACTGCCACATTGCCCGGAATCTCGTCGCATGCCTGGCTGATGCGATCCGCTATGGTGCGGTACATGGCGTCGTTCCGCTGGCCGAAGAGTGTGGTGACGTCGTCAACGACGAACACGGGCCTGTTCTCCTCCGGGAAGGGGGAGCGATACGTGCCCAACATTCGGGATCTCTCCGGGATTCCGAGGATGTCAGCGAACATGGCTGTGGGGTGCAGAGTGCCGCTCATTACGATGCTTGAATGGAAGCTGGCGAACAGGGGCCCCGAAACGGTCGAGGGGTCCAGTAATCTGTAGTTCAGCATCATGCCGTCCTTGCGGCTGATTATCCTCACCAGGCCCCTGAGGTCCTGCCGGTACCCGTCCAGGAACTCCGCTATCTCGAAAGCGGCGCTCTGCTTGCCGTCGGCCATCCTCTTCACGCCGATGTCGCGCAACTGTTCTATCAGGGTGCCGAGGTCCATCCTGTCAACCAGGGACCGGCCCAGCCTCTTGTCCAGGGCCTCCAGGAGATGGGCTGCGTCGGTAAGCGATTCATTTCCATCGTCCACGCTCTCCAGCAATTTCACCAGGTCCTTCTTCAGGCCTTTCAGTATCTCGGCCAGATGCTTATCCCGCACCTCGGAGTGCGCAGCCTCCACCAGGTTGGCGGTGAGACTCATAGAGTAATATCCCCGGATGCGGTCAGGGAGATTGTGTGCCTCGTCCACGATTATTATGAAATCGCTGATTGGTCTGCCAAAGGCCTCTTCGGTATTCGGGCGCACACCCGGGTCGAAGATGTGGTTGTAGTCGCACACGATGACGTCGGCCTCGGCCGCGGCTTCCATCGCAATCCTGTGGGGGCAGACCTTCCGGCGCGTGGCCAGGGTCTTCAGGTCCTCGACATGCAGTATGTTGGAATGGATGAACTTGACAATATTATCGTCGCTGTTCGTGAAATACCTGCAGGATTTCGTAATCACGCTGGTATAACACAGCATCCTGAACGCGGCAGGAAACTCTTCCGATATGTCGTCGGGGCACATGGCCTGTTTCGATATCAGGTCGACGACGCGTATCTGCCTGCCCGAAACCACCTTCATCTGCTTCAGCGTCTCGATTGCGATGTGGTGCTGGGACTGTTTGGACGTGAGGAAGCAGACGGTCTTGCCCATCTCCATAGCCGCTTCGACTGCGGGCGCGAGCGCCGCCACTGTCTTCCCGATGCCGGTGGGGGCGTAAGCCATCAGATGCTTCCTGTCAGCTATTGACTTGGCCACGTCGCGGATGAACTTGTCCTGGCCCTTCCTCACTTCGGGGAACGGGAAGAAAGGCATGGTTGGGTGGCCCTTCTCAGGCCATTGGGTCACGGGCTCCGGGATTGTCTCATCCGGTGACAATTCGGTTTCGGCCGCGCAGCTGGGACAGTACTTCTCATCCAGGCGGCCGCTCCTGGGAATCTTCAGAAGGCCCTTGCATTTCGGGCAGAACATGGGCATTGCGCTTCGCTAGATGGTATGCCTTTAAGAATGCTTCGGGGGGGTGGCCGAAAGTGCGGCGTTAGATATTAATCCCGGCAGCGGTTGCCCGACGCCGTGAGAACCTATCGGCACGTCCTGCTGGCCGCAGGCCTTGTCACTGTGATAAACGGCATGCTTTACCCGATAATGGCGCTGTACATGTACGGCATCAGCGAGGACTTCTTCCTTGTCGGGCTGATAACGGCGCTTCCATTCCTGGCTGCAGTGCCAATGAGCTTTGCCTGGGGGACAATATCGGACCGCATCGGCAGCAGGCGGCTGGTGATGGCCGTCTCGGGAACGGTGGGCGGAGGCCTGTTCTTCGCCATGCCGTTTGCAGGGACCAGCGAGCTGATACTGCTCAGGCTGGTGCAGGTCGCCTTCACCACATCGTTCGTTCTGTTGAACGCTGTGGCCACCGAATGCTTTCCCAGGAGGAAGGGCACATCGGTCGGCAACCTCGCCCTTATCGGGGGCATAGGCCAGGCAGTCGGCGCGCTCGCCGCAGGGTTCCTGCTCCCATCGAGCGACATGCTGGTCGGCTCGGACGCGGTCACGCTCATGTTCTCTGTGGCAGGAATAATCACAATCGCGGGCGCACTTTCCCTTTTGCCCATGAAAGAGCGTCGGAAGAAACCGCTGGCCATGGACTTCGGCGGGGTGCTGTCCTTCGGAAGGAAGAGGGAAATCGCGGTTGTCGCGTGTGTCGCCCTCATCCTGCCGCTGGCAGGCTACATCGTTTTCTCGGTTTTTCCGATATACCTGAAGGGTCTGGACATTCACTGGGACGCCACAATGGTTGCAGGCGTCTTCACGGCGCTATCCGCTGTCGCAGGCATATTCGCATCCGGGATTGCGGGAAGGGCATGCGACAGGCACGGACGGAAATGGGTGCTGGTCGGCTCGGGCGCGGCTTACGTGCTGGTGTGGGGGCTAATGGGCATGACTGTCGAGCCGGTCTTCGTCGCGATACTCTGGGCGGTGCCGGTCTGGTCGTTCTTCACCGTGAGCGCCATAACCATGGTCTCGGACCTCACAAAACCCGCAGAGAGGGGAAGGGGCATCGGCCTGGTCAATTCCGCCATCAACCTGGGAGGCGCCGCAGGCTCGATACTTGCCGGCTATCTGCTGGCAAGGGAGATGGTGGACAACATATTCTTCCTGGCGGCTGCGGTTTCAGTCATCGGGATGCTGGTGGCCCTTTTAGCGAAGGAAACGCTGGTGCGCGGGCCGAGAATTGAATCATGATTCGCCAGCCGCCTGTTCCGAAGCGGGCTCAAGGAAATCCGCCATGGTGGTCTGGTCCGGGTGCATGACAAAATACCTCCTGGGCTGCGGGGCCTTGCTCATCTTCCTGATGACCCCCTCCCGGTCTTTCTTCCAGGGATGAAGATATTCCGGTTTTTTAATAACCGCCATCCTGTCCAGGTCGATGAAGCCTATCTCGCTTATGTCGAAGGTGCGCGGCGAGAAATGCCGTGCAGCGATGTAGAAATACTGGCACCCCTTCCTGTAGGTCTTGAGGTACTGGTAGCACATTTTCGGTGTTACTTTGGCCTTCCAGTCCTTCACCTCGATGCCCACCAGATACTCGATGCCGTTCTTCTTGAAGAGCGCCAGGATGTCCCCGTACTTGCACCGGCCGTCCCAGTCCCGCCTGAACCGCTTTGCCAGCGGCGATTCCGTGTCATGCAGGACGCAGTCCCCGTGGTCCTTGAGCAAATCCAGGATGAGATGCTCGTTCACCGTGATGCTGGCGTAGAAGAAGCGGGGGGCGGAGT
Source organism: Methanomassiliicoccales archaeon UBA147 (assembly GCA_002496385.1). Taxonomy (GTDB): domain Archaea; phylum Thermoplasmatota; class Thermoplasmata; order SG8-5; family SG8-5; genus UBA147. The sequence goes on along the minus strand of DAJR01000022.1, from coordinate 43,114 downwards.
CCATGAATGCCCTGTGGCAGGCACAGTATAAAAGGGTGGCGCGGGGGTGGGTGAAAGTGTGCACCCGACACCTTTTTTTATACCCACAGCATTCCCCCGAACATGGGAGGGTTGGCGCTTCATCAGCCGGAACTTATCGGGCGCAATGAAGATCTGAATAAGCTGAAACAGGCATTTGAGAATGCGACCGCCGGTAGGGGCTCGACCGTCTTCATCGCAGGGGAGGCGGGCATCGGGAAAACCCGGCTGGTTTCGGAACTGATGAAAGAGGTCGAGACCAAGAACGCCCAGATAATAACCGGCAGATGCCTCCTGGAGAGCCTGGAGCCGCTCATGCCGGTTAAATCGGCTCTCAGAGAAGCAGGATTGTTCCATCTCATCTCGGGCGACCCGCCGCCGCTGGTGGTCTCGGCATACATGACCAATGACGCCGGTCTCCTGTTGGCCAAGGCGGAGAGGGAGCAGCTCGGCCTGGACCCGGACATCTTTGCCGGGATGCTCAAGGGCGTCGGCAACTTCGTCAAGGATTCCATGCATAAAATTGACAATGTTGACAGAACCGGCGGCATCAACATACTCGGATACCAGGAGTACAAAATCATCGTCGAAGAATCCGCGGGTATATTCCTGGCCGCCGTGACAAAAGGAAGCCTCAGTGAATTCCTGGTCGGGGACATGAAAAACATACTCGCAGAGGTCCAGATGAGCCACGGCCACATGCTGAAGGAATGGGACGGGGACCTGGACAAGGTCAGCGGCATCAAGCCCATAATCTCCAGATTGATTAGCAGCGGCAAGTACGACGGCAAGTTCCTGGTGGACGACCCCAGGATACGCCAGGAGAACGTGTTCGACAATGTGCTGATGGGAATCCAGAGATTGTCCGCAGATAGGTCATTGTTGCTGTTCCTCGACGACCTGCACTGGGCGGACCCCAGCACACTGGGACTGCTTCATTACCTTGCCAGGAACACCAAGAACAATCCGGTGCTCATTGTCGGCGATTACAGGCCGGAGGACATAGTCCAGCAATCGGATGGCAAGGCGCATCAGCTTGAGACCGCGATGCAGAACATGACAAGGGAGGACCTGCTGGAGAAGATAGAGCTCGACAGGCTGGACAGGAAAGGAACCGAGGACCTGGTCAGGACGACGCTGGGCACGGTCAATTTCGAGAACGAGCTTTATGACAGAATATTCAGGGAGACCGAGGGCACGCCGTTCTTCGTGCTGGAAGTCGTTAAATTGCTGGCCGAGGAGGGCTGGATCAAACAGGACAAGAAGGGAGTCTGGAACGCCACCGCGGGCCTGGAGAAGATGGACATTCCGTCAAAGGTCTACGATGTTATCAAGCGGCGGCTGGACCGCCTGATGAAGGAGCAGAAGAAGATCCTGGACTGCGCATCGGTCGTCGGGGAGGAATTTCAGTCGGACGTCGTGGGCAAGGTCGTTGGCCTCAATAAAATCCAGCTCCTTGAGAATCTGAGCGATGTTGAAAAAACGCACCGGCTGATTCACTCTTATCAGAAAAAATACAAGTTCGACCATGCAAAGATCAGAGAGGTGCTGTACAACGGGATAATGGACGAACTGAAGCAGGAGTACCATAAGCTTGTGGCGGACACTATTGCCGAGCTGCACAGGGACAATCCGGATGAAGCCCTGAATGCGCTTGCCCACCATTATTATGAGGCGAAAGACGCGAAGGCAGCGGAATATTTAATCAAATCCGCCGATGCCGCAATGGGAGCATATGCGAATGACGAGGCCATCAGGTATTACAACAAAGCCCTGACGGTTCTTGAGGATGATGAGAAAATAAAAATTGTCAATGAGAGGCTGGGGGACATCTACTCGCTCACCAGCGACCTAGATAATGCACTCAAATGCTACTACTCCTTGATTGAAAAAGAGACGGACGGCAGAAAGAAAGCCGACCTGCACAGGAAGGTCGCCGACATGTACAACAAGTTTGGCAGATTTGCCGAGTCAGTTGTAGAGTGCGACAAGGCAATAGCCACCCTGGGAGAGGATAGATGCATCCAGCAAGCTAGACTGCTCAATGTCAAGGCCTGGGCTGAGATGCTGACGAACAAGACGGACAAATGCCGGGAGGATGCACAAGACGCCCTGCGGATCGCCGAAGAAGCAAATGATCTGGCAGAGATGGCTAGGGCGTATTACAACATCGGAGTCACATATGAAGAAAAGTTCGACAAAGAGGGTTTAGAAAAAGAAATCGAGATGTTAAGCAAATCCCTGGAATTGAGGGAAAAAGTAGGCAACCTTTATGAAATATCTGAAACGCTGCTTCTTCTAGCGGTTTCACACAGGAATTACGGAGAGATATATTCGGCAGACGAGGAGCAGCACATAGCAGAATCAAAAAAATGCTTAAGCAGAAACCTTGAAATAAAAAGAAAGATTGGTGACAAAACAGGCCTTACTAAGTCAATGTGGTGTTTAGCCTGGCATGAGAAAAATCTTGACGAATCCTTGAAATATTTCCTTGAAGGCATAGATATCGCTAGAAGCATTGGCAATCACCTATTGGAGGCCCAAACACTACTTGGTTTGTCCAATATATTGGAGAAAAAAGGAGAAGTTATAAAAGCATTGGAGTGCATAGATGAAAGTATAAGAATCGCAAAAGATTATCTTGATGAGTTGCGCCTTGCAGGCACATTGGAGGAACGGGGGGCGATTCTAGCTAGGTATGGAAGACATGACGAAGCCTTAGAGATATTCAAAGAATGCTTACTTATAACCACCAAAGATCCAACTTCCAACACCCATTATAACGTCATTGAATGTATGGGACATATTTACAGGCATAAAAAGAATTTTTCATCGGCTCTTGATTGCTATATGCAAACCCGTGAAATTGCAGAGAAATCTGATTTGATATGGCTCAAACTCAGCTCACATATGGCATTTGCTGAGTTATATCTCGATGAAAAGACATATGGAGAGGCCCTTGACGAAGCCCTTAAGGCAATCGAGGTCGGCGAGCAGCTGTCTCATAAGGATATATATTTCAAAGGAAGAATCAACATAGTATTGGGAAAAATATATCATGCCATGAAGGATTGGGATTCTGCCATCAAATCGTTCGAATCCGCGCAAATCGCCTTGGATAATCATTCAAAGCGAGTTGCGGGCGGAATAAATTACACTTTGGGTAATCTCTATTATGAATTAGCCCTCCTCTGGAAAGACATGGGCGACCCGGACAAGCTGAAAGAGTACCGGGAGAAAGCCCTCCAATGCTTCGGTCAGTTGAACAATGAATTCTGGATCGAGAAATGTAAGAAGGGCTTGGGGGAACTGGAGAAATGAAAGAGCTGGCCATCCAGCAGCCTGACCTCATCGGCCGCGACGCTGAACTGGCCAGGCTTGACAAAGCCCTGGACGCTGCCATCGCCGGCAAGGGCTCCACCATATTCATAGCGGGAGAGGCAGGGATTGGAAAGACCCGGCTTGTATCTGAGTTAATTAATGATGCCGAAAAGAAAGGCGCGCAGATAATTCGCGGCTGGTGCCTTGCCGAGAGCCTGGAGCCGTTGATGCCGGTTAAATTGGCTCTTAGAGAAGCGGGATTGTTCCACCTTATTTCGGGCGACCCGCCGCCGCTGCTGCTGTCTGCATACCTCATGAACGACGCTGGGTTGTTGATAGCAAAGGCTGAAAGAGAAGAACTGGGCCTGGACCCTTACATATTCTCTTCGATGCTGAAAGCTGTGGGAAGCTTTGTCCAGGACTCAATGAGAATGATGGATAATGTCGAGAGGACAGGTGGCCTCAACAGCCTCGGCTACAAAGAATACAAGATATTAATTGAGGAATTGAATGGCTTGTATCTGGCCTGCGTAACCAAGGGTGCACTCAGCGAGATGTTGGTCAATGATATGAAAAGTCTTCTAAAAGAATTTCTGACAAAATTCAGCGAAGTTCTTAATGCCTGGAATGGAGAAATATCCAAGGTCAAGGATATCGAAACGGCGGTCTCTATATGGATGATTTGCGGTAAATACAACGGTAAATTCCTAGTGGACGACCCCAAACTGAAGCAGGAGAATCTATTCGACAATGTACTCATGGGCTTGCAAAGAGCCTCGAAAGAGAAACCTCTAATTTTGTTCATCGACGACCTGCAATGGGCTGACCCCACCACTCTAAACCTACTGCATTATCTATCACGCAACACCAGAAAAGACAAGCTATTGATTCTTGGAACATACAGGCCAGAGGACATCATGCTGGGATTTGACGGAAAAGCGCATCAACTCGAAACGGCAATGCAGAAAATGAACCGGGAAGATTTATTTATTTTACTTGACCTGAAACGTCTGGACAAAACAGACACTGAATCACTGGTAAACAATGTCCTGGCCATATCTCGCTTCGAACCCGCCTTTTTCGAGAAAATTCACAAAGAAACCGAGGGCACGCCGTTCTTCGTGCTGGAGGTCATTAAGCTACTGGCTGAAGAGAGTGTCATCACCCGAGACAATGCCGGTGCCTGGACACTGATGAAGGATTTGGATAAGCTAGACCTTCCGAGCAAGGTCTATGATGTAATAAAAAGGCGTTTGGACCGACTGATGAAGGAGCATAGAAAGGTGCTTGAATGCTCCAGCGTAGTTGGTGAAGAGTTCCACTCCGAAGTTGTGGGCAAGGTCATGGGCCAGAATAAACTTCAGTTATTGGAAAATCTCAGCGAAATAGAAAAAACCCATAAGCTGCTCCATTATTTCAAAGACAAATACAAATTTGACCATTCTAAAATAAGAGAGGTTCTGTATAATAGCGTAGGGGAAGAGTTGAGACGAGAATACCACAGGTTGATAGCCGACACAATCGCTGAGATTCACAAGGACAATCCAAACCAGATCGTGAACGAATTGGCCTACCATTATTTCGAAGCTAGGGATGTGAAAGCAGGAAAATTTCTGCTAAAAGCCGGGGACAGTGCGGGAGAGAAGTCCGCCAACGAGGAAGCGTTGCGGTTTTACAGAAACGCCCTTGAGTTTTTCGTTGACGAGGAGAAGGTTAATGTCCTTGAGAAGTTGGGGGATATACAGGTACGCATGGGCAAGTATGACAATGCCATTGAAAACTTCCTGAGAGCGAGCAAATCAACAGCGAACAAAGAGACAAAGGTCAGGATGTTAAGGAAAGCTGGAGATTCGCACGAAAAGAAGGGAGAATATGACAATGCCATCGAAGTGCTCTCAGAGGCGAAGAGTTTAGCTGAAGCGGGAACAATTGAGTACGGAAGGGTGATGGGCTGTGAAGGGAACACCTATTGGAAAAAAGGAAATTATGATAACGCTCTGCACTGTTTCTTAGAAGCTGTAATGACATCAGAAAAAGTTGGTGCAGACAAAAAGGATATCGGTAACGCACTCAGAGCAGTCGGCATCTTCCACTCAAGCAAGGGGGTGTTAGTTCATGCCCTGCAATATTATGAAAAAAGCTTATCAGTAATGGATGAGATAGAAGACCAGTACGGCATCGCGGCGGCACTGAACAACATCGGATCCGTTCATTATGAGAGGGGGGAACTAGATAGAGCGCTTGAGTTTTACAGACGCGGCTACGATATCTTTGAGAAAATAGGGGACAAACAGGGCATTGCGGGGACTCTGAACAACATTGGATCCGCTCACTCTGAGAAGGGTGAGCCAGAGAGGGCGCTCGAGTTCTACGGACGCAGCCTGAAAATAAGAGAGAAAATAGGGGACAGGTGGGGCTTTGCGATGTTGCTGAACAACATTGGATCCGTTCACTTTGAGAGTGGTGAACTAGATAGGGCGCTCGAGTTCTACGAACACAGCCTGAAAATAAGAGAGAAAATCGAGAGCAGGCAGGGCGTTGCACTATCGCTTAACAATATAGGGGAAGTGTACCTCTATAAGGGCGAGTTGGGAAAGGCTCTGGAGTTATACGAGCATAGCTTAGAAATTTCCCTGGAAATCGGAGAAAAACGACTCTATATTCACAATCTATGCGGCTTGGCAGAGGTAAAACTCGGGAAGGGCGATGCCCAGGCAGCCCTCGAACATGCAAAAGAATCTGCAGAGGTTGCTGCCGAGATTGGTGCCAAACCAGAGGAGGGCTTAAGCCACCGTGTGCTGGGTATGATCTATCGAGAGATGAAAAAATGGGATATCGCATCGGATGAATTTACAAAAGCTAGGGCAATCCTCGAAGAGGTGGGGGACAAAGTTCGTTTATCGAGGGTATTCTACGAATACGCGCTTCTATCCAAATTTGAGGGTGCTCCCACTCAAGCGAAAGAACACCTCTTCAAAGCGCTCACCGAGTTCGAACGCATGGGCATGAAGCTCTGGGCGGACAAGTGCCGCAAGGCATTGGAGGAGTTGGAGCAATGACAGAATCATCGTTGAAACAGCCTGACCTCATCGGCAGAGATGAGGAACTGGACAAACTGAAAAAGAGCCTGGAGAACGCAGCAACTGGAAAAGGTTCGGTTACATTCATCGCCGGCGAGGCCGGCATCGGCAAGACCCGGCTGGTCTCAGAATTGATTGCCGAGGCCGAGAAGAAAGGCGCGCAGATAATCCGCGGCTGGTGCCTCGCCGAGAGCCTTGAACCGCTGATGCCGGTTAAATCGGCTCTTAGAGAGGCGGGATTGTTCCACCTGATTTCAGGCGACCCCCCGCCGCTGGTCGTGTCGGCGTACCTGATGAACGATGCCGGATTACTGATTGCCAAGGCCGAGAGAGAAGAACTCGGCCTGGACCCATATATCTTCGGCTCCATGCTGAAAGCTGTCGGCAGTTTCGTCAAGGATTCCATGCAGAAGATCGACAATGTCGACAGGACTGGCGGGCTCAACAGCCTCGGCTACAAGGAGTACAAGATAATCATCGAGGAGCATGACGGGTTATTCCTGGCTGCCGTTACCAAAGGCACCCTCAGCGAGATGCTGGTCGGCGACATGAAGAATGTGCTGACAGGGATCAATGCGAACTTCAAACCCGTCCTGACAGGTTGGGACGGGGACACGGAGAAACTTGCCGGCATTGACGCGCCTATATCCAGGCTGGTGATGAGCGGAAAGTACAGTGGCAAGCATATTGTGGATGACCCGGAGCTGCGCAGGGAAAGCCTGTTCGACAACGTGCTCATGGGCATCAGGAGACTGTCCGCAGACAAGCCAATATTGTTATTCCTGGACGACCTGCAGTGGGCTGACCCGACCACCCTGACATTGCTCCATTACCTCGCTAAAAATCTGGGAAGCCACAAAGTCATGATGCTGGGAACCTACCGCCCGGAGGACATCATGCAGTCCTGGGACGGAAAGACCCATCATTTGGAAACGACAATGCAGAACATGAACCGGGAGGGACTTCTTGAAAAGATCGAGATAAAGCGCCTGGACTCTGCGGGTTCCAAGGCAATAGTCCATTCCGTGCTGGGCGCCAGCTCATTCGAGGGAGCGGTTACAGATAGGATATTTCATGAGACCGAGGGAAACCCTTTCTTCGTGCTGGAGGTCCTCAAACTCCTCACTGAGGAAGGCACTATTGCTCAGGCTGCGGACGGCTCCTGGAAGCTGGCCACCGACGCGGAAAAGCTGGACATCCCATCCAAGGTCTATGACGTTGTGAAAAGAAGACTGGACAGGCTCATGGAGGAGCAGCGCAGGATTCTGGACTGCGCCAGCGTGGTCGGGGACGAGTTCAGGTCCGACGTGCTCGGCAAAGTCGTGGACGTTGACAAGCGGCATCTCCTGGAGAACCTCAGCAAGATAGAAAAAACACACAAGCTGGTCCATTACCTGAAGGACAAATACCGATTCGACCATGCCAAGATAAGGGATGTCCTGTACAACGGCATCGGCGAGGAGCTGAGGCGGGAGTATCATCGGGTTGTCGGGGACACAATCGCGGAGCTGCACAAGGATAATACAGACAGCGTCGCGGGGGAGCTGGCGCATCATTACTATGAGGCGGGGGACGAGAGGGCAGCGAAGTACCTATTAACAGCAGGAGAGAAAGCATTTAAAGATTATTGCATGGAAGAAGCAAACCGTATCTTCAGCCGTGTGCTGGAAGTTGCCAAAACCCCTGACGAATCAATGCGCGGACACATCGGGATTATTGAAATATTTCGATTTCTTGGGGATGCAGATACAGTTATGGACCACATTAATCGGGCAAAGAAATATTTAAACGAGAATATTGATGATGAAATCAAAATAAAATTCATGTTGGCAGAAGCGACAACGAAAAGACATTTTGATGAAGAACTAAGCGAAGATACAGAAAAATTATTCACTACAGTAATTGATAAATGTAAAAAACACGGAAATCAGAAGGAACTGGCAAGGGCGTACAGTTATTTGGCCGCAAGTCATTTTGCATCGTCTAATTATAAAAAGTCACTCGAATTAATGAAAATTAAATTAAATATAGATGAACAATTAGGCAATAAAGAAAACATCGTTCATACATTGAACAGGATTGGATGGATACTGTTCCGTATGGGGGATTATCAAGGAGGCATTGATAATTTGTGTAAAAGTCTAACTGTATGCGAGGAAATTAATTACACACGAGGGGTGCTGAGTTATTGCGATATGATGGCATGGGCCGCAGAAGAAATAAAAGGTGATTATGAAAAAGCCATAAAATTCCAAGAGAAGATGATTGATAATTATCTGAAGCTGGGTGGAGAACTTGATATTTCTTCTATACCTTATTCAAAAGGAAAAATAGCCATTTTAAAGGGACAATATTCAGAAGCCACAGAAATATTCAAAAATTACATAGTCTCGGCTTCCAAACTAAACGATCATTATGGAATAGCGGGAGGATATTACTATATCGGTACTATCTATGTGAGAACAGGAAAATTCGATGATGCCATCTCATATTTCGAGCGAACCCTGGAGGAAAGAAAAAACATAATAAAAAATCAAATTCAGATTGGCCACGCATTAAACTACATAGGAAGAATTCAATTAATGAAAGGGAACGCCGAAAGAGCACTTGAATATTTCAATCAAAGTCTAGAGCTATTCCAAAAAATCGGAGGCAAGGCCGGCATCTCTTACACGCTGACTAAAATTACCGAAGCAAGCATTTTAACCAATAACATCCAAGAGGCCGAAGCCAGCGCGAAGAAAGCTCTCAGCATAGCTAGTGAAATAGGAGCGAGGGTCGAGGAAGGAATGAGCCATAGGGCGCTGGGCATGGTGCATTTCAAGATGGGAAATTGGGGAATGGCATTATCCGAAATTGAAATAGCTATGAGAATACTCGAAGATGCAGACCGACAAGAATATGCAACAACACTTTACGAGTTTGGCCTGTTCTGGCAAGCCAAAGACGAAACAACTAAAGCTAAGGAATATCTCGAAAAAGCCCTCGCTGAGTTCGAACGCATGCACATGAAGTTCTGGGCGGACAAGTGCCGCAAGGCATTGGGGGGGTTGGAGCAATGACAGAATCATCGTTGAAACAGCCTGACCTCATCGGCAGAGATGGGGAACTGGACAAACTGAAAAAGAGCCTGGAGAACGCAGCAGCTGGAAAAGGCTCGGTTACATTCATCGCCGGTGAGGCCGGCATCGGGAAGACCCGACTCGTATCTGAGCTAATTAATGAGGCCGAGAAGAAAGGCGCCCAGATAATCCGCGGCTGGTGCCTTGCCGAGAGCCTGGAGCCGCTGATGCCGGTTAAATCGGCTCTCCGAGAGGCCGGGCTGTTCCACCTCATCTCGGGGGACCCACCGCCGCTGATAGTGTCGGCGTACCTGATGAACGACGCGGGGCTTCTCATAGCCAAGGCCGAGCGCGAGGAACTGGGCCTGGACCCGTACATCTTCGGCTCCATGCTGAAAGCTGTGGGAAGCTTTGTCAAGGATTCCATGCAGAAGATCGACAATGTCGACAGGACTGGCGGGCTCAACAGCCTCGGCTACAAGGAGTACAAGATAATCATCGAGGAGCATGACGGGCTGTTCCTGGCAGCTGTTACCAAAGGCACCCTCAGCGAGATGTTAGCCGGGGACATGAAGAACGCGCTTTCCAATATCCAGATGAATTTCGGACACGTCCTGGCAGGGTGGAATGGGGACATGGAGAAACTGGCCGGTATCGACGCGCCGGTATCAAGACTCGTGATGAGCGGAAAGTACAGCGGAAAGCACCTAATCGATGACCCAAAGATGCGCCAGGAGAGCCTGTTCGACAATGTATTGATGGGCTTCCAGCGGATATCGGCGCAGAAGCCAATCGTACTGTCCCTGGACGACCTTCAGTGGTCAGATCCGACCACGCTCAACCTGATTCATTTCCTCTCGAAGAACACAAGGGACAAGCGCGTTCTAATTCTTGGAAATTACCGCCCTGAAGAAGTGGTCCAATCTTGGGATGGAAAAACGCACCAGCTCGTTGACACGATGCAGAAGATGAGCAGGGAAGACCTAATCGGTAAAGTAGAATTGGCTCGCCTAGACCAGGACCACACAAGGGACATGGTCGGTTCCGCCCTGGGCTCCGCTAAGATAGAGAAGGAGCTCCTATCCAAGATATACAAAGACACAGAGGGAAACCCATTCTTCGTGCTGGAAGTTGTAAAACTCCTGGCTGAAGAAAAAACACTGTCCTGCGGTACCGATGGGGTATGGAGAGCCGTGGGCAGCATCAAAAAGCTCGACATTCCATCTAAGATCTATGACGTCGTAAAGAGGCGCCTGGGCAAGCTGATGGAAGAACAGAGAAAAGTCCTGGAATGTGCCAGCGTTATAGGTGATGAGTTTCAGTCCGAGGTGGTCGGAAAAATCGTCCGGCAGGACAAACTCCAGTTGCTGGAGAACCTGAGCAAGATAGAGAAAACACACAGCCTCATCCACTACTTGAAGGATAAATATAAATTCGACCATGCAAAGATACGCGAGGTCCTCTACAACGGCATCAGCGAGGAGCTGAAGCGAGAGTACCATCGGGTTGTGGGAGACACCATCGCAGAGCTGCATAAGGACAATAGTGATGAGGTCGCAGGCGAGCTTGCGCATCACTATTACGAGGGAAGGGACGAGAGGGCAGCGAAGTTCCTCATTCTCACTGGAGAAAATGCATTCAAGGAGTATGCCCTAGAAGAATCCATGAGGTTGTTCAGCATGGCACTTGAAAATACATCAAAACCATGTGAAATTATTCAGGCCCACATTGGTATTGTGGATGTGTGCACAGAATTAGGAAAAACTGACTTAGCACTTGAAAATGTAGATAAAGGCAAAAAATACTTTGTCAATTGCACAGATGAAGTATTAAAAAATAAACTATTGCGGAGAGAAACAATGAGAAAGAGGTATGTTGGACTCATTGACGAAGAAACTGCAATAAAGCAATTCAATCAAATAATTGAATCATTAAAGAGACTGGGAGATGACAGAGAACTTGCACAGGCTTACATATCCTTATCGGCAAGCTACCATCTTTCATGTAATTATAATGCCGCAATAGATTTAATAAAGAAAAAATTGGAAATCGACATACGACTGGACAACAAAGAGAAAACTGCGATAGATTATTGGAGGTTGGGGTGGGTATTATTTCGAACCGGTGCTCTTGATGAAGCACATGAATACCTTGTCAAAGCACTTTGCTTTTCCAATGATATTGGATATTTAGATGGTGTTCTGAATTGTTATGACACAATGGCGTGGATTGCAGAGGATTTAGGAAATTATGACGAAGCAATAGACTGTCATGAAAAAATGATAGAAATATGGCAGAGTCGCGGAACAAAGATGGATCCATTCTACATTGATTATGCACTTGGTAAAATTGCGGAAATGAGGAATGAATCCAAAGAGGCAACAGAGCATTTGAATAATCATATTGAAAAAGCCCTAAAAGATGAAAATCATTATGGAATAGCCAATGGTTATTACCATATTGGTGAAATTCATATGCGAAATGGAAATTTTGATGATGCCTGCACCTATTTCGAACAAGAACTTCAGGAGAGGCGAAATTTTACTAAAGTTCAAATTTCTATTGCCTATGGGTTAAACCGCTTAGGTTGCGTATTTCTTCTGAAAGAAAATGGATATAAGGCTCTGGAGTTCTTCAACCAGAGCTTAGAAATTTTTAACAAGGCTGGAAATAAAGCAGGAATCTCATACTCAAAAACAAAAATCGCTGAAGCAAGCATTTTAATTGGTGAACTTGGACAAGCCGAAAAGAATGCAAAAGAAGCTCTGGATTTATCAAGGCAGATAGGCGCTAGGGTCGAGGAAGGTATGAGCCACAGGGCATTGGGTATGGTCCGATGCAGCCAAATGAAATTCGACGAAGCGATATCTGAATTCCAGAATGCCGAGAAAATCCTTGAGAATGTTGATCGAAAGGAATACGCCATCACGCTATACGAATTCGGCCAGCTCTGGAAATCCAAGGGCGAACCGGCTAAATCGAAGGAATACACGCAGAAAGCCCTCGCTGAGTTCGAACGCATGCACATGAAGTTCTGGATAGAGAGGTGCCAGAAAGACCTGGAGGCCCTAGAATGACCGAGCTCGCCATCCAGCAGCCCGCCCTCATCGGCCGGGACGCCGAGCTTGCCAGGCTGAAGCAGTCGCTGGCCAATGCCACCGCCGGCAAGGGCTCGACCGTCTTCATCGCCGGCGAGGCGGGCATCGGGAAGACCCGACTGGTTTCGGAATTGATTGCCGAGGCCGAGAAGAAAGGCGCGCAGATAATCCGCGGCTGGTGCCTCGCGGAATCTTTGGAACCGCTGATGCCTGTTAAATCGGCTCTTAGAGAGGCCGGGCTGTTCCATCTCATCTCCGGGGACCCGCCGCCGCTGGTCGTGTCGGCATACCTGATGAACGACGCGGGGCTTCTGATATCAAAATCCGAAAGAGAAGAACTGGGCCTTGAACCCTATACTTTCTCGGCGATGCTGACGGGCGTCGGAAATTTTGTCAAGGACTCAATGCGAAAGGTTGACAACGTTGACAGGACTGGCGGGCTCAACATCCTTGGCTTCCAGGATTACAAGATATTAATCGAGGAATCGGGCGGTCTGCACCTGGCCTGCGTGACAAAGGGCTCGCTGAGCGAGTTGCTGGTCAAGGATATGAGAGAGATATTGTCCGAAGTCCAGAAGAGTTACGGCGCATTACTCTCTGACTGGGACGGGGACGTGGCCAAGGTCAAAGACACTGTGGGCATAGTTTCAAGGCTGTTCCAGGGAAGCAAGTACAGCGGCAGATTTGTCATTGATGATGCGCAGCAACGTCAGGAACACACAATTGACAATATCCTGCTTGGTGCCCAGAGGCTTTCCGCGGACAAGCCCGTCCTGCTGTTCCTTGATGACCTGCAATGGGCAGATCCCAGCACCTTGAATTTGTGCCATTACATAGCCCGAAACACGAAGGATGACAGGGTCATGATAATCGGAACATACAGGTCTGAAGAGATTGTCCAGTCTGAGGACGGAAAGCCGCACCATCTCACAGACGCCATGCAAAAGATGAACCGGGAGGATTTGCTGACAATAATCGACCTCAGGCGGCTGGACTCTGATAAAACCAAGGAAATAATCGATTCCTGCCTGGGAAAAACTTCGTTCGACGGCAATCTTCTGGAAAGGATATACCAGGAGACAGAGGGGAATCCGTTCTTCGTGCTGGAAGTCATCAAATTGCTCGCAGAGGACGGGGCGATAAAGCAGGACAAAGAGGGAATCTGGAAGCTTCAAACCGAAATAAAGAACCTGGACCTGCCTAGCAAGGTCTATGACGTGGTGAGGAGAAGGCTGGACAGGCTGATGGAGGAACAGAAGGAGCTGCTGGAATGCGCCTCCGTTATTGGCGAGGAATTTTCCACCGACATCCTGGAAAAAACCATCGATGTCAAGAAGATGACGCTTCTGAAGAATCTCAGCAAGATAGAGAAAACGCACAACCTCATCCATTACCTGAAGGACAAGTACAGGTTCGACCATGCCAAGGTCAGGGAGGTGCTGTACAACGGCATCGGCGAGGAGCTCAGACGGGAATACCACAAGATTATCGCAGACACGCTCTGCGAGATACACAAGGACGACCTGGACGCGGTCGTCAGCGAGCTGGCGTACCACTTCTATGAGGCAGGGGACGAGAGGGCGGGACCCTATATCATGAGGTCTGGAGACCTGAGATGGTCGAAAAGGGTGGACGAGATTAAAAAAGTCGTCAAGAGAGAGGATTATCTGAAAGAAGTATTGGAGAAGAAGGTCGGCGTATATTACCTGCCGAAAGATTACAGTATATCAAAATTTGTCCATGAAATAGAGAATGCAGGGCTTGCGAGAAAAGATATTAAGAGATATTTCAGAGTTATTGTATATCCTGACTTCGGTCCAATTGTGGAAATTGTAGGTGTTACTCCAAATTTCAATGAAATTGTAACCAATTCTGTGTTTAACAAAAATAATGAATATGCTGGCTATAGCTATGTATTATCTAAAGACACGCTTGAAAAAATTGAAGAGGATGAAATCAATAAATCTAGTGATGAGGTACTTAACGATTGGCTAATTTTATGCAAAAAAGCATATGAGAAATCACAGAATGAAGACAACTGGATGAGTAGTGCCTATGGACTGATGGAGATAGGGATGGTCTATTATTTCCAAAACAGATTAGATGAAGCTTTGAAATCATATGAAAAAGCCTTAAAACTCAGTGAAGAGATTGCCAATCAGGTTCCAGACCTCAATGATATGTTCATCGATAATATCTGCGGATTAGCCGAAGTGCAATCTGCCCTCGGAAATCATGCAAATGCGTTCATCAATGCAAAAAAAGCAGTTGACCTAGCTGAAGAAAAGGGAGAGAATCATGAAAAGGGAAATAGCCAGCGCACATTAGGTGTTGTCCATCGCGGCATGAAGGAGTGGGAAAAAGCTAAAGAGAAACTGGACAAAGCTAGCGAGTTTTTTAAAGATGCTGGCCAATTCCAACAAACCAGAATAACCTATGAATATGGCCTTCTATGCAAAGCGATGGGAGATATGAAAATAGCTGAGAAGTACCTGGAAAAAGCACAATCAAAGTTCGAGTGGATGGGTATGAGAGTGTGGGCGGATAAATGTAGGAAGGACTTGGAGGAACTCCGTCAATGAAAGAACAGGCCATCCACCAGCCCGCCCTCATCGGCCGCGACGCTGAATTAACCAAACTGAAGCAGTCCCTGGACAGCGCCATCGCCGGAAAAGGCTCGACCGTCTTCATCGCGGGGGAGGCGGGCATCGGGAAGACCCGGCTCGTATCTGAGTTAATTTATGAGGCCGAGAAGAAGGGTGCCCGGGTAATTCGGGGCTGGTGCCTCGCGGAATCTTTAGAGCCGCTGATGCCGGTGAAGACCGCGCTGCGGGAGGCGGGATTGTTCCATCTTATTTCGGGAGACCCGCCGCCGCTGGTCGTGTCGGCGTATTTGTTGAACAATTCTGGCTTATTAATCGCCAAATATGAGCGCGAGGAGCTCGGGTTGGACCCATACATATTCGGTTCAATGTTGACCGCAGTAGGCAATTTTGTCAAAGATTCCATGCAAAAGATGGACAATGTTGAGCAAACTGGCGGGCTGAACAGTCTTGGGTTCAAGGATTACAAGATACTGATAGAAGAATCAGGAGAGTTGCATCTGGCGATTGTCACCAAGGGCAGTTTCAGCGAATTTTTGGTCAGCGATATGAGATGCATTCTATCAGAAATTCTATGTAAACATAGCTCTGCGCTGAAGGAATGGGACGGTGACTTGGAAAGGGTTGGTGGGATAGAACCTATATTGTCCCGCCTAATCACCAGCGGCAAGTTTGATGGCAGGTTCCTGGTGGACGACCCGAAAATACGGCAGGAGAACCTGTTTGACAATGTGCTGCTCGGGTTTCAGAGGGCTTCAACGGAGAAGCCGCTGCTGTTGTTCCTGGACGACCTACAATGGGCCGACCCAACCACTCTCAATTTGCTACATTACATTTCACGGAACACTAGGAAGAACCGCGTGTTGATGCTCGGGATCTACCGCCCTGAGGACATAGTCCAGGCCTATGACGGCCAGACGCACCAGCTGGAGACGGCGATGCAGAACATGGGCAGGGAGGACTTGCTGGACAAAGTGGAGCTGAAGCGCCTGGGCAGGGATGCGACCAAAGCCATAATTGACAGCTCCCTTGGCAATGCCAGGTTTGGCCCGCCCTTCTACGACAGGATTCACAAAGAGACGGACGGCACGCCATTCTTCGTCCTGGAGATACTGAAATTGCTGGCCGAGGAGAGTGCCATCGAGCCTGACAATTCGGGCGCATGGACGCTGGTCAAGGAGTTGGATAAACTGGACCTCCCAAGCAAGGTGTATGATGTCGTGAAGAGGCGGCTGGATAGATTGATGAAGGAGCAGAGGAAGATACTCGACTGCGCCAGTGTTGTGGGCGAGGAGTTTCATTCTGAGGTGATAGGCAAGGCCATGGGCCGTGATAGGTTCCAGCTGCTAGAGAATCTAAGCGAGATAGAGAAAAACCACAAACTGCTTCATTATTTAAAGGACAGATACAGATTCGACCATGCCAAAGTCAGGGAAGTGTTATACAATGACATGGGCGAAGAACTAAGGCGGGAATATCACAGGCTGATTGCGGACACAATTCTGGAACTGCATAAGAATGACATCGCCTCTGTTTTAAGCGAGCTGGCCGCCCATCTATTTCATGCAAAGGATGAGAGGGCTGGGGAGTATCTGGTCAAGGCCGCGGAAATGGCAAAGGAGAGGTATGCCAATGAGGAGGCTATAAGGCTGTATACCAATGCCCTGAGCATTGTTGGAGCACAAATGCATCCACGAATCAGGAATAGTATGGGAGATATTTATGAACTGACCGGGAAATGCGACCAAGCTATCAACCAACATGAAATTATTCTGAATTCAACACAAGATGTTGATACAAAGACTGAAATTCTAATAAAGCTGGGAGGCATTTACCTCAATAAGCCAGATTATTTAAAGAGCGCAGAATGTTTGGATATGGCCGAAAAGCTAATCGGGGAGACAGATTCCGTGGAGAATGCAAAGCTGCACATTGCCAAGGGAAATTTGTACTGGAGACAATTTCAGCATGATGAAGCATTAACGCACATTGTTAAGGGCACTGATATCTTAAAAAACAGGGCGGATATGGAGGAAGAATTTGGAAAGGCTATGCTTCTATTGGGCAATGTTTTTCTGAGGCTGTTTAAATTTGATGATGCCCTTTCCTGTTATGAAAAATCCCTTGAAATAATGAAAAAGGTCGGGAATATTCGGGGCTTAGCCACGGTATTTAATTGCATAGGTCTTGTTCACATGGACAAAGGTATGTCAGAGCAAGCTCAGGATTATTTTCAGAGAAGCTTAGAAATTATGGAGAGAATCGGGGATCTAGACGGAATTGCAACCGCGCACACCAACATTAGTTGCATTTGTTGGTATGCTGGAGATTCCATAGGGGCGCTTGAGCATTTGGAGAAAGCCAAGAACCTGTCAGAAAAAACAGGCGATTTGGAGGCTATGGCAATCAACTACAACAATCTTGGAGAGATAAACAATAAATTGGGAAATTTCGACGAAGCATTACAATTCGCTCACAGGAGCCTAGAATTGCGTGAGAAAATGAATGTAGGCAGTGTCATTGCATATTCGTGCAATAACATTGGTGCAATATATCTTGAGATGGAGGAGTATCAGACTGCGGCTAAATGGTATGAAAGGGCCAAAGCTTTGAGTGAAAAAGAAGGGTACATAGGTGGACAGATAAATGCTTTAATATCCATGGCAGAAATTTCGATTAGGCTGAATAAACTTGACGATGCCGAAATATTGTGTGCCAAATCAGAAGAGATCTCCACGAAATCAAACTATATGAACTACCAAGGAAGAAGCTTGGAGGTCTGCGGTATTCTATTCTCGGAAAAGGGGGATTACGCAAATGCGGAAAAGAAATTCACAGCTGCCGTCCTTCAATATGAAAAGGAAAATTCTTCTATAGAAATCGCTGAAACAAACTATTATTGGGGCCTTATGTGTTTGGCTAAGGAGGCCCGTGCAGAGGGCAAAGAGCATATTAGAAAGGCTGGGGAGGTATTTGAAAAAACCAGCATGAAGCTCTGGGCCGACAAGTGCCGCACCGCCCTGGAGGCCCTGGAATGACTGACCTCCCCATCCGCCAGCCCGCCCTCATCGGCCGCGACGCCGAATTATCCAAGCTGAAGCAGTCGCTGGACAATGCCGTGGTGGGCAAGGGCTCCACCGTCTTTATCGCGGGGGAGGCGGGCGAACACTGAATTACCCATTGCAGTAAAAGATAACAAATCGAACGAAGTGTACACAAAGGAAAATAACAAAGTGTACATAGTGTACATACATATATAAATCAGAGTGCATTTTCCATGACTATACGAGGCAAAAAGTTTGAGGTTATGCAATGCTCGATACCATCAATCCATATATGCCGGCATATCCCGTCGAACCCCCTAATTTTGCGGGAAGAAAACAGGTTCTCCAGAGTATGGTGGAAGCATTCAAGTACACTTCACATGCAAAGTCTCTGAATATCGCAGTGGTCGGTGAGTGGGGAATCGGGAAGACCGCGCTCCTCCTGAAGGCCCAGGAAATCGCTTCAAAAGAATTCGGTGCAATCTCCTTCATCATTGATGTGCAAAGCGGCCAAACATCCGATGCAGTCCTTCATGCCATTGTACAGAAGTTTCTCCACCAGATATTACGCGAATATCCCAAACTCGGTTTGCCTGCTGGAGGCATCCGAGAGATGAAATCTCCCCGGCTGGACCGGATCGCTGAACAGAACGAGGGAAATGCCGGGTACACACCGATACGTTTCGAATCAACCTTGCAATCATTGTGGGAAGCCATAGCCGATAAGGACCGGATAGTCATCATAATGATCGATAACCTGGAGTTTCTGGATAAGCAGGAACTCTTCAAGGTGGTCGAGACTATCAGGAATGTTTTCCAGGCGCTTCCGAGAAGCGGATGCAAAATTATGGCCATTCTCAGCGGGAAGAAGATTTTTTATGACACATCGGCCAAACTATATTCTCCGACTGCCAGGTTCTTCCGCCGGATAACTCTCGAAGAGTTCACGGAACAGGAAAGCGCGGAAGCGATGACATTGCCCATCAGGGAGATTTCCGATTTCAGCATATCAAAGGAAGCCCAGGCCGAAATCCACCGCCTCAGCGAGGGCCACCCATACATCCTGAAAGCAGTATGCTTCTCTGCCTTTCGGGAGCTGAACGGAAAAGGAAAATTGACCCCGAAGAAGCTTAGCGCAATCATGCCAGTAATTGTAGATATTCTGGGAAACGACATTTTCGGGCCCATGTTGGACCGGGCATCGGAAGAAGAGAAGAAGATATTGTTTGCTTTTGCTAAGAGCAAAGAAGATACGCTGTCATTTTCTGAGATCCAGTCTCGCGCAAAAATGTCGAAGAGGGGCACGCACCTAACCAGGCTTGTAGAAAAGGAAATTGTCCTGAGAACGTCCAGAGGCAAATACCGATTGTTTCACCCTTTGTTCAAAGCATTCGTCCAGAAAAAAATGGGCTAATTCTTCACTGCATCGTGATAGCGCTCAGGGGACTATGAGGAAGAGATGCCCGATGCCTTGATTTCCCGCCACATAGTTCCCCTCAGAAACCCTTTTAACATCCGTGTTCTTTACACCTTCCAGTGATTGACATGGAAGAGTTAGCTTTGCGCCAGCCTGCCCTCATCGGCCGCGACGCTGAATTAACCAAACTGAAGCAATACCTGGACGATGCCATCGCAGGCAAAGGTTCGACAATCTTCATCGCCGGGGAAGCCGGGATAGGCAAGACCCGGCTGGCTTCCGAGCTTTTCAATGCCGCTATTTCGAAGAATGCCCAGATAATCCCATGCAGATGCCTCCTCGAAAGCCTTGAGCCGCTGATGCCCATAAAGACCGCGCTTCGGGAGTCTGGCTTGTTCCACCTCATCTCCGGGGATCCGCCGCCCCTTCTTGTCTCCGCGTATCTGACCAACGAGGCCGGCCTCCCCATCGCCAAGGCGGAAAGAGAAGAGCTTGGCCTGGACCCGGACATCTTCGGTTCCATGCTGACCGCGGTGGGGAGCTTCGTCAGGGACTCGATGCGCCTTGTGGAGCAAGATGAAAGGCCAGGCGGCCTGAACATTCTCGGTTACAAGGAATACAAGATACTGATCGAGCAATCGGGCGGCCTCAGCCTGGCAGCGGTCATCAAAGGCAGCATGAGCGAATTCCTGGTCGGCGACATGAAGAACGCCCTAGCAGACGTGCATACCAATTTCGACAATATCCTGAAGGGTTGGGACGGGGACCTGGGCAAGGTCAGCGGCATCAAGCCCATAATCTCCAGGCTGATTACCAGCGGTAAGTACGACGGTAAATTCTTGGTGGACGACCCAAGGATACGCCAGGAGAACGTATTCGATAACGTTCTGCTCGGGGTTCAGAGATTGTCCGCAGACAGGCCCCTGCTGCTGTTCCTCGACGACCTGCAATGGGCCGACCCGAGCACCCTGAGCCTGGTGAATTACCTCGCGAGAAACACAAGGAGCGACAAAGTCCTGATAGTCGGGGATTACAGGCCCGAGGACATAGTCCAGCAATCGGACGGAAAACCACATCAACTGGATGTTGTCATGCAGAACATGACCAGGGAGGATTTGCTCGGCAAGATAGAGCTGACCAGGCTGGACCGGGCCGGGACTGAGGAGCTGGTCAACACAACGCTGGGCAAGAGCAGTTTCAGTCCGGACCTGTACGAAAAAATATACAAGGAGACCGAGGGCACGCCGTTCTTCGTGCTGGAGGTCGTGAAGCTGCTGGCCGAGGAAGGCTGGATCAAGCAGGACGATTCCGGCACCTGGACAGCAACGACCGGCCTCGATAAGATGGACATCCCCAGCAAAGTGTACGATGTCGTGAAGCGCCGCCTGGACCGGTTGAAAAAGGACCAGCGCGAGATACTGGATTGCGCGTCAGTGGTGGGCGAGGAGTTCCGGACCGACATCGTCGGCAAGACCATGGACCTGAATAAGCTGGCGCTGTTAAAGAATCTCAGCGACATCGAAAAAACCCATAAGTTAATCCATTCCATGGAGAAAAAATTCAGGTTCGATCATGCCAAGGTCAGGGCTGTTCTATACGATGAGATCATCGACGAGTTGAAGGTGGAATACCACAGGCTGGTCGCGGATTCGATTGCCGAGTTGCACAAGGACGACCCGGAATCGGTGCTGAGCGAGCTGGCCATGCATTATTACAAGGCGAAGGATGAGAAGGCCGGGGAGTACCTCATCAAGGCGGCGGAGGCGGCGAAGGAGAAGTATGCGAATGAGGAGGCGATAAGGTTTTACAATTATGCGCTGGAGGTGGTGGACGATAAGGAGATGAGGAAGAGGGCGCATGAGCAATTGGGGGATATCCACAAGCTAATCAGCGAGCCGGACAAAGCATTAGAAAATTATCAAAATGCAATCAAATTCGAAACTAATTTAGAAAGAAAGGCGGGATTACATTGTAAAATAGCAAAAACATATGGTTCCCAAGATAAAAGAGACGCTATGCAAGATGAGTGTGAGAAAGGCCTGGCCCTTTTAAATGGAGAAGATTGTGTTGAGGTTGCGAGATTATTAGGTACTAAGGGAGATGGAATTTATTGCAATTCACGAGATAGCTGGAATCAAAGACGCGAGATATACTATGCGGAATTACAAATGGCACTTAAAATACAAGATAATAGGGAGATAGCTCGTGCACATAATAATCTTGGTGGTATGTATTTTGCATATTCGGACGAACCATTAGATAAGCAATACAAAGAAGCGCTATTGCATTTTGAAACTGCTTTGAAATTAAGGGAAGAAATCGGAGATGAAATTGAAATTTCAGACACTCTCGCTGAGATTGGATTATTATTTCATAACAGAGGAAATGCGATGTGGGGAGAATCTGATAATTGGAATAAAGCAATCCAGTATTATAATAAAAGTTTAGCGATAAAAAAGAAAATTGGAGATAAAAATGTAATTTCATTTATTATGTTAGGTATTGGAATATTAAATAGAAATAGAGATGACTTAATTCAGGCACAAAAATGTTATGAAGAAAGCCTTCAAATTAGCTTGAAGGGGGGCATAAAAAGCCAAACATGGCAAGTTATATGGTTTTACGGCGAGCTATGCGAATTACAGGGGGAGGTAGAAAAAGCATTATCATATTACTCCCAGTCCTATCAAATAGCTTTAAAAATTGGAATAGAAGATATAATTGAGTCAAGTTTATCCTCAATTGGCCATCTTCATATAAACTTAGGTGAGGTAGATAAAGCCTTCGAGTACTATAAAATAGGTCTAAATCAAATAGAATCAAAGCATAAAGAAAATTCTGATGAAAAATCATTCCTATTGACATGTATCGGAATGGCGCATAAACAAAAAGGTGAACTTAACCAAGCTGTGAAATTGCTTCAAAAAAGCCTTAATGTTAGTTTGGAAAAGAGAGATAACTGGGAATTATTGGAGATATATATTGGCCTAGCAGAAGTATACCTTGAGATGGGCAATATTCATGAAGCATTTGCAAATGCTGAGAAGGTTCTAGAAACTAGTAAATTAAGAGATACAAATTGGGAAGCAATTCGATCGAATCAAATATTTGGAATGGTTTTCAGGGAAAAAAAAGAATGGGAACAAGCCATTGAATGTTTTGAAAAAGTTAAGAAGTTATTAAATGATTCACCATTTGGTTCTTATGTGCATAAACAAGATAGGGGCAAGTTATTTTACGAGTACGGCCTCCTCTGGAAAGCCAAGGGCGACCATGCCAAAGCCAGGGACCATCTTGAAGAATCCCTCAAGCTTTACCAGGAGTTGAACTGGAAGCTCTGGATTGACAAGTGCCGCGACGCCCTGGAGGAACTCCCCGATGCCTGAGCTGGCCATCCAGCAGCCTGCCCTCATCGGCCGTGAGACCGAATTAACAAAGCTCAAGCACTCGCTGGACAACTCCCTTGTCGGCAAGGGCTCCACAATCTTCATCGCCGGTGAAGCTGGCATCGGCAAGACCCGGCTGGTTTCAGAACTCATTAAAGCTGCGGAATCCAAAAACGTTCAGGTAATTCAAGGTCGGTGCCTTTTAGAGAGTCTTGAGCCATTGATGCCCATAAAATCAGCCCTTCGGGAGGCCGGGTTGTTCCATCTCATATCGGGCGACCCGCCGCCATTGGTCGTTTCCGCATATCTTATGAACGATGCCGGACTTTTGATTGCAAAGTCAGTCAGGGAAGAATTGGGACTGGACCCCTACATATTTGGCTCGATGCTGAAAGCCGTCGGAAGCTTTGTCAAGGACTCCATGCAGATGGTGGACAATGTCGACAGAACCGGCGGGCTGAACAGCATCGGATACCAGGAATACAAGATTCTGGTGGAAGAATCGGAAGGTCTGTACCTAGCTGTTGTGACCAAAGGCAGTTTCAGCGAATTCCTGGTCAGCGACATGAGAAGCGTTCTTGCCGACGTTCAGTTCAGTTTCAGCAATGTTCTCAAGGACTGGGACGGGGACCTCGGAAAGCTGGAGGGCATCGATTCCATCACCTCAAAGCTGATAAAGAGCGGTAAGTACGACGGTAAGTTCCTGGTGGACGACCCGAAGATCAGACAAGAAAATTTGCTTGACAACGTTTTGCTCGGTATCCAGAGATTGGCGCAAGAACAGCCAATACTCCTTTTCCTCGACGACCTGCACTGGGCGGACCCGAGCACACTTGGGCTGCTTCATTACCTTGCCAGGAACACCAAGAACAATCCGGTGCTCATTGTCGGCGATTACCGGCCGGAAGATATCGTCCAGCAATCGGATGGCAAGGCGCATCAGCTTGAGACCGCGATGCAGAACATGACAAGGGAGGACCTGCTGGAGAAGATTGATCTCGACAGGCTGGACCGGGCCGGGACAGAGGAGCTGGTCAGGACGACGCTGGGCACGGTCAATTTCGAGAATGAGCTTTATGACAGAATATTCAGAGAGACCGAGGGCACGCCTTTCTTCGTGCTGGAAGTCGTGAAATTGCTAGCCGAGGAAGGCTGGATAAAGCAGGACGAGGAAGGGACCTGGACAGCCACAACCGGCCTGGAGAAAATGGACATCCCCAGCAAAGTGTACGATGTCGTGAAGCGCCGCCTGGACCGGTTGAAAAAGGACCAGCGCGAGATACTGGATTGCGCCTCCGTGGTCGGGGAGGAGTTCCAGACCGAAGTGGTCGGCAAGACCATGGACCTGAACAAGCTGGCGCTGTTAAAAAATCTCAGCGACATCGAGAAGACGCACAAGCTGATACATTCCATGGAAAAGAGGTTCAGGTTCGACCATGCCAAGGTCAGGGAAGTGCTCTACTCAGAAATAATTGACGAGCTGAAGCTGGAATATCACAGGCTGGTCGCCGACACCATCATGGAACTCCACAAAGACGACATTGACTCGGTATTGAGCGATTTAGCATACCATTTGTATTGGGCCAAGGATGTGAGGGCGGGAGAATATCTCATCAAGGCGGCTGATGCGGCGAAGGAGAGGTATGCGAATGAAGAGGCGATACGACTCTACAATTATGCATTAACTATCCTGCATGGAAATAAACAATCAGATACTAGAGATGCTGATTTAGGAAATGTATATATGCGCCTGGGAAACCTTTTTTATGAGATTTCAGAATGGAATAATTCTATTAAATATTATGAGAAAGCACTAATAATGGGGCAAAAAATAAAAAATGAAAATTTGATCTTGACCGCCATTACTTTTATTGGCCATTCAAAACGTTCTATCGGTAACTGCAAAGGAGCTGAGATAGATTATCAAAATGCTATTGAGATAGCTAAACGATTACACAATCAAACCAGCATTGGAGAAATTGAGAGGGGGCTGGGATATCTGCACTGGAGAAAAGGAGAAAATGACCAAGCCATGAAACATTATAATCAGAGCATATATCACTCCTTGAAAGCCGGTGGCTCTTATTCTATAGCGATAACGTATATAGATATGGGTAATGTTTACCACAACTGGGGGAAATTTGAGAAGGCAATCGAATGCTACATAAAAAGCATTAACGAATTAGAGAAAATTGGAAATTTATCTGAATTAACAAGAGCATACAATAATTTAGGAGATACCTACCTACGACTGAAGGATTGGGAACGGGCTTTAGATGCCATAAACAAGTGTCAAGCAATTTCTGAAAAGATTGGTAATAGATTAATGGTCGGATGGTCATTGTTCCATTATGCAGAGGCGTTAGCTAATATAGGAGAACTTGAGAAAGCTGAAGAATTCTGTAGTAAAGCCCTTCTTGTTTTGGAGAAATTAAATGACGAATTGGGTATCAATGGCGCTCTTCGCAGCCTTGGGATAATCTATCGGCATAAGAAATTATGGAATAAAGCTATAGAAGTAACTCAAAAAAGTATTAAAATTATAGAACAACAATGGATACCATTTGACCTTGCAACCACATATTATGATCTTGCTCTTATTTATCAGGATATGGGCGATATCAAAGGTGCGATTGGCTACTTCGAGACATCCAAGAATTATTATAAGGAAATCGGGGCTAATGAACTTGCGGAAAATGTTGAAAATCACATAAAAAAAATAAGTTGCCAGGAAAATTAAAAACATTCAATTAAGATATAAAATATTGGGTCGATAAATGCCGCGCCGCCCTCGTTGACCTCCCGCCCCTTGCAAAGTAAGAAATACATATAAGTTTTACCTGGGCGGGATGAAGTCCTACGTCAAGAAAGTCGTGCTCCTGGGCGATTCCGCGGTCGGAAAGACCAGCCTTATCAGGAAATTCGTCGAGGACCAGTTCGACGACAGTTATATCAGCACGGTCGGCACCAAGACCTCCAAGAAGACGGTGAAGATTGATTTCAGAAAGGAGAGCGTCGAGATTGTACTCATGATATGGGACGTCATCGGCGCCCAGGGGTATTCCTCGACCCAGGCGAAGCACATCGCCGGGGCGGACTGCGCCATCCTGGTATCCGACCTGACCAGGCCTGAAACATTGAAGGGGCTTGCCGATTACTGGATCCCGCTTTTGAGAAGGATAAGTTCAGGAGTCCTGCCGCCGATAATCTTCCTGAGCAACAAGCTGGACATATATTCGGGGGCTCTGCCAAAGAAGGAGGGCATTGCCTCGGCATTGCTGTCGCTGGACCCGGACGGCGCGGTGGCAAAGAACCCGATGGCCATAAGCTGGTACCCCACAAGCGCCAAGATAGGGGACAATGTCGAGAAGGCTTTCGAGATCGCGTCCTGGATGATGCTGGCCAACAACTGGGAGAAAGACGATTTGATGGATGACATGGACGGACTCGTCGCCGACGAGATATTCTGGGCTGATGAAATCGACACCATTGTGGCTCTCGTGGACCGCCTGTTCATCGACTTCGAGGCGCTGGTCGGCCAGGAGCTTTCGAATTCTCTCCTTCAGAAAGCGTTCAAGGATGAGAATGTGTCCAACCAGAAACCGACATATGATGGCATGGTGAAAATTATCAAATCAACAGCCAGGATGGCGGCCGAGCATGGCATAGATGAAGAAAAGGCGAAGGCTTACCAGAGAAAATGGCTGGCCTGGCTTGAAACCATCATGTGATTGTGTTTGCCTTCTTCAGCATCTCAAGCCTGTTCTCCCGGTTCTCTAGGGCCTTGGCCTCGCCGAACAGCTCGGTCTCGATTGCGGCAAGATTGGCAATCGCCTTTTCGATCTGCTCGCCAGTCGGGTCATAAAGGTTCAGGCCCGCCTCTCTGAAGGCTTTCTCGATGTACGGGCTGCCTTTCTCAAGCCCGCCCACCGACCTGCAGAACTCGAGCATTATCGTGTCTGCCACCCCGGCGAGGGACAACTTTTCTTCTTCCAAGGCCACTTCACCGGAAATTACATTCCCTTGTACTTGGCGATCCGGGTTGCAAGACCGTTGAAGGCTATTTCGACGTCCTTGCCGGTTTTCGCACTGGTCATGTAGTATGACGGAGTGATACCCGTCGCCTTCTTGTATTTCTCCACAAATTCCTTCAATTCCTTCTCTGAGAATTGGGCTTTGTCCTTCAGGTCGGACTTGTTGGCCAGGATAACAATCGGAACTTTTCCCGCGACCTTCTCATACTGTGGTATCCAGTATTTTTCAAGGTTGTCAAGCGTTTCCTTCCGGGTTATGTCCGCGACCAGGAGCGCCCCGACCGTGCCGATGAAAGATTCTGATTGTGTTCTGTGAAAGTCCTTCTGGCCCAATATGTCCCAGATAAGCATCTTCACTTCAACGTCATCCTTGTCGGTTTTTACCAGCATTTCCTTGTCGGAGATGTTGACTCCGATAGTGAAAATATAATTCTCGCTGAACTCGTTGTGCACGAATTTGCGCACAAGCGATGTTTTGCCTACCGCTCCGTCCCCTAGCAATATTACTTTTTGCACCGCCCTCTTTGTCATGGATATCCTCAAACGAGGTAAATAATGAAGGGATATAAGCATTTCTGAAATATGTCGATTGGCCGGTCAGGACAGGAAGCACATGCCGCTGGAGCCCCCAGCGGCGAAAACAGCATGCCCCGCCTGTGAGGGCACGGTATGTGGCTGGAAAAATATTAAAGAGCCACTGATGTTTTGTAATAATATGCAATGCGAAGGATGAAAGAAACGCTCCAATGTTAGATATTCTAATTCGACGAGCAAGCTCGTCGAACCTACGACCTAGTTTCTCTGATTTTGTTTGAAAATAACGAAACTAGGTCTAGCTTCAAATCCCTTCAGTTTTGTTAAAATAAATTAAAGAGCCACTGAAGGGATTTGAACCCTCGACCTGCTGATTACAAATCAGCCGCGCTACCAGGCTATGCCACAGTGGCGAATTGTTTGCGTATGACTCGCCACAGATGGTAGCGCTGGCGCCCGAAGATGACCCAAGTCATCGAGGCACGACCGAGTCGCGAAGCGATTCGGTCAGTGTACCAGGCTATGCCACAGTGGCGAATTGTTTGCGAGTGTACTATAACAGACAGTAGCGCGATTACCATTATATTATTAAACATTGCTAATGGTTTATCCTGCCATCCCGACCATGCCCCGCATGTGAGGACGGGGGGTATGGCCATTATCGTTTAAAATGGCCTGACCATAAACTTCACCCCAACACCCGGATTGCCAAAAACTGAGAATTGGCACCGGCCAACCCGTTCATGCCTCGGTCGCCCTTCACAATTTGAATACAAGGCCGGGGTCGTGACCCGGTTTTTCGAACCGGGTTGATGACACTATTACCGTCATCATCCTTTGGGGGCCTGGCCTGTGAGGGCCAGGGGGTGTTGACATCGGCACACAACCCGGTGATATGTCCCAACCATCCCGACCATGCCCCGCCTGTGAGGGCGGGTCAATTGTCCCATTATTTCCTGTCGGGCAGATAGGGTATCAGCGACACCGCGAAGGCGCCTATCGTCCTCGTCTGGAGCAGCACCTTTCCTGGCCCCACAAGATCTGTGACCAGGCCTTCGCCGCTCAGGATGGTTGACTTCCAACCGCCCACCCTGCGGACGGAGAACTGCATCGTGTCAGGGAAGGCGACAAGATGACCCGTGTCGACAGACAATACTTCGCCCGGCCGGAGGTCCTTCTCGACTATCGCGCCGAAGGATGTGACCCATACTTTCCCCTGGCCGGAGGCCCTGAGCATCACGAAATCCCGCTCGGACAGGAAACCCTTGAGGCCCTGCCACTTTGTGTCCAGGCCCACGGTGGTGTGCGAAGCCAGGAACGCGCCGCTCTGCAATATCATAGGGGCGGTCGTGACGTCCAGCGCCCGCACGTCGCCCATGGTCGGGCCCACCAGTGCCAACTCTCCCGGTCCGCGTGCTGCGGTGTATGTGTTGACGAAGAAGGATTCGCCTCCCAGCGCGGAAGTGACCAGGCCCTTCATGATGCCGCCCTGTCTGCCATGCGTGGCTATGTCTATCGTGTTGTGCATGAACATCATGGCGCCTTTCTCGGTGAGGACGCTCTGGCCGGGCTTCAGGCTGAAAATGAGAACCGAGAATGAAGGAGAATGCTCGATGCGGCATTCAAGCTCCCCGCCCATGTCCTGCGGGTAGTTCGGTTGGACGGTTGGCTGCTGTTGGTAATGGGGTTGCGCTTGCGGTTGCTGGTATTGTGGCTGGGGTTGGGCTTGCGGCTGGTGCTGGTATTGCGCCTGGGCGGGCTGTTGATGGGCTGGTTGGGCCGGTCCCTGCTGGTATTGAGTTTGCTGTTGATAATGAGGTTGCGGTTGTTGGTGAGCGGGCTGTTGATACTGGTGTTGCTGCTGGTAAAGGGGCTGCCCCGCGGGTTGGGCGGGTGCGGCTGCCGGCACCTTGTAGGCTTTGCAGGTGTGGCAGTACCACTGTTGATATTGCTGTACATAACTCAACTGATTCGAGCATATCGGGCATTTGTTCATATTTCCATCTCCAAATAACTGTGGTTCGGGAAAAATGTACAGGCATATATATCTGATGTTTATTTCTGTAATATATACACAATAGCTTTTTAGTCTGTTCGCAATCGCCGTCCCATGATGGTCAAGGGATTCAGTGCTCAGCCCCATGTTGTCAACCGGGGGAACCTATATGGCTAGGCGCAGGCCGGACGCCGGGGAACCGTTGTCAGTTTGGTCCGAGAAGGATATGCTCGGCGGCAAGGCGGTTGATGCCCTGGTCATCATCCTGAGAAGCAGGGGGTGCTGCTGGTCAAGAAAATCCGGCTGCCTGATGTGCGGGTACAACCGGGACTCTCTCGGCTCGGTGACCCCGAATGACCTCGTCGCCCAGTTCGAGAAGGCCATGGCGAAGCACGCCGGCCAGCCGTATATCAAGATTTACACCTCCGGAAGCTTCCTCGACCCGGGGGAAATCGAACCGGAAACCAGGGCGGCCATCCTCAAGATTGCCGGGGAGAAGGCCGGGAAGGTACTGGTCGAATCGAGGCCGGAATTCGTCAGCCGGCCTGTTCTCGAAGATATGCTGGGCGCCGTCAATGAACTTGAGGTCGCCGTGGGGCTGGAGACTGCCGATGACGGCATCAGGGCGAGGAGCATCAATAAGGGGTTCCTTTTCAGTAATTATGAGAGAGCGTGCAGCACTGCCGCCGACATGGGCGCGAGCATCAGGACCTACCTCCTGCTAAAACCGCCCTATCTCACGGAGAGAGGATCAATCGATGACGCACTGGTATCAATCGAAAGAGCGGGAAAAATGAGCCAATCCATTTCCGTGAACCCGATGAACGTCCAGCGCGGGACTGTCGTGGAGGGGCTGTGGAAGAGGAACCTGTATCGGCCTCCTTGGCTGTGGAGCCTTGCAGAGGTCCTTGAGAGGGGCAGCGGGCTGACAAATGCCAGACTGATGTCCGCACCGTCCGGCGGCGGGTCCAAGCGTGGCACGCACAACTGCGGGAAGTGCGACGATGCGATCCTCAAAGCAATCGAGGCATTCTCTCTTGAGGGAGACTCAGCTATATTCAAGGGGCTCGGATGCGGGTGCAGGG
This sequence comes from Methanomassiliicoccales archaeon UBA147, assembly GCA_002496385.1. Classification (GTDB taxonomy): domain Archaea; phylum Thermoplasmatota; class Thermoplasmata; order SG8-5; family SG8-5; genus UBA147. The sequence continues at coordinate 12,436 of DAJR01000022.1, read as the reverse complement.
ACAGATGGCTCGATTACCTGGATGCGGAGCCGTTCATGGGCTCGGCCGGGGACCTAGGCAGACTCGCAGCGCCAAAATGATTTTGTATTCACAAGGGATGCGAGCCGGCATGAGCATACTGTCGGACGGGGGCATCCTGAAAGCCATGGAAGCCGGGGAACTGGCAATCGAGAATTTTATCGAGGGGAACCTCACTCCGAACGGCTATGACCTCACAATCGCGGAGATCAGGGTCGGGCAGGGCGGACAGACCCAGACATCGGGGGATGTGGCCATACCGCCGGGAAAATGGTTCGCGGTGAGCACACTGGAGTACGTGAAATGCGGACCGCAGATAACCACGCAGCTGTGGATACGAACCAGTTGGGCAAGGAAGGGCATAATCTCCAGCTTCGGAAAGGTGGATGCGGGCTTCGAGGGCACGCTCACGCTTTCGGCCTTCAATTCCTCGGAGAGAGAGGTGGTTATCCCGATCGGCCAGAGATTCGCGCAGATAGTGTTCGAGAGGCTGGACGCGCCGTCTGAGAAGGCATATGCCCAGCGCTCCGGCAATTACCAGGGGCAGAGAGGGGTGAAGCTCTCTTGATCAGATGCGTGCTTTTCGACCTTGGGGACACGCTCATCACAAGCCTGGACACCGAGGAGATATTCCAGCACATCCTGAGGGAGAAGGGCATCGAGAAGAGCCTGGAGGACATACGGGATGCGCACAGGAAAGCGACCGCGACCTTCCTGGCGCGCCACGGAGATATACGCCCGACCGGCGCCGGGGACTACAACCGGGTGTATGCCGAGTGGGACAGCGAGGTCATGAAGGAGCTCGGCGTCAAGAAGAAGGGACTCGGCAAATACATCAACGAGCGATGGTTCGGGATGGCTGGGTTGAAGGCTTACGACGATTCAGCGCCCGTGCTGAACAGGCTTTCCGTGATGGGGCTCCGCCTGGGCCTGGTGACGAACGGCTACCGGGAGGAGGTCGACGCCATCCTGGAATCGCTGGCAGAGGCCGAGAGCCCGAAGAAGACCCTCAGTGCATCGATGTTCGACATCATCGTCGGAAGGGATACGGCCGGCGCATCCAAACCCGACGCCAGGCCGTTCCTGCATGCGGCAGGGAGCCTCGGGCTGAGTCCGAGCGAAATAATATTCGTCGGGGACAGGTATGACAAGGACTACCTTGGCTCCCAGGCCGTCGGAATGAAGCCGGTGCTGATACTGAGGGGCAGAAAACTTCCGGCGGGAGCACCAAAGGACATCAGCTCGATCCAGACGCTCGACGAATTGATCGGCCTCATCCGATGAGCATGTCAAAACAGTAGAGTCCCTGGGTGGGAGAATAAGTGTGAACCTCATGGATGTTCTTGAAGGAAATGGCCCGACCGAGCGCTGTGGCAAGGTGGACGATGGATTTCTTGATCATTTCCTGGCTGCCCTTCTCCAATATCAGGTAAAGGTGTATTGTGCCCCGCTTGTTGATCACCCCGAGGGCGACATCCAGGAAATCGATGGACGTGTGGGGGAGGTTCATGACTATCCGGTCCGGGCGGGGCAGCTGGGGCACGATATCCCTTGCATCGCCAAGCATCGGCGAGACGCCATTAATATGGTTTAATTTTATATTTTTGATTAGATAATCAATGGCATCGGGATTCTTGTCGACCGCATACACGCTCCCGGGCTTTCCCGTCTTGGCAAGCATGATCGCGAAAGGTCCGACGCCGCAGAACATGTCCAGTATCTTCTCGTCATCCTTCACGAGGTCGGCGATGCGCTTCCTCTCGGTCGCCAGCCTCGGGGAGAAATAGACCTTTGCCAGGTCGACCCGGAAATTAAGACCGTACTCCTTCTGGATGGTCATGGTGCGCTTCTCTCCGGCCAATATTTTAAGGTCCCGGGTCCGGAACTCGCCCTTGACCCCGCGGTCCAGCGCCACAACTTTTGCGTGGCTGTTGGTTTCCAGAAGGGCCTCGGCTATGTCCTTTGAATACGGGAGCACATCGTCTGTCAGCTTCATGAGGAATATGTCGCCGACAATGTCGAAGGAAGTGGGCAACAATTCCATCAGACCCGGTGGCAAATCCAGCATTTCCGAGTAATGGCTGGGGACCTCGACGGGCTCGGTGTCCACCTCTATGACCGGGCATTTCAGGCCTTTCTCCGACATCACGGGTATGAAAACATGCTTCGCGTCGCTCGTTATCCGGGCATCCGGCCTGAGCAGCCCGGCCTCTGAAAGCTTTTTACGCATCTTCTCCCCTTCAGCCTTGGGAACAACCGCACAGAGACATTTCACGGTGCTGACATGGCAAAGCTAATATTCATAGGTTTGGGACTCGGCGACGAAAAGGGCATCACGCTCAGGGGCCTGGAGGCCGCAAGGTCGTGCAGGCATATCTTCATGGAGAATTACACCTCCGTCCTTGAAGAGGGGAGCATCCCGAGGCTCGAAGAGCTGCTGAGGGCGAAGATCCGCATCGTTGACAGGGGGGCCATCGAGACCGAGGATACCGTGCTGGACAGTGCGGCGGAATGCCCGACCTGCCTCCTGGTTCCGGGGGACGCGATGAGCGCGACCACCCATGTGGACCTGCGGCTGAGGGCGCACGCGCTGGGCATCGAGACCGAAGTGATAGGCGGGGTATCGGCCTTCACTGCGATACCCGCGGCCCTGGGTCTGCAGAACTACAAGTTCGGCCGCACTGTGACTATTCCGTTTCCCGAGCCGAATTACCGCCCCACCAGCTTTTACGAGAAGGCGCACGAGAACTTCAAACAGGGAATGCACACGATATGCCTCCTCGACATCAAGCAGGACCGGAACAGGTTCATGACTGCGAACGAAGCGCTCGAGGTGCTGGCCTCGGTCGAGGACGAGCTTGGCCGGGATTTTCTCACCCCCGACAGGCTGATCTGCGTGGTGGCGAGGGCCGGTTCGGAGGACTGCCTGGCTAGAGCCGGCTTGCTGGACAACATGATGGGCGAAGATTTCGGGCCGCCGCTGCATTCGGTGGTCATCCCGGGGGAGTTGCATTTCCTGGAAGCGAAGGCACTTGTGGAACTGGCGGGAGCGCCGAAATCGATTCTGATTGAATAAAAATGTTGAATACGACATTGGATGACTGAAAGCAAAGTATTCGACGATAGCATGGCAAACATTTGTTTGCTGAATCCATGCAATTTGGCTCGCAGCATTTGGCAAACAATCGGTGAATGCGGTAACTAAATGATAGTAATAACAGCATTCGCCATGAATCGACAATCTCCAAACATTAGTGATTCATTGTGTTCCCGGTAATCGCCATTTGAGAAACGATGTCGATTACCGGGCTAATACTTTCGCCCACCCCCGGTCAACCCTTTTATATGTCCCCGCCAATCGGGAATGTGACAGTTCACCAATGAACAGGATGTGAACCCATGGCAGAGAAGTATGAAAAATACGTGAAAGACATTGCGAAGGCTGTCGGCGAGAATGCCGACAGGAAAGAGATAGAGAAGGACCTGAAACACTACATCGAGGAGTTCAGGTTCGGGGCCGAGGAAGCCGCGAAACTTGTCATCAAGAAGCACGGCGGAGGGAGTTATTCCCCCGAGGGGGACAAGAAATCCATCAAGGAACTGACCCCACTGGACAAGAACGTGAACCTGCTTTGCAGGGTGGTTTTCGTAACGGAAAAGACAATCAAGCAGGAGGGGCAGGAGAAGCCCATCATCTCGGGCATAATCGGCGACGAGAGCGGCACAGTGCCGTTCACCATCTGGGAGAAGGGAGAGCTTGCCCTCAGCAAGGGCGATGTAATCAGGATAGAACATGCTTACATCACCGAGTACAGGGAGGAGCCGCAGGTGAATGTTGGCTACCGGGGAAAGGTCGCCAAGGCGGACAAATCCGAGCTGCCCGAGTTCAAGGGCGGCGGCAATTTCAAGCCTGCAAAGCCCTGCAAGATCATCGACCTCGGAGAGGCCACCGGCAACCTGTCGGTGGTCGGGAGGATGCTCACCGTCGAGACAAGGGAGGTCACGGTCAGCGGCGAGAAGAAAGAGGTGATGTCCGGCATTATGGCGGATGAGACAGGAAAGGTTTCGTTCACATGCTGGGGCGTCGCCAAGTTCAAGGAGGGCGACATCGTCAAGGTCAACAGCGGCTACCTGAGGAAGTGGAGGGGGATGCCCCAGCTGAATTTCGATGCGGCGGCGGTGGAGAAGTCCAAGGAGAAGATGCCGTCCAGCGTCGACCTCGAGAAACCTGCGGCAATCACTGTGGACTATCTCTCCAGGGTCGGGGGAATGGTCGATGCTGCGATTAACGGCGTCATCCTCGATGTGAGGGAGGGAAGCGGCCTGGTCTTCAGGTGTCCCGAGTGCAACCGCGCCCTGCAGAAGAACATCTGCCGGGTGCACGGCGAGCAGGAGGGGAAGCCCGACCTGCGCATCAAGGCCATCGTCGATGACGGCACCGGGGCCCTCAACGTCATTATGAACAAGGACATCACGGAAAGACTGTTGGGCAAGTCCCTGGACAAGTGCCTGAAGGAAGCGACCAAGGCCATGGACCAGGGCATCATCAAGGACCAGCTGTTCAACAGGCTGGTGGCGAAACCGGTCTGCGTCACCGGGAACGTGACGTCGGACGAGTTCGGCCTCATGATGATAGCCAGCGGCACGGATTTCCTTGAAATTGAACCGCAGGCGTCCGCCAGGAAGATGTTGGAGGAATTGACATGAACGCCAGGGAAGTCGCATGGAGGATGTTCGCCGGGGAATTGAACGACTCCTCGCTGGTCATGACAGGCGAAGAAGAACGCGCCCCGACATATGTCATAACGCCGCTTGGCGCGAGGGTGAACCGTGTTTACATCGTCGGCGTCATCACCGACCTTGAGAACGTCGGCTCGCCCGAGGAGCCGCTCTGGAGGGCGAAGCTGATAGACCCCACTGGAACGACCTACATCTCAGCCGGACAATTCCAGCCCGATGCGGCGCTGGCCATGTCCAAGTTGACAGTGCCCGGATTCGCCGCCATAATCGGAAAGGTGAGGGTGTATTCGCCGGAGGGCGGGGTCATGTACATCTCAGTGCGGCCCGAGACCGTGATGCCGGTCGAGAAATCTGCAAGGGACGCATGGGTTCTGGACGGATGCATCGGCCTCAGGCAGCGGCTGGACGCCGTCTCGGAGGCCGTGAAGATGGAGGAACCGACCGCCGAAGCCCTTGAGAAACTGGGATACCGCCAGAGCCTGGCGGACGGCATAGTCCGCGCCATGGAGCATTACGGCGATATCCCCCTGGAGAAATACCATACGATGCTGATCGACTCGCTCAGGTATCTTATACCGGAGGAGGGCGGAACGCCCGACCTCCCCGAGGCTGAAGAGAAGGAGGAAACGGAAGCTGCTGACTATGACGAGTTCGAGGAGAGCATCGACACACCGCCGGCGCCTCCGGCCATAGAGCCGGAACCCAAGGAAGACAGCGACGAAGAGCTGACCGCCGATGAGGAGAAGCTGCTGAAAGTCATAACCGGCTCGGACCCAAAAGCGACCGGAATGGACTGGGACTTGCTGGAGAAGGCCGCAAAGAAGGCCGGGCTGAAGAAAGAGGCGTTCGACACCGCGGCGGAAGGCCTGCTAGATAAAGGCCTGATATACGAGCCGATGATGGGAAAAATAAGGAAGATCTAGATCTCCTTGATCTCGTCGGACAGGGTCTTGCCGCCGGCCTTCAGCTTGTCGGCGGCCACATGCTCCGCATGCATGAGCTTCTCCTCGGTCGAGTGGGCGAAATGTTTCACATCTTCAGCCAGTTTCCTGACCTTGGGAATTCTTTCGGGAGAGGGGCCGGTCTGCACGAATTTCGGGAAATACTTGAGGATAATGATGTCGCCCACATTGTTTATCCACCTGTAGGGGACGCTGACGGGCTTGGAATGCTCGACGAGCAGCGGGTTCGGGTTGCCGATGAATAGCCCGTCGATCTTCTGGCTGTCTGTCTCAATTATGAGGTCGTCGACATTGCCGAGGGCGATCCCTTTGTCGGTATAGACTTCCATTCCCAATAGTTCGCTGATTTCGGTAAGCATGGTATCACACCCTTATACACGAACCCCATTTTATACTTTTATATTAAGATTCTTCAAGTTTGTTCTCTTACTGAAAACTTATATAACATGGTTCAATATTTGGCTTCACCCTGTGCCGGATTCGGCCTGGAAGATAGCGTTAGGCAGGTGTTGCAGATAGCCCCCGAGAACATTCCAGAGGGAAGGATATTAAGCACTATTCACGGCAGCCAAAAGGCTCTTGAACTGAGTTTCGAGAAACTGAAAAAATTCGGTTTCACGGGTTATGTGCTCACGAAGAAGGAACGCGACAATTACATTTCGGAAGGCTATCTGGTAATTAAGGACGGAATCCTGATCGCTGCGATTTACGGAAGGCGCTCGGCGAACCTTTTCATACCGACAAAGGTCGGGGAGGAGGGGCTCAAACTCGCATGGGGGGACAGTTACGACAATGACTGCGCCCTGGAGGTGCACGGGAGGGTTGACATCACGACTATACTCCTGGCATATCCAAATTCGGCCGTTGTCAGACCGGGTGAAAAAAAGCTTTTGAAAAGAAGGACACGTTTTTCGCTTGCCTGGAGCGACAACGGTGACCAGCAACACCCGGCAGCCCTCGAGGGCGTCCCGGAAGAGATGAGGAACAAACTGGAGGAGTGGCAGTCAAGGGGATATGTGGTGAAATTCCTCCAGGAGGAGATTCACAAGGACGCTTCAAAAGCGGAACTTGCTTTCAAGCAATTCGAGAACAATATTACGCGCTCAGAATTCCTCAGGCAGGAAATGGAAGCCCTCGATTGCGGTAAATTCGCCAACGATGTGGAACGAATAAAGGCCATGCTCAAGAACCCGTCGAAGATAACAGCAATCGAAGCCGCAATCCAGGGCCTGAAGCTGAAGATAGAGATGGAGAAGGCAAGGCAGAGAGAGGAAGCGCTCTCGCAGCTCGAGGCAAAACCCCCCGCGCCGAAGGCCGAACCGAAGCCAGCGGCACCGGTTCAAAAGCCCGAAACGGACGATCTAACCCTGGGCCTGAACGGATTGGAGGAGGAACTCGAGGAAAAGCTGGAAGGCCAGGGGGACATCATTCCCACGGAGAAAGCTCCAGACGGAAGATGCACGGTCTGCGGGGCGGACCTTTACGGAAAAACCACCTGCCCCACCTGCGGTGCCGGCAATTTGCCGGCTGACAGCAAGACCTTGCAGGCCGGAGAATCCAATGTCATTCCGGAATTCACATTCGACAATTTTGTGGTGGGCGAGTCCAACAGATTCAGCCAATCAGCGGCGACGGCGGTGGCGAAGCCCGGTTCCTCGCATTACAATCCTCTTTTCATCTGCAGTGCCTCCGGGCTCGGAAAGACGCACATCCTTCATGCCATCGGCAATTATGTCATGGCGAATTACCCGACAAAGCGGGTTTTGTACATTTCCTCGGAGAAATTCATCAACGAGTTCATAGAATCGATAAGGGGGAACAGGAAGAAGGAATTCAAGAAAAAATACCGGGACCTGGATTTCCTGCTTCTGGACGATATCCAGTTCATTGCAGGGCAGGAGGCGGTTCAGGAGGAGTTGTTCCACATCTTCAACGCGCTTCACAAGGATGGAAGGCAAATCGTCATGACCTCGGACCGGCCGATTAGGGAGCTGGCCGGCATGAAAGACAGGCTGATTTCAAGGTTCGACGGCGGCCTGGCCACGGAGATCCAGCCGCCCGATCTCGAAACGAGGGTTGCCATACTCCGGAAGAAGGCCGAGGCAAAGAGGATGGTCATAGGCGATGATGTCCTGAATTTCATCGCAAGGAGCTACACCCAGAACATCCGCATGCTGGAGGGTGCCCTGAAGACCCTGGAAGCATATTCAGAACTCATGAAGGCGCCCATCACTCTTGACACAGCCAGACTTGCGCTCAAGGATGAGATCCCCGCAGGGGCGGAACAGGGGGAAGAGGCGAAAATCACCTCGGACCTGGTGCCCCTCCAGAAGCGCGACGAACGGCTGAAACTCTCGCACAGCTACCTGATCGAAGAGGAAAGGCCGGTGAAATGCTTCGAGTACTTCGTGGACAGCCTCAACATGGGGCTGAAGGGCCTGGCACTGACAAGGATCAACCCCAAACGCGTGAAGGAGCAGTTCGACGTTGGAGAGGCTGCCATTCTCTGGCTCACCGACAAAGAGGGGGATTCCGAGACGAGGGTGATGCCGGTGCTCGAAAGGATAATCTACAAAATCGAGGATTTCCTGAACACGCCGGGAAAATCGATACTGCTCATCGACGGCCTGGATTATCTCATCAGCAATAACAACTTCGACTCCGTGCTCAGGTTCCTTAGAAGGCTCATCGACGAGGTTTCCGAGAGCGAGGCGATTTTCATCACATCGGTGACACCGGAGACAATAGGAGAGCAGGGCCTCAAGATCCTGGAAAGGGAGATGGAGATAATCAGCTTCCTGGGAACCGACCCCCGGCGTACGCAATAGAACTGGCCGTCATATCTCACGGGACAAAACCATGCCTGATTTCGGCGCATTGCTCTACCAGGCGTTCATTGGCCCTGCGCCCTGTCCACGAACTCCCGGAATTTTTTGACAGCGCCCAGGGCTGCGCTGTAGTCTCCGTTGAGGACATGGTCATTGGCTTCCTTCAGAAGGTTGACGGGGGTCGATATGTCCACATTCATCATCTTGATTTCCCTCAGGGTGATTTTGGCCTTTCTCATCTCGCCGGCGATATAAGACGGCAGAATTCTGTTGAGAACCTCGGTGGCCTGTTTCGAATACTGGGAGGATTTGACCGGGTCATCCTTGGCCTGGATTGCGAGATCGTACAATGATCTGGCCTCGCTGACATTGAGCTGAAGGTACTCCGCATCGACGAGTGCACAGGAAACGGATTCGAGCTCCACCTGGGAGATGTTCGTCGTGGTAGTCCTCAGCATCTCCTCTTCCACCTTCTTCAAGGTGTCACAGGCGGTCTGGAAATCTGCAATGTCCATCGATTTCCGTATCTCGCCAACCGAATTCTCGAACCGCGATACATCCCTCCCGGATTTCTTTTCGATGGAAAGTGCGGTTTCTAAGGTTCTCAGCTTTGACAATATCGATGACCGGATGTCCCTCTCCAGCCCGGATTTGCCGTCCTTCACGAACTTGATGGCGTTTTCAAGGTCGCGGGATTTGCCGGCGGCCACGGCCTTGTTTATGAGCGCTTTGCTCGCGGACGCATCAATCTTCAGCTCGTTGGCCATGACAAGGAGTTTCTTCACCTCGCCGATGTATTTCGGAAGTTCCTTGAAGCCTTCCTTGGCCGAGTCATCGTGCGCGGCAGCGGGTTCGGCTTTGGCAGCTGCTGGGGTCCCTTCCTTTAGAGACCTAACCCTATCGGAAAGGCTCATCTCCCCCTTGGGCGGGGGGGTGGCAGGCGCCGTTTCTTTCGGTGCGGGGGCGAGTGCGGTTTCGGGGGCGGGGGCGCGTGCTGTATCGGGTGCAGGGGCGGGCGCAGGCTCGGGGGTTGCGGCGGGCGGCTTGGCTTCGCTGATAGTTTTCTCATCCTTCATGGCCTTCATGCGCTCGGCGAAGGTCATTTCCCTCTTTGGTTCCGACGGGGGCGTCGTCTTCGGCGCTGAAGGCTCGTCCTTCATGGCCTTCATGCGCTCGGCGAAGCTCAGTGGCTCCTTCCTCGGTTCGGGCGGCGGGGGCTCTGCCTTGACAGGCTCGGCGGGTTGGGGGGCCGGTTGGGGTTCTGGCTGAGCTTCCTCGGTCTCGAACTCGGCATTGCAGCTCGGGCACTTGTTGACATTGATGTCTATCAGAGTCCCGCACATCGGGCACTCGAAAACCTCCTCGACCTCGAACTCCACGCCGCAGTGCGGACATTTTGCGGCATCGGCGGGGATGGGCTTATTGCACGCCGGGCATTCCACGGACTCTTCGTAAACAATCTGGGCGGGAGGCGGCGACGGGGAGGAGGGAATAGTTTCGTTCTCGGCGGCCTCGAGAAGGTCGGTGAGGTGGCCGTTCCCGGATGAAAGAAGCGCCTTCTTCAATTCGTCGGGGTCCTCGGGCGTTGCCCCTGCATCGTCCGCGGAGAAAAGCGATAAATCTGTGCTGCACGAGGGGCAAACCTTCATATCTTGCGAAACCAGTTCGTCGCAAACTGGGCAGGTGCGTTTTTCCTGCGTGCCGGTTTCATCTGCCAGACAATCACCCTGTCAACTTATCATCGGTAAATCTCATTTTGGTATTAATAATTACTGAACACGGATAAAAAGAGGAATGGGTAAGTATAAATCCTAAAAATGCCTTCAAGCCGCTGACAATGATTGAAGGGGGCATACGATGTTCAAAAATTCGATTCCCGGTATGGAAAAAGTGTTCAAGACCGACATAGAACCGCCGAGCGTTGTGCTCATCACCGGACCTCCGGGCTCAATGAAGACCAGCTTCTGCTACACGCTGATGTCCAAGTATCTCGAGTCTGTGAACCAGTTCGGGCTTTATTGCACACTCGAAGAATCCTCGAAGAGCCATCTGAGGAACATGAAGAGCCTGGGAATCAAGCTTTCACCGCACATGCAAATCTCCGATTTCACGGACCTGAGGGAAGTGGACAAGGTCGTCGATCAGGGCGACGAGACAGATTACATCAAATTCATAGAGAAAATGATTGTCTATTTCAAGAAGAAATACGGAGACAAGTTCTCGGTTTTCTGCCTGGATTCCCTCGGCGCGCTCTATTCGCTGATGGAGGATGTCAACAAGATGCGCAAACGGATGTTCTACTTCTTCAAGATGCTTAGGGACAACAATATCACCGCATTCATAGTCATGGAAAGATCGGCCGACGCGGAATCCCAACTTCTCGGGAACGAGGGTTTCCTTGTTGACGGAATAATAATGCTTGGCCTGGACAGGAACCGGGGCAAGCTGGTGAGATACCTCCAGGTCGAGAAGATGAGGGCGACGCAGCACAGCATGGAAAAACACGCGGTCGAGGTGGGAAAGGAAGGCATAGTCGTCCTGGGCCCGATATTCGATACGGGGGAGTAGTGTCAGACCTCCCGATTTAATCCAAAATTACTTAATGTATAAAAGTATCCGCGTCCAATAAGATTCGAGTCATGAGGAGGAATTCCTTTGGGTGATGAACCATCAATTTGGGAAGTAATGCAAAAACAGGCCGAGCAGTTCAAGCAGAAAGAGATGGACCTCAGGCAGAAGACCGCAGAGATCCAGGAAAAGACCGGCGCCCTCGAGGCGAAAGAGAAGGAACTGGAATCAAAGGAGCAAGAGCTGAGTTCCAAGGAAAGCCAACTTTCCTCCAAAATGAGCGAACTGGATAAGAAATCGGCCAAACTCAAGGAGGAGGAGGCGGGCTTCGAATCCCAGAAGGAGAACATCCTCCAACTGGAAAGCGGCCTCAAAGAAAGAGAGGCGGACATCACCCGGAGACAGAAGGAGTTCGCATCCCAGGAGAAGGAAATCCTGAAGAGACAGGAAGAGATCCAGAAGATCGAGGAGGAGATATCCAAGAAGAGGAAGGGGTTCATCGAGGCAGAGGAAAAGGCCCAGAGCGCAGCCTCTGAGCTAGCTTCGATCGTTGACCAGTTCAAATCCAAAACAGAAGAGATATTGTCTAGGGAGAAAGCCCTGGCCCAGGAAGAGAAGGAGCTTGGCGCCAGCAAGGAGAGGCTCATCAGTGACGGCAAGAAGCTCATGGAGAAGGAGAAGCAGCTCCTTGACCAGGAGGAACAACTGAGAGGCGCCGTGACCAGCCCTGCCCCGAAAGCCGAGAAGAAAAAGGCCGAGAAGGTCGAAGAGCCCGCACCGGAACCGACACCCGAGCCTGAGCCCGAGAAGGTCGAAGAGCCGGCACCCGCTGCCGGCGGCGAGAACGAGGTTCCCTGCCCATCGTGCGGCACAATGATAAGCAACGACGCGGTCATGTGTTATGCCTGCGGGACCCAGATCGGCGAGGAGGAAGCCCCGGCCGAGGAAGAGGCCGCTGCGGGCGGGGACGAGGAAATCCCGTGCCCATCGTGCGGCACAATGATAAGCAACGACGCGGTCATGTGTTACGCCTGCGGCTCAAAGATCGAGACGAAACCGGCCAAGAAGGTCTCGAAGAAGCGCGTTGTGTAAACTACCAGCCCCTAAACAGGCGAGGCACAGCCTCGTCTTAACGCTAACCAAGTATGGTTAGCGAAAGTGGCTGGCGTTTATTGCCAGGGCTGGCGTTTGGAGCAACGATATTCGTTGCGAACCGGTCGAGGCATAGCCTCGGCCTAACGCAAACCAGGTATGGTTTGCGACTACGCCGAATTTTGAATACGGCGATAGCGGCCGGGCTGGATGTTTACCATATGGCAG
>DAJR01000011.1 GCA_002496385.1 Methanomassiliicoccales archaeon UBA147 | reverse complement strand
TTTAGGGGCTGGTAGTTTACTGATTGTTGGGGTCCAGGGTCTAGGGTCTGGGGTCTAGGGTTGTTTACATTTGCTTTGGCTGGCTGTTCACGACAGCCAGCAGACCCTAGCCCCTTTATCCCATTCTGTAAACAAAGACCCTAGACCCTTAATCTCATTTTCCATGCAAAGCCCCTCTGCATAAAATACCACATCGGCCATTTTTCGTTCATGCAAACCATAATCCCCTAAAGAACGGGCATTAGCATCGGGCTGGAAGTTTGCCATGGGGCGGTTGCATGCCTTAACGAAACGATTATATAACAAATGGATTATCGTCATCTGAGGATTCATGGCAAAGAAAAAAGGAGAAGGCTTCCACTCGGCAGCCGGTCTCATAAGATATTTCGACGACGAGGACGAGAAATCCCCGAAGATACCACCGTGGGCGGTCGTCGGTCTGTGCGTAGGCTCAGCTGTTCTCGTCACCATGGCCGCTTGGCTTTGGCCCACCTAGCCATGTCCCAGTGTATTTTTCAACATTTAATCATTACACAGCCATAAATCACAGAAAATCATATAAGGAGCCTTTCACCTTATAGATGACAGGTGCAATCATGGCAGAAGGAAGGATAAGGACTTTTATCGGCAATTTGGACACTCGGATGGAAGGCGGAATCCCGGACAAGTACGTGACCCTGATATGCGGACGGGCCGGGACCATGAAATCCACTCTGGCGTATTACATCCTCTACAACAATGCCAAGATAAAGAAGAAACGGGGCATCTACGTGACCCTGGAGCAGACCCGTGTCAGTCTTCTCGAGCACATGATAAAACTCGGCATGGACCCCCGCGAGCTCTCCGAGTCCGGCATCGTGGTCATAGACATGACCAGGCTGAGGAAGGAAACCAAATCCAAGACCGTGGGCGAGGAAGTGAATTGGGTGGACTCTATAATCCAGACCGTGGACTCCTATAAGACCAAATATTCCTGCGACATACTTGTCCTGGACTCGCTGGCTGCACTTTATTCATTGGCCACATTCAACAATCCCCGGAGCGACATATTCTTCTTCTTCGAACGGCTCAGGGATCTGGACATGAGCGTTTTCATAATATCCGAGATGCTGGACCCCGACAAACAACTTTTCGGCATGTTCGGCGTCGAGGATTTCCTGGCTGACGGGATAATACATCTCGACCTGGAGAAGAGCAGCCGCCGCGTCAACCTCTTCCTGAGCGTGTTCAAGATGCGGAAGACGAACCACGACCGCTCCTATTACCCGCTGCTGTTCGACGGCGCAAAATTCGAGATAATAACGGACTGATGGCCATGGATATCGTCGTGGGAATTACAGGGGCATCCGGCGCGCTGTACGCCGTGAGGCTGATGGAGGAACTTGCCGAACAGTGCCGCGTCACCCTTGTGGCCTCTGACACTGCGAAAGAACTTATTGCAGAGGAAACGGACCTCGATTTTGCCGACCTCGAGAACCTCGCCCATGAGACAGCCGGCAACTGCGACATGAACGCCGGCATCTGCTCCGGCAGCCGTGCGTTCGATGCGATGGTCATAGTACCTTGCTCGATGGCGACCCTCGGAAAGATAGCATGCGGGATATCGGACAACGTCATCACCAGGGCGGCTTCCGTGGCCATGAAGGAGCGCCGGAAGCTGATACTGGTGCCCAGGGAAACCCCCCTGAGCTCTATCCATCTTGAGAACATGCTGAAACTGTCAAGGGAAGGCGTGATCATCCTTCCGGCAATGCCCGGATTCTACGGCAGGCCGGAAACAGCCACCGACATGGTTGATTTCATCGTGGGCCGCATAATGGACCTGTTGGACTTGGAGAACAGCCTCGGACCCAGGTGGGGCCAGCGCACCCAATCATGAAATTGACCTGACTAATTCGTTGAAGAGTCTGTCCACATTCTCCCCGGTTTTCGCACTGGTCCTGTACCCCCTGTATCCGGCGTCATGCAGGGCTTTGCACTCGTCCGCTCCCGCGATGTCGGATTTGTTCCCCGCCACAACCACCGGGATGTCGCCCAGCTTGGCCTTTATCACATCGTGCCATTCAAGAACGGAGTTGAAGCTCTCCTGCCTGGCCAGGTCGCAGACCAGTATTGCCCCGTGAGCCCCGGAGGCGAATGCCGGGTGAAGCTTCAATATATGCCCGGCCACATCCCATATCACCAAGGACACTCTGGTGCCGTTAACTTCCAATGTTTTCTTGTACGGCATGGCACCGACCGTCGGCCGGTATTCCTCAGAAAACACGTCTCCGATGAAGCGCTGGATGAGCGCGGTCTTCCCGACGCCCGAATCACCCAGCACCACAAGCTTCTTCTCCTTGATTGGCATCGTTTCACAGTTCCCTACCCGGGCATGATCAATATCGGCGGGCCATCGGCGTGGAAATACTTAATACATCATGTTTCGATTGTTGTTTTGTTAAGTAATATATTAATTAAAAAACTTTTCACCAATTATTTGCGCCCTTTCGACGACGGCGTCCCTGTCGAGGGTGGTGAACTTGCCATCAAGGACAACTGGCTTTCCGTTGACCAGAGTATCCCTCACACAATCGCCCTGGCAGGAATATACAAGGTTGGAAATTAGGTTCTCCCTGAAGGTCGGAACCATTGCGGGATGCCGGAGGTCGATTACGGCCATGTCCGCTGTCTTGCCCACCTCGATGCTTCCCAACTCCTTCTCTATCTTAAGCGCCCTGGCGCCTTCGATAGTGGCCATATCAAAGACCCGCTGGGCCGGCATCACAGCCGCGTCGAGTCTCTGGACCTTGTGCAGAAGCGCGCAGGTCTTCATCTCCCCCCACATGTCCAGCCTGTTCTGGGACGAGCATCCGTCCGTGCCCAGGCCGACCGCGATTCCGTTGGACTGCATCTCCGGCACCGGTGCTTCAAATCCCGAGGCCAGCTTCATGTTGGACACAGGGCAGTGGGCCGCACTGACCCCGCGCTCCGCCAATTTCCTTATCTCGCCCATCGTGAGCCAGGCGCAATGGGCCGCCAGCAACCTTTCTGACAGGAACCCTATGTCATAGAGCCAATCCCCCGGCCTCTTTCCGGTGCTTGCCTGGTGGTCGTAGACCTCCTTCCTGGTCTCTGAGAGATGGATATGCAGGAGCGTGTCCTTTTTCTCGGCCAGCTTCCTCGCTCCCAGGAGCGTGTCCTCGGAGCAGACATAGACCCCCTGCAGTGCGACCAGGGGGTGAATCCTCTCCCTGCCGGAATGCTTGTCTATGAACGCCTCGCAATTCTTCAGCGGGCTGCCTTTCTGAGTAGTGAATTTTTCATCCAGAACCACCCAACCAAGGAATCCGCGAATGCCTGATTCGTCGACTGCCTCGGCAATGACATCCTGGCCGTAATACATGTCAACGAAGGAAGTGCAGCCGGACCTCAGCATCTCGACTGCGCCCAGCTCGGCGCCTGCCTTTATATCCTCGGGGGTGCGGAGCGCGTCCACCCTGAAGGTCTTCTCCAGGAATTTCTCCAGGTTGACATCGTCGGCGATGCCCCGCATGAGCGTCATGGAGATGTGGGTGTGGGCATTGATGAGGCCCGGGATTACGGCGCAGCCTTTTGCGTCGATGGTCTCGTCGGCATTGCCCACCTTTCCGATGCTGGCGATGCGGCCATTTTCGATTAGAACATCCGCTTTGACAATCTCCCGCTTCGGATTCTGGGTGACTACCCAACCGTTCCTCAGGGCCAGGGTTTCGGAGGCCATGGGTGATGCATGCCTTTACAATATTTAACATTGGCGTTAGACCGGGAGGGGGTGCTCGAAATAGTCCTGCTTGACATCCTCCCCGGTGATGTCCAGGTATATCTGCGTCGTCGTGAGCGAGGAATGGCCCAGCATCTTCTGGACCGTCCTGAGGTTCATTCCCGATTTCAGGCAATGCACAGCGAACGAATGCCTGAGCATGTGGGGGTGGATGCGCTGCTCCAGGCCCGCTTCCCTGCCGTAGTCCTCCACCAACCGCTCGACCTGTCTCGTCGAAAGCTTCTCGTTGCGCTCCGAGAGTATCAGGTAACCTGAGGTCGCGTCCTCGATGAAATATTCAATCATGTCCAGGGTCTGATGGTCGACCGGTATCAGCCTGTCCTTGTTGCCCTTCCCGCCCCTCACGGTCAGCGAGGAGTCGCCGAAATCTATGTCCTCTATCTTCAGGCCGGTCAGCTCGGAGACCCTCAGCCCGCAGCGGTACAGTATCCGCAGTATCAGGCGGTCCCTCAGCTTCTCCCGGCTGGGGCATTCCAGCAGTTTCCTGACCTCACGTTCCTTGAGGTACTTCGGCAGTTTTCTCGGCATCCCATCCGCCAGTTCCTATATCGTTATCCAATTATTTAAATGGTTCTATATTGGTTGGGTCTGGGGTCTTTGTTTACAAAATGGGATAAAGGGGCTAGGGGCTCTGTTTGTAAAATGGAATTAAGGGTCTGGGGTCTTTGTTTACAAAATGGGATAAAGGGGCTAGGGGCTCTGTTTGTAAAATGGAATTAAGGGGCTAGGGATTGCTGGCTGTCGTGAACAGCCAGCACAAAACAAATGTTACCAACCCTAGACCCTAGACCCTAGCCCCCAGACCCTAGCCCCCAGACCCTAGATTCACAAATATAACCAAACCCTTTCAGGCGCCGCAGTTTACACGTTCCTGGTGGTGACACCATTCTCGAAGCGGAGAAGGTTGCCTTCGGCAAACAGCTTCTCCGAGATGTCCAATATCTTTTTGGAAGTGTCACCTTGGCCGTACGGGGAAGGGGCGGATACCATCTTCTCCCTGAATTCGGGGTTCCCCATCACCCTTCGGACGTTCTCGATGACGGTTTCCTTCCGGAGGCCAACGACGATGTTGCTCCCCGCTGCAACAGTCTCGGGCCTGTCGCAGATGTACCTTGCGGTGAGGAACGGTATGTTGAGTGCGGAGGCCTCCTCCGGCATGGAACCGGAATCGGAGAGAATGGCATCGCATTGTTTCATTATGGCTATTGTTTCAATGTATGAGGGGATGGAGTCGTAAACCGAGATGTGGCCAGCCTTCTCGATCTTCTTCAGTAGGCCGTATTTCTCAAGCGCCGCCCTCGTGCCAGGCCGCATGGAAACGAAGAATTTGAACTCGTCCATCTCCAGCATGGCCTCGACAGGCCCGCTGAACCTCTCCCTGTCCATTGTTGTCTCCCTGCGGTGTATGGAGAAATATATCAGGGGCTTTTCCAGGCCGTACTTCTTTGCGACATCGGCATTCCGCTCGGCCGCCCACTTGGCGATGTCTATCACGGTGTTACCCACGGTGAATATCCTTTCCCTGGGAAATCCTTCGCTGAGGAGATTCTGGGCATTCCTCTCGACCGGGGCGAAGAACACATCGGAAGCAGCATCCGATACCCTCGTGTTCAACTGTTCGGGGAAAGGTTCCTTCGAGAACGTCCTCAGCCCGGCCTCGACATGAAACACGGGAACAAGGGACAGCTGGGCGGCGAGCGAGACAGCCATGGATGTGGTGGTGTCTCCGTGCGTGAAAACCATGTCCGGCTTGACCTCCTTCAGGACATGCTCGGTCCTCTGAAGGATGTTTGTTGCAAGCTGGTTCAGGGAGTAAGACTCCTCTCCGCACCGCATGTTGTAATCGGGATACCGAAGCTCCAGGTCGTCGAACAGCTCGCTGTACAGGTTGGGGCTCCAGTGCTGACCCGTGTAAAGGATCGTTGTCTTGTGGCCTCTCGATTCGCATTCCTTGACCAGAGGCGCCATTTTTATGGTGCATGGCTTTGTCCCGAATGCTATGACGGCTTTCATCAATGTGGGAATGTGCACAATCTATTTATTGGTTATCTGAAAGGGCGAGTCCCACCATTTGAACCGCTTCCTCAGCGACCTGTCCAACCTGTTTAAGCGCCTCCAGAACCTCTCTGCGGATTTCTCCGTGATGATGACGCCGATGATGGCGATGAGCAGTCCGCCGACGATATCGGTGAGCCAGTGTATCCCCAGGTAGACTATGGCCAGAGCGATGAGGAAAATCATGGCCAGCATGAAGTATTTATATCCCCTGAACCCCCTCACATTGATTAGCAAGGCGAGGAGTATCGCGACCGGATAGCCAATGTGCATCGAGGGATAGCAGTTGTTGAACGTGTCATAGTTGACGAAGAAATCATTTACATTTGGGCCGAAGTTATACAGCAGCGGCTCCATCCCGGTGACGACCGATTCTGCGCCGGGGTAGAACATCTTGGGATAGGACGGGACATAGACCAGCATGAACAGGTAGAACGGGATGGTAAGGAGGAAGAGCACGAAGTACAGCAGGGCGAGCTTCGATGCGACCTTTCTCTCGCCCAGGTAGGAGAACAGGGCCAGCGTGAATACCATTATGAAAAGGAAGCTGCCTATGTATATTATTGCCATGAAGAGGGTCATCGGCCAGCTCTCCAGGTAGTGTTGGACCCAGAATATGTTGTTGCCCTCGAACTCGTGAACCATGGGCGTGAAATCTATTGCATACGGTTCGAGCTGGGTCTCGAACATGAAGACAATGGACTTGAAGAAGTAGATGCCGATGAGCAGGATGAAATGCCATCGGTAATAATCGCACATGTCTTTGAAACCGGCCAATGTCACCTTCCTCTTTCCCCCGAAAAGGTATATGCCCACTGGGAACGATACAATTAGTTGGATTATTACCAGGATGTCTATCAGATTCATTTTTTACCTCATGGCACAACGCGGTACATGTCTCTGGGGAACAGGACGCATTCGCGGATATTGGGCAATCTTAACATCATGTGTAATACCCTCTCGATTCCCAGCCCGAACCCCCCGTGCGGCGGCATTCCGTACCTGAAGGCCTGGAGGTAGAACTCGAAATCCTTGGGGTCATAACCTATCGCTTCCATCTGGCTGATCAGGACATTGATGCGGTGTTCCCTCTGGCCCCCCGAGACCAGTTCCTCGCCCCTGTAGTCCAGGTCGAAGTAGTTGGTCAGGCTCGGGTCCGCAGAATCGTGCATCGCGTAGAACGTGTTCTTCTTTATCTCGACCGGGAATTTTGTTATGAAATACATCTCGGCGCCGTGGGCGGCCATCATCAGCTCTCCTAGCTTCTTCTCTGCCTCGGTGTCCAGGTCGCCTTTGACTTCGAGGCCGGCCTTGGCCAGCATCCCCACTGCTTCGGCGAGCGTGACCCTCGGGAAGGGCGTTTGGGGTACCGCGACCTCCACGCCGAGTTCTTCCAGGTATCTTTTTCCCTCTTTAAGCACAGCCTCCAGCGAATGAACCATCAGGCCTTCGAGGATGTTCATCACATCCTCTTCGGATTTTATGAAGCTCATCTCGATGTCCAGCGACGCGAATTCGGCAATGTGCCGCACCGTGTCGGATTGTTCCGCCCTGTACGCCGGGGCAAGCTCGTAGATGCGGTCCAATCCCGCGCCCATGAGCATCTGCTTGTAAAGTTGGGGGCTCTGGGCAAGGTAGGCCTGCTGCTCGAAGTATTTGATCGGGAAGAGAGTTGAGCCGCCCTCTGCCCCTGCTGCGACAATCTTTGAAGTGGTCACTTCCAGGAACCCCTGGCTGACAAGGTATTCCCTCATCCCGCGTACGAGAATATCCCTCAGTTTGAATATTGCCAGCACCTGCGGCTTCCTGAGGTCCATGAACCTGTTGTTGAGTCTGGTGTCTAGTTCGACCCCGACCTTGTCGGTAACGCCGATGGGAAGCGGTGCGGCGGATTCGGCGATGAGGGCGTATGAGGTCGGAAGTATCTCGAATCCGGAAGAGACTTGGTCATTCGATTTGAGCTCCCCCGTGATGGCTACGACCGATTCTCTCGGTATGCCGGTCATCTTTGCGAATGTCTCGTCGCCCAGCTTCTTCTTGAGACAGGTCACCTGCACTATTCCGGAACGGTCCCTCAACAGGAGGAAGGCTATGCCTCCGAGGTTGCGCGTGTCCTGGAGCCAGCCTGCGACCGTGACAGATTGGCCTACCATGTCCTTTGACAGGGCTGCAGCCTCCACTCTTTCTCCAAGGTCCACCTTGCCGTCCATGTGAATACCAATCGGTAAAAAGGATGGTCGTATTAAAAGCGTTCGACATTCACCTTTGAGCGGCTCAATCGATAGGCTTAAATCCCGACTAGTGTAAGGGTGGAGACATGAGAACTTTCGTCGTAGTGACATTCAGCAGCGAAGGCGGTTCCGCGAGCCAGGTAGTGAACAGACTGATGGATATGGGGTTCGAGACGACCCTGGGCAGCCATGATTTTGTCTATCACTGGGGCAAGGATGCAACACCGGAGAGTGTGATCGCGCTGGTCGACAAGGTGCAGAGCAAGCTGAAGGGCATGAACGTGCTCCTGCAGTTCGCCACGACCCAGTAATGTGCATATATTTTCAAAAAGCGGATTCGAATGCCTGAAATCCCATTTCCCAGCCTACCTGAGATTCCCGGACTTGAATTCACAGGCAGGGAGGCCCCGCTGGGCGTGGATGAGGAGAACCCGTCCGGGGCGCGCAACCTCTACGGAAAGATGGAATTGCGAGTGACTGGCAGGGCGGCATTCTACAGGAAGGAACTCTGAACATCAGATGCCCCAAACACTTATCAACCCCAAAAATATTCCCCACCCAGTGATTCAAATGTCTACCGGAATGTACAGATTGCTCGCATTGATCGTGGTTGCAGCTTTGGCCATGGCCCTGGTCCCTGTGAATGCCCAGAGCCAGGAAATGCCCCATGCCGGCACCCGCCAGGCAGCCCCCGGCCAGGTGGTGGTCGGGATATACGTCGTAGGCTTCGGGAACTTCGACGCAAACAAAGGTACATACACCATCGATTTCTATATGTGGCTCATCTGGGACGCAAGCGATTTGAACTTCACGGCACTTGGCTACGAGTTCATGAACGGAAGAGCGAGCTCGACAACCAAGATTTCTGACGAAACTGACCCAGCGACGAACACCCGCGAGGTATGGTACCGCATCCAGGCATCGCTGTACAACGAGCCTCAGTTCAAGAGTTACCCTTTCAACGAATTCGAGATTGTCATCCAGATTGAGGACTCGAAGCTGACAACCGATGACCTGATATATGTTCCAGATACAGAGGGCAGCACGATTGACGAGTCCATGAACATTCCGGGCTGGCAGATTAAGAATCAGGAACTGGCTGTCACCGACAATGTTTACGAGAACTGGGATGAGACATACTCGCGGGCCACCTACAGAATCAGCGTCGGCAGGGCCATCGGGACCACGGCACTCAAGACCCTGCTGCCGCCGATTATATTCTGCATAGTTTCGGGACTCAGTTTCGCATTCAGGCCCGACAAGATCGCCAACCGCATTGGTTTCGGCACCTCGATGCTGATATCAGCCGTGATGTTCCACATCAGTCAAACATCTTCTCTCCCGCCGATGCCCATGCTGATGACCATTGACAAGATAATGATCGCGACCTATTCATTCCTGGCAGCATCGCTGCTCGTCACCACGGTGATGTACATTGACGAGGAGTACTGGAAGGACAGGGACTACACGAAGCAGGTGAATTACTATGGGGCCATAATCGCAATAGCCCTGCCATTCATCGTGTACACAGCCCTCAACCTCTGAGACACGTGAAATACGCTTTGAAAACTATGGTATATACGTAACAGGCTGAGTGTTGATACAGTCATCTGAATGAAGTGCCAATACCCGAAGGGTTTGGCATGCCGATTAATACTTCCAGCCAACCCGGTCGTAAACTACCAGCCCCTAAAGGGACTGGCGTTTCTGAGTTGCATCAATGCCAGTGGATTCGCGGCTGTATGTTTACTACAGGGCGGTTATATGCCGAATCAGAGATTCGG
>DAJR01000062.1 GCA_002496385.1 Methanomassiliicoccales archaeon UBA147 | reverse complement strand
CGAAAGCCCGAAATTCTCTGCCCTGACCCGGTTCTTTTCGATCACCGGCATCGAGGGGTCGAACCCCACAAATTCGCACTCCGGGTATTTCTCCGCTAGGATGAACAGCGTGATTCCGGGCCCACAGCCGAAATCCGCGATTCTCCCGAGGCCATACTGTTCTATGAACCGGGCGAGCCGCCCGGCCATGTTCCTTCCGCCTTTGAGCATATTCTCGCTCACAGTCTCGCTCTCCCAGAACCGGTCCCAGTCGATGGTGTCCTTGTATTTTCTGGGCATATCAGGGCTCCCCGGGCGAATAACCGACCTCGCCCACCTTCCGGAACTCGCCGTCAAGGGCCTCCGAGATGTAGGCGGCCACAACATCGACATCAGACCTGTTCAGTTCCCGAATCATGCGATTATTCCCGATTATGGAAAAAATGGTGCGGCGTAAAAGACTTTCGTTTTCCAGGTTTTTCTCCGTTGATGACATATGTATTCAATCCAACTCCCTATACATACTGAGATACCCCTTCGAGAATCCGCGTTTTTCAAGCAGATGCAACGATGCTTTATTCGACGGCGAGACCATCACGCCCCAATGTGTATATCCGCGCTCCAGCAACTTCTCCGCAGCATAATTGAAGAGCTTGGTTCCAATTCCGAGT
The DNA here is from genome assembly GCA_002496385.1 of Methanomassiliicoccales archaeon UBA147. Lineage (GTDB taxonomy): Archaea > Thermoplasmatota > Thermoplasmata > SG8-5 > SG8-5 > UBA147. Next base: position 3,786 of record DAJR01000062.1, on the reverse strand, counting down.
TTTCTGTATTCTGGCTCAACCCAGAAGTCCAGCAATGAACCCCCTGGCAACCCGGTGATATGGTTCTTCAACTCGCCGAACGAGATGAACCCGACCGGAGTTTTATGGTGTATGGCTACGAAAACCTTGAATTTGTAGTTTCTTGTTTTTAAGAATGCATTGAATTCTTCGATGATGCGCTTATCGCACTCGTCTCGTTTAGCATACTTCTTCAGAGTTGATGGTATGTCCTGCCAGTTCGTCTCACACACCCCATTATGCACAAAAGGTAAATCGGATTTGCGCATGGGCCGGATTGTTATCTCGAAATTGGCAGATTTGGGTTTTCCCACTGGTTTGGATGTCATTTTGCCACCGCTGTAGTGATGGAGAATGCTTGATAAATACCTTGTGACAATTATCCTGGCCAGAGAAGTGATATCAACGAAGATTTTTCTTCATCGGATAATACACTATCCCCTTCTTCGACCGAAGCCCGGTCGTTTTGGCATAGCCAATCCTTTGATAGAATTCGAGCGCGTAAATCGATGAGGACAGTTTCACGACATCGGCTTCCTTTCTGAATTGGTTCTCCGCCATTTCCATCAGGCCAGTACCGACCCCGTTCCGGTGGTATCTCCTGTCCACGAAAAGCAAGCCAAGAGAGGCATGCCCCTCCCGGATGCTGCCCTGGACGATGCCAATTATTTTGCCGGAATCTTCCGCTACAAAAGAGATGTATTTTTTGTCAGCCAGCCTGGATTTGATTTGCCCCAGCTTGGCCTTGAACTCCCGCTTTCCTTCCTCGGAATAGGTGGGGAACAGGAAATCGCTGGCTACACTCGGTATCAGGTTGAAAGAATCCTCGATGTCTGCGGGTTCCATGGCCCGAATGTTGATGCCTGGCATAATGGGATATCCTCTTTAAGATATGCGAAAGCCCGATAATAAGGCTTTCGCATCGCCTTCGCCCAGGTTAAAAAAACTTGCGCTTGATAATCGAGGAGTTATCCAGGAACCCAATCTCCTCCCAGAATGCCATCCCCTCCCGGTTCTCCGGGTAAACGGCGATGGTCATGAATTTCGCTTCCCGCTCCTTTCCCCAGGATTCGAACCCGTCCACAAGCATCTTCCCGATGCCTTTCCGCCGGTATTTCCTGGAGACCAGAAGATCGCCTATGAACGCGTGCTTCTGTATCTTGAATACCGGCGGCCTGGACGCGATGCTGCCGAACAGGAAGCCGACAATGGCACCATCATCTTCCGCCACGAGCATGACGCTCCTCCTCGACCTGATGACCTTGCCGTAGAACTTGGCCTGGACCTCCTCGACGTCGGGGACGAAATTGCTATAGCCCCTGTCAAAATCCCTGTGGTGGTCGATCAATTCCTTCCACAGTTCGACGAGCCGCTCCACGTCCCCGGTGCGGCCCTTTCTTATTGTTGCCATGTGCCACGCACCCTTGCCGAGGGATGCGAAAGGCAAGTAATAAGGGTTTCGTCACCCCTCCCCCTCCGCCCTCGCCAGCACCCCCACCGCCTCCGCATCCATCCTCGAGAACCCGAACCACTTCTTCCCCAGGTCCTTCAGGGACGCGCCGAGATGATATATTTCCGTATTGTCGATTATGATGAATCTGTCATGGGACGCGCTGAACACCCGCAACTCGCCTCACAAGGCCTTCGACATACAAAATGGCACCCTGTTTGACTGGCATTTTGGGAACGACCGCACGAGATTTCCAGACATGGATAACGTTGGTCGCGCGTACTTAAGCGCCAGTGTTGTACCGAGCGAGCATGTGAGGGCGATTTTTCTATTTTACTGAATATTTTTCTTTTGGAGCCCGAGCCAGCGCAGCGAGGTCAAAAGAAAAATACTCTGCCACGCCCTGTTCGGTGAAGGCGTAAGGCGGCCTTCTCAACCCCATCTTGTCTGAATCGGACATCACAATCTGTGATTTCCATTTTTCGAATTCACCATCCGTTAGCTGGAAACAGAATTCCCCCGGAAATCTCCTGCGGTTCCGTTTCACGGCCTGGTTCAGCGCTCTGGTTTCCACATTGTACAGCTTGGCAAGATCCCTGTCCATCATCACCTGGACGCCCCGAATCGTGTATATCCGGTCCTGGATGTCCGCCAGTTCTACCGGCCCCAGCGCCCCCTCTTTTCCTGCTTTATCGCCCAAGTCTTCCCCCTTCTTCATTGTCTCATCTAGGCATGGCTTAGGTATAAAGGGGTTGGATGGGGATCGCCGAAAGTACCCGACAGCCCATCCGATATGTTCTGCCGAATCCACCGTTTGTATCAATAACCTTTTATAATCAAGGTTGGCTATTTGACTCCGGTGAAGGCGTGAAAAAGGCAATTCTGAGCGTCATCGTGGCTGCAATACTGATTATCGTTTCGGTCCTCTCGATAAACTGGATTTACAATTCCGGCGATTTTGGCTCGGATTCCCCACCTGTCAACGTATACGAGTTCGTGAATTGCAGCAACGAGTTCTCTTTCGAGATGTATTCCAAGCTGGCTGCAGAGGGCGATGAGAATGTGTTCTTCTCCCCCTACAGCATAACGACAGCGCTGGGCATGGCCTTCGAGGGTGCCCGTGGCCAGACCGCCGATGAGATGGCCCAGGTACTCAATTTCCCGGATGACAACCGGACAAGATGGGACATGATGGAGGCATACCAGACTTATTTCAACGAAGAAAGCGATTCGTATGAGCTCTCAACGGCCAATGCGTATTGGCTCAGGCAGAATGAGAACCTCCTGGATGCATATAGAATTGCCATCGAGTCATATTATCTTGCCCACGGCGAGGAGCTGGATTTCCTCGGAGACCCTGCCGGCTCCGCGGAAACGATAAACGCCTGGGTGGAGGCACAGACAAACGGCAAGATAAAGAATCTGATTTCACCCTCGATGATCGTGCCGGCAACATACCTCATCCTGACGAACGCGATTTATTTCAAGTCCGATTGGAGATACCAGTTCAACGGGACTGCCACAGAGAGCCGAACCTTCCACCTTGAAAGCGGCCAGGACATAGATGCCGAGACAATGCACATGCATGATACCGAGATAGTGCTGAACTATACGGAGAACGGCGTTGCGCAGCTGCTCCAGCTTCCCTATAAAGACGGGGCGCTGTCAATGTACATCCTCCTGCCGAAGGACAATGACATCGGCGCGCTGGAATCGAAACTGGACAATGATTATCTGAACTCACTGACGGAGGACCTTTCTCCAGAGGAAGTGAACCTATACCTGCCCAAGTTCAAATTCGAGCAGAAATACACTCTCAACCAGATGCTTATAGAAATGGGCATGCCGACGGCCTTCACGGACACCGCGGACTTCTCGGGAATGACAGACTCGACATCTCTGAAAATCGGCTTTGTGATACACCAGTCTTTTGTGGAAGTCAACGAAGAGGGCACCGAGGCCGCCGCTGCCACAGCGATAGGGATGGTGGCCACAGGCATCGACCCGCACCCGCAACCCCAGCCAATCCTGTTCAACGCCGATCATCCCTTCATATTCATCATCCGGCACGAGGAAACCGGCCAGATACTGTTCATGGGCAAGGTCGGGAATCCGGGGACATAGATTTTAGATTTGGGGATTGTAGATTTTAGATTTACGGACGGCCTGGCTGTCTATAACAGCCAGCCCGTCAGACCCTAGACCCTTTACACCATCTTGTGAGCAAAGCCCCTAGCCCCCGTTACAAAAAGAAATGAAAAAACAGCAAGCTGTGAACAACAATCGAAAATCTACAATGTAAACTACCAGCCCCTAAA
>DAJR01000024.1 GCA_002496385.1 Methanomassiliicoccales archaeon UBA147 | reverse complement strand
AAAACAAATGTTAACAACCCTAGCCCCTAGCCCCTAGACCCCTAGAATCACAAAGAAAACAACTCCTGTCAAGAGGATGATTTACATAGTGTCAAGGCCCTTCCGGATCTTCTTCGCCACGCCCTTCGAGATGCCCTTGACCTTTGACAGCTGCTCCTCCGAGACACTTTTAAGCATCTCGAAGCTGGTGTATCCCGCTTCGTACAGGGCGGTTGCCCTCGCCAGGCCGATACCGGGGACTTCCATGAACTGCTCCAGGACTTTCTCCGCGCTCTCTATCTCAGACTCCTCGGCGACCTTCTCGAATTGCTGGCTCAGCCTCGCCATCCTTGATTTGGCGAAGGAGTTCTCCGGGTCGAGCGCAAGTATCTGGCTGTATATCTCGATGGACTTGTCCATCCTGTCCCTCTCCTCAAGTATCCTAGCCTTCAGCACAAGGGTCTGGACATTGTTCGGGTTGACCTTGAGGGCCGTGTTGACGTATTGTATGGCCGAACCCCATTTGCCGAGCTTGTGGAGTGCCTCGCCCTTCCTCAGCAGGGTCCTCTCGTTGGTAGAATCAATCTTCAGGACCTCGTCATAGCATGATATGGCATCGTCATACCTTCCAGCATTGGCGAAGGACTCTCCCTTCTTCAGGTAGGCTGCGGGGTCAATTGCCAATTTCTCCCTGGCCTCCAAAGCCGTCCCGCAGGAGAAGCACATGGCGGATTGGGCGCTGTTCATCTCCCCGCAGTGCGAGCACTGCACATCCGGTTCCTCGATGAGGCCGTCGTCCACACTTCCCCGGGAACGCACCATCTCAGGCTCGATATCGCATTTGGCAGCTTCGGGTGCAGGCATTGGCTTGGGCGGTTCGGGAAGCTCCATGTCCAGTTCCTTTTCCAGGATTGCCTCGTCCTCCTCCTTCTCTTTCTTCGTGAGCTTTATCTCGGTGACCGAATACTCGCCTGAGTCTGTTTCCGGAACGTATTTCTTGCTGTATATCGAGGAAGAGGCGTATGCCTCCCGGATCGGGTACATTATCGACATTGCTGCAAACTGGACGATGATGAAGCCAAGCCCAAGGGCCGGAATGAATGTCTTGATTAATGGCGATACATCGCTCGTGACCGAGTATGTGAAATTGATGGCCGTTCCCGCGTGGTTCTCTACGACCACTGAAACGATGTCCTGCATCGCCGAATGTTCGGGCAGGCCTCCGTAACTATAACCTGTTTTACTCTCTGGCCTCCATATGTTGAGGCCCGTGGTACCGCCGAGCATCAGCGTGACCTGGTTATCCCCGTCGGAAACATTGATCTGGATCGTGCTGGCCCTGGTCAGCCCCAGCTCGTCCTGGCATTTGAACGAAGCATTCTGGCTGATTCCACGGTAGTCAATGATGCCCCCCGATGAAGGCATGTGCAGCTCGACAATCTTTTCCTGGGTCAGCGGGAGGAACAGGAGCACCACGCAGAAGGCGCTGACAGCGATTATCGCCATCGAGCGGCGCATGTTGTTCCTAGCCAGGAGGTACTTCCTGCTCTTGTTCTTGGTGTACCTGAGCTCCAGGCCGCTGAAATATATGTTCTCGACGGATACTATCAAAAGCATTATCAGCACTATGAAAGCGAACCAATCCACCGGAAAATAGAACGGCTCGAATTTTGCCCCTCTCAGTATGGCCATGGTGAAACCCAGGATAAAGGCGAGAATCATCTCGATCGCATAGAATCCGAATTTGATGCGTTTTATGCGTATGAGCCTGTAAGAGCCCTCGAGCCTTTCCTTGATGTTCTTAATGCTCATCCAAAGCGCCGCCCCGGTACAATCTCAATATACTCCATGGCGTTCATCAGCAATATCGGCATCTTGCCAGCAAATACTGATTGCCACCTATTCGCATCCGCGAGGTACAATTGGAACGTTTATATAATTTTCCTCGGGCGGTCCCTTCAAACCAAAGGCGTTCGGCGCCGAACACCGCAAGCCCGAAACAGCGCGGATATGGTGATTGCACAGGTTCAGTCTGTGTCAAAGATGTACAGCGAGATGAATCCGGAACAGAAAATGACCACTGAGGCAAGGATGACATCGAATATGATGTACCTGGCCAGTTCGAAAAGCCAATCGGAGAGTGACCCCACGATGTCCGGGGAGAATGCCGGGCTGATGAAGAGCAAAAAACAGAACACCGCGCCCAGGAGGGGAAGCAGGACCATGGAGAGCATCACATGGACTATGTCCGGGTAGAGGAAACATGCCAATACCCCAGCGAACCCCAGTGCCAGGACCAGCAACCATGACGGCAGGCTTGATTTGAACGGTTCGCAATAATAATGGAAGGCGTCATAGAACAATAGGAATCCCACGAAGCAGCCCAGCATGAGATACATGGATGCCTGCGGGACCAGGCTTCTCAACGCTCTCGCATCAAGCGCAAAAGCATGGCTCATGGGCCCGCCCCCTCCACCCCGGGCGTGATGTCCCAGCCGTCGAACCTCCGGATCAGGTTCGCGTCGTGGTTGGGGCCGGAGAAAGACGGAACGCTTTCTATGAAAAGGATGGCGGTGGTGTAATGAAGCCATTCAGGGTCCTTCCCCAGCGAATCCGAATAGTTGCGGATGTCCGCGATGTTGGCCAGGATGTCCGGGTAGTTCTCTTTGTTCACCTCGATATGCCTTGTCACGGTCATGTTCGACTTGGGCGGCACGATGACCTGGGGGGCGTCGAATGAATATGCCGCGACGAAGACCGGGTAATATCGCATCACGGTCCCGTCGGACTCCACCCTGCCGTCCACCCTCCATCTGCTTGTGTCGGTGCCGTCCTCCATCGCGCAGTCCCTCAGCCATCCCTTGTACGTGAGTATCCAGACCCTCAATTCCTCCCGGCTCGGATTGACGATAGTGAAACTGATGGTCATGTTCACGGATTCCATTGTGCCATTGTCGCCGAATTCGAATGCCGCGGAATCGTCCGTTGCCACGTAGCTCAGGATACTCGCCTTGGCGATTTCGGTGTAGCTGCTAGTCGCAAAGACCGAGAGAACAAGGGACACAACGAAAATCGCACTGAGCACGGCCCAGGCGGCCTGTCTTAGCCTGGTTCTGCGGGTGCCGTCATCCCGCGTCATGTTCCGCCTCGTCCCCCGAATCGAATTCCGGCACCTCGGGCGGCGGTTCCTCGTTACCGTACATCTCCGAGGCGAAATGGCATTTCACGAAATGCCCTCTGGCAACCTCCACGGTCTCGGGCGATGTCTCCTTGCAGATGTCCTTTGCCCAGACGCATCTGGGGTGGAACCTGCAGCCTTTGGGCAGGTTGATCGGGCTTGGGATGTCGCCTTTGATGGGGACGTCGACCCATTCGTAGTCGGGGTCCGGTATCGGGACGGCGGACAGCAGCGCCCTCGTGTAGGGGTGGGTGGGGTTGTTGATGAGCTGGTCGGTCTCGGCGGATTCCACGATGTTGCCCAGGTACATGACGCCCAGGTTATCCGACATGTATCTGGCGATGGCCACGTCGTGGGTCACGAACAGGTAGGCTATCTGGAACTTCTCCTTGATGTCCAGCATGAGATTCATGACCCCGGCCCGGATAGAAACGTCCAGCATCGAGACCGGCTCGTCCGCGACTATGAATTTCGGGTCCACGACAAGGGCTCTTGCGATGGCCACCCTCTGCCGCTGCCCTCCGCTCAGCTCGTGGGGGAACCGCCCGAGCAGGTCCTGGGGATTCTTCAGCCCGGCATCCTCCAGCGCGCCCACGACGGCGTCCAGCCTTTCCTCGAGGCTCTGTTCCCTCGCATGGACCGTGAGCGGGTCCGCCACTGCCTGGAACACGGTGAACCGCGGATTCAAGGATTCATATGGGTCCTGGAATATCATCTGGACGTTCTTCCTGAAGCCGCGAAGCTCCTTCTTCGGTATCTTGGCTATGTCCTTGTCCCTGAACAGGATGCTTCCGTCGGTGGGGTCCTCCAGCCTTGCGATGCAGCGGCCGGTGGTGGTCTTCCCGCAGCCCGATTCCCCGACCAGGCCGTAGATCTCGCCCTTGTTGATCGTGAAGGTGACATCGTCAACCGCCTTGACAAAAATCGGCTGCGCCCTGAATGCCAGCAAGCCCTGTTTTATCTCGTAGTATTTCTTGAGGTTGCTGATGTTGAGTATGGGTTCGGCCATCAGGCGCCACCTCCCGACTGGACCTCGGCCGCGAAGTGGCAGAGCGACAGCTGGCCGCTTGGCAGGGTCATGACCGGCGGTTTCTCCTTTTTACAAATTTCCTTTGCATACTTGCACCTGGGGTGGAACCTGCAGCCGGAGGGCGGCTCGACCAGGCTGGGCGGGTTCCCCGGGATGCTGGCCAGCCGCTTCCTCTCACCCTTGAGGTTCGGGAATCCCCCGAAAAGTGCTTTGGTGTAAGGGTTCGCAGGCCTCTTGAACACGTCCATGACATCGCCGTACTCCATGATGCGGCCCGCGTACATGACGGCTATCTTGTCCGCGACATTCGCAACCACCGAAACATCGTGGGTGATGATTATCATCGCCATGCTGAATTTTTTCTGGATGTTCTCGATCTCCGTGAGGATGCGTCTCTGCATGATGACGTCCAGCGCAGTCGTGGGCTCATCCGCGATTATCAGGCTCGGGTTGTGGACGAGCGCCATCGCTATCATGGCCCTCTGCCGCATTCCCCCGCTGTACTCATGGGGGTAGTTGTCTATGCGGTCCTTCGGTATCCCGACCAGCTTGTACAGCTCAGCGACGCGGTCCTCGGCCTCCTGGGCCGTGATCTTCTCATGGGTGCGGATAGCCTCCACTATCTGGTCCCCGACCTTCTGGACCGGGTTGAAGGCATTCATCGCCCCCTGGAATATCATCGATATCTCCTTCCATCGTAGCTTGCGTATCTCGGGGCGGTAGGCATCCAGGGTACCGTTCTTCTTCACGCTCGGCGTGAGGATGTCCTGGCCTTTGAAAATGACCCGGCCTGCCTTTACATGGGCATTGTCAGGCAGGAGCTGTGATATTCCGTATCCCAGGGTGGTCTTGCCGCAGCCCGATTCCCCGACCAGGCCGAGCGTCTCGCCGGATTCCAGGGTGAAGTTCACGTCCTCCACAGCATAGACCCAGCCCTCGTTGACCTTGAAGTGCAGAGTGAGGTCCTTCACCTCCAGCAACGCCATGTCAGCGCCTCCTCAATCTCGGATTGATTATCTCGTCCACCCCCCTGCCCAGCAGGTAGAATCCCAGCGAAAGGATGGTGATGCACAGCCCCGGGGGCAGCAGCCACCACGGAGCTATCAGAGAGCTTCCGCTTGTCTGGATGGTGGAAAGCATGTTCCCCCACGAGACGGCTTTTGGGTCTCCCAGGCCCAGGTAGCTCAGCGCCGCCTCGGTCAGGATGGCGCCGGCCACGAACAGGGTCATGTAGAGGAAAGTGAAAGGCAGGACGTTCGGCGCCATGTGTTTCAATATTATCTTGGTGTCGCTTGAACCGGAGACCCTGGCTGCGTCGATGAACGCCCTCTCCTTCAGGGACATTGTCTGCGCCCTGACGACCCTCGCGATGCCTGGCCATCCCAGGATGGTCAGGATTATCACGATGTTCCAGATGGATTGGCCCCGTATCTGTGACCAGATGAGCACTATCGGAAGGAACGGGATGCTCAGGGCGATATCGGTCGCCCTCATCAGAAGCACGTCGATGGTCCCCGCATAATAGCCCGAGACCAGGCCGACCAATGTTCCGACGACCACGGAGAAGAAAGCTGCTGTCAGCCCCACGAACAGGGCTATCCTGCTTCCGTAAATCAGGAGAGTGAGGATATCGTGGCCCACGTTGTCCGTGCCCAGGTAGTACCTGTTCCCTGAGGGGTAGGTCCCGGGGGGAAGCGCGCCCAGGCTGGTGCCGGTCGCCTGGAATATTATCATGCTGTCCTCGTCCGGATTGTAGAACATGTTGTACATCTCGCTCGGGGTCATCGTCGTGCTGAACTGTGTTCCGCCGAAGCTTCCGAAGTAGTCGAATTGGGCCTGCGGCGAGCCTGTTGAGAATTTCTCGCTCATGCCTCTGTCCGTGTATGGCGTATCCACCGAGAACACTGTCTGGGAAGCCCAGACCAAGCCGTTCTCGTCCAATGCGTATATCAAACCCGCCTGTTCAACGGGGAAAACAGTGGCGGCCACCGTCTCCATGTTCCCAAGGAATGATTCGTCGAGGGTTCCGTATTCATTGATCCTCTCCACCGTGCTGTAAGGGGTGCCATCGCCGGCGAGGTTGGTCGTGACATATACATTGCCCGTGACAGCGGAAGTGGGGGCAATCTCGACGCTCCCCCCGGTCCCGTTGAACCAGCCCTTCATGGTGCGGCTGGACGGATCGTACATCGCGACTGAAAATGCATCATCCGCAGCTGTGGGGATATAGAGTCGCGGAAAGGAATCCGGGCTTCTGAAATACCCAAATGGGGCAGTGAATTCCGCGGCAGCGCCGTTGATATTGAACTGGAGGGAATATTCGGGATCCCCGTTCGTGGTGGCATTGTAGAATTCCATCGTCCCGTTTCCGGTCGGGATGTAAATACCCGTGGTGTTGTCCCTGTACCTTGAATTCTCGAACGTGTATGCCAGCGGCTCCTCTGTGATTGTCAGGTCCTTGTCGAGCAACCTGGTCACATCCCCGATGCCCCTGCTGTTCCAGCAATACTCGAATGAATATGTGATTATATGGTCCTCGCTCGCAAGGTTGATGTATCGGATCGGGCCGTAGAGGGTCGAGAACCACATTGTTGTAATTTTCCTCTGGGTCGGGGGATTGAACATGTTCGCCCCCGAGGTCGTGTCCTGGTTGATCCAGACCGGCGCAAAGGAGATGTCCTCCTGAAACAGGATCGGGCTGTCGGGATAGTCCTTGAAAGGGTCCAAGATGACAAATGTAGAGTTGGCCATGAACGCGAGGAGCCCGCACTCCCTTCTCTCGCCGTAGGTCGGAGCCATGGCAAATGTCGAGTTGTATCCCCTCGCGGGGGAGATATACAGTACATTGGACAGCGGCGGCTGGAGGCCGTATGAGGCAATGTCCAGTGTCAGGCTCATGTTCCCCAGGTCGAAGGGATTCTCGGTGCTTGCCCTCTTGGCATAATCCATGATGATGGTCCCGTTGCTGTTGGCCAGGATGAACCATACTCCGCCCCCCATCGAGGATTCTCCCGGGGTCGTGGGGCCGACCACCATCCTGTGGTAGCCATCGGAAACAGGATAGTCCAGCTGGATCCTTTCGATGTCGAATATGTCCTCTGCCGGGGCGACGAAGGCAACCTTGTAGGGCGCCAGCCATGGCGCAAAGAGGGCCATGAATGCGAAAGCAAAGATAATGCCCAGGCCGGTCATGCCCAGCTTGCTCCCCCGGATGAGGGCAAGGGTCTTCCTGGTGAAGAGCCATGTATTCTTGGCCAGGGTTTTCAATGCGGAGGTCGTGTTTGTCACCATGGCATCACCTACATCCTCACCCTCGGGTCAAGGAACCCGTACAGAAGGTCTGCGATCAGATTGGCGATTATCACAAGCAGTGACAGGATGAACAGTATGGCGCCTGACAGGAATGTGTCCTGATTGTAGAGCGCTTCAAGGTAGAGCAGTCCCATCCCCGGGTAAGAGAACACCTGCTCGAAGATGACGGCGCCGCCCAGCACCGAGGCCATCGTCAGGGTCAGCGAGGTCACGATCGGCAGATAGGCGTTCCTGTTGGCATGCTTGATGCGAACCTTCCTTTCCGTGAGGCCTTTGGCCTTTGCCGTGAGGATGTAATCCTCCCTCATGACCTCGAGAAGCGACGTCCTCATGAGCAGGATGACCCCGGCAATTCCTATCAGGACCTCGACGAACAGCGGCAGGGCCATGTGCCAGAGGAAATCAAGCAGGCCGGCATATGATTCGGTTCCCGTTATTCCGAACTGCGCGACAGTCTCCTCCATGCCGGTGAAGCCGCCCAGAGGGAACAGCTGCCAGTAATAGGAGAACACCCATATCATGATAAGTCCTATCCAGAACGAGGGCATGTTGTAGAAGAACAAAGAACTGGTTATTATCGAGCCCTCCGCGATGCCCCCCCTCCTCCATGCGATGTACGAGCCGATGGCGACGCCCAGGATGTAAGACAGTATCGCCCCTGTACCGAATAAGGCCAGCGTCCGGGGCGCCTTCTGCACGATAAGGTCGGACACAGGCGCACCCTTGGAATAGGAGTCCCCGAAATTGAACGTGAACATGTTCCCCATGAACCTGAAGTATCTCACATGCAGCGGCTGGTCAAGGCCGTACAGGCGCTCAAGCCTGGCCATGTCCGCCTCGGTCGTCGCGGGATTGGCCCTGAACTTGTCGAGCGGGTCGCCAGGCATGGCCTCGAACAGGATGAAGATGATGCTGGTCACGATCAGCATGGTGACCAGGCCCTGAACCAACCTGCCGGCTACGTAGCGCCCCATTTTGGCCATGCAAACCACAAGTCCATAATAGTATTTATATTATGTTCCAGTTCCTGAAAAATACAGGCCTCTCGACCATTGACAGAGCCGTCCCTGCTACAATTAATCAAATAAAATTGAAAATTAGAAAAGGGGGGAGCTTTGCAGCTCCCCATTGTTTTCGTTTATTCCGTTGTCTCGGGCTTGGGCTCCAGGGCATCCTCGGCGGGTGCGTCCTCCGGAATGACTTCCTCGGCCGGCTCTGCCGGTTCCGTCGGTTCCTCGGGCTCCTTCGGTTCTTCCGCCTTAGGTTCCGGCTTTGCAGCTTCGTCCTCTTTGCCGCCCTTCTTCCTGAGCGCCATTACCGCTACAACGAGGACCACCACTATCACGATTACGATAAGCAGGAGCATGGTGGTGCTGAGCCCGCCTTCAGATTTCATGACTGGCGGGGCTGCGGCCAATGTTCCGTCCTGGTTCAGCATGGTCGTGTAGGTTATTGTCTTGTAACCGTCTTTGGTGATGGTCACGGTGACGCTCGAACCCAGGTAGGATTCCGGCACCTCAATTGAGGCATAGCCTGTCGCATTGGTCAGGCCTGTGTAGGAATCTGCCTGTCGGGTTGCTGCCAAGCTTATCGAGACCAAGGCACCCTCTATCGGGTTGTTGCCCTTGTCCAGCACCGGGCCGACGATGATAACCCTCTTGGCCGCAAGCAGAATAACGCTCACGTCCTCATCGGTGCTCAGAGTTCCCGATGATATGTCCAAGGCTATCCGGAATAAGCCGGTCTGTGTCTGGGCGGCCGTGGAAACGGTCAGCTGGGCTTTGCCCTGGGCATCGGTCGTGGCTGTCTGTGTGCCTGAAACCACCGTGGCTCCGCTCACTATCCGTTCATACTCGTCGACAACCGTCACATTCAGGACGATATTCTGGCCTATCCTGACCGCGGATTGGGCAGGCACAATGCTTGCCACCAAAGTCTTGGCCGTGGTTCCGTCAGCCAGGTAGGGGATGTAGAAGTTGAACGGGAACTTGGCGTAGCCCGCGTCCAGAAGTACCGATGTGAAGCCGATCCCTGCGTCGAACGTTGCGCTCTCTGTTGTGTATTCGTAGGTGTAAACGCCCGCTGCAGAGGTCACGTCCTTATCCAGAATGACAGGTTTTGCGGTTCCCTCTCCGATGTTCACCAGTTTAGTGTTGAGGGGGCCTGCAAGGTCCTGGAATGTCAGGCTGATGGTGCTTGTGTTGTCGGCTGCCGAGAGGAATGGCTGGCTCATTGTGGCTTTTGTAAGGGTTGCCATCGGGGCTCTCTTCAGTATTGCCTGGTCGGTCATTGTGAAGGTCGCTTCCAGCCAGTAGTAGACATCCGCGTCGTCTGTCAGCGGCGGTGTGTCGTAATCGGGCCCGGGCCATTCCATCCAGAAGTTGTTGGCTGAATAGTTGAAGCCTGCCGTCACGCCTGTTCCGCCCACTCCGAACTGGAGCGGTATCTCGACGTCTGCGAGGAATGAGGGTGTGTCTATTGTTGCATTGAGTTGTCCGAAGGCATCGGTGACGGTTGCGTTGTCTCCGAGCCAGCTGCCTAGGTATGTTGCGTAGTCGCCCATGTAGTTATCGCCGCCGTACTCATAGAAGTCCCAGACGTCTCCGTCTTGGATAACGCCGGGCCTGCCCTCGGATGTAACAGGTATGAATAGCTGGCACCGCACTCCGGGTGCCGGTTTTCCTGCTTCGTCGTAGACAGTGGCCGAGATTTCCAATGTGGAGTTGTGGCCCGCGATTCCTGTGAAGTCGATGTCAGCGGCGTATCCCGGTGTGTACCCGCGGTTGAAGATGGTCACGCTTTCCGTGATGCCGGTGGTACCGTTCACCTGGAAGTAGATCGCTGCCGAGGACTTGAGGTCCGACCCGCCGGATGTGACGTTGAAGAACGCATATCCTGTCGCGTTGGTGACGTTGGCTGGCTTGACAATGTTGATGTTCCCGCGGCTCAGTATCAAGGCGTTGACGGTCTTGCCTACTATTGCGTTACCGTTGACGTCCTGCAGCCTCACAACGATGTTGGAGTAGCTGGGCGTCGTGTTGGTGAACGGGTTGGAGTCCACGTAGTAAGAGGAGACGCTGGTCACGTTGAGCCTGTGGTCCGGCAGGGGGTTGGTGTAGTTGTAGAATGCGTAGATGTTATCTCCGGCCTCAAGGACGAAGTTCAGTGTAAGGGCGCCGGTGGTCATGTTCAGCATGTAGTCTGCGGGTGTGGCACCCTTTACCCAAACCCCTGCGTTTTCCTTGTAAATGGTTGCATTGAAGATTGGTTTTTGAGTCAGGTTGCCAATTGCGCCGGTCTCGCCGCCCAATGCTGTTGCGACGGTCTCGTTCACTATTTCTAACGTTTGGTTGTAGTTGGCGAAGATAACGTCTCCGGCAACAAGAACGATGTTTGCCGTCAAGGTCACTGCCCCTGTCACTGGATCAAACGTGTAATCGGTTATGGGCGTGAGCCAATCTGCGTTCCTCCGTATTTGTGCGTCGGCTATCGGCAGAGCAATGTTCAGATTGCCTATCAATCCTGTCTCGCCGCCATAGGCCCACATTATCTTGTTTTCAGTCGCAACCGGTGTGATGACTGTGTAGTTGTAGTAAACAGATAACACATCTCCGACGGTCATCGGCATGGTCATGTTCAGGGTGCCGTTCGCAGCGTGTAACGTGTAGTTTAGGGGTGTCAGCAGCGTCCATCCATTGGTTCCATTGAACATGTACACCGTCGCATTGATGACGGCGGGGTGGCTCAGTGCAACCCACATCTCGCCGCCAGCTGCTGCCGCAAGGGTTTCATTGCCTGCATCGGCCAGAGTAGTGTAGTTGTAGTAAACAGATAACACATCTGCAGCTGTCATCGGCAGAGTCATGGCAAGAGAGCCGTTTCCAGTGTTCAGAGTGTATTCAACAGTGTTTGTCAGGGAAGTCCAGCCATTGGTTACATTGAACATGTACACAGTTGCGTTGATGACGAAGGGGTGACTCAGTGCAACCCACATCTCGCCGCCTGCTGCTGCTGCAAGGGTCTCATTGCCTGCATCGGTCGGAGTAGTATAGTTGTAGGTGACATTGATGCAGTCGCCGTGGCTTAGTTGGTTCACCATGGCCAGGGAACCGGTCATGAAGTCCAGTGTGTAATCGGTGGGGGGCAGAAGTGCGGTTCCAGTTGCGTTGTTGTATTTGAACACTGACGCATCGTATATGTGTTTGTTCGTAAGATTCCAAGGTCCCTTTTCGCCGCCCACTGCCGGTGCGCCCAGTACATTCTCGTCAGTAACAGCTACAGTGTAGTTGTATCTCGCGTGGATAACGTCTCCTGCAACAAGTGGGTCAACCATGTTTATTTCGCCGGTGGTGTAATTGAGTGTGTAATGTGTGTTCTCTATTCCCTCGACCCATGTTCCGCCGTTGGCCTTGTACACTTTCGCATTTAGGACAGGTTTCTGCGTCAGGTTCCATGGTCCCTTCTCGCCGCCCAGAGCGGGTCCGAAGACCTTCTCGCTGAGTACAGGCAGTTTTTCCGTTGCCGCGGTCTTGTTGACCTTCAGGTTGTAGCCCTGGCAGATTCCCACGCTGTCCTCGATGCCGAATGCGATTGCGAGGTCAGCCGAGCCGTTTGCGACGCATGTGATGTTGAAGGTCACATTGCCGAAGGCATTGGACGTCTTGAATTCCGCGTCCACATCCACTAGGTCTTCGTTAGACAGTCCCATGTAGACATCCACACCGCTGACCGGCTTCCAGGTGTCGTTGAACACCCTGGCCTTCACAATGCTGGTGTTGGCCGGGTATGCCGCGTTTGACAGGAATTTGTTGGATACGTCCGTTATGTTGACATGGTACGTGGTCAGGTTGTCAGTCGGGTTGTTCCTGATGTAGATTGCCACGCTGTCCTTTATGGAGTATGCTTTGGAGGTGTTGAAGGTGGCCAGAACGGTCTGCGCTCCCTTGAAGGCCGGGTCGACGGTCAGGGTGAATGTCACCACGCCGTTCGTGTCCGTGTTCTTCATCATGGCATCCGCGTCGATCACCGTGCCGTCAGCTGAAAGTTCCAATGACACCGGGAAACTACCCACGGCTGCCTCGGTCTGGTCGGTGAGCTTCAGCGTGATGGCCGTGCTCCCCGGGAAATCCGCGGTGGGCAGGTTATCGATTACGTAGGCTGTTACTCCGGTAATGTCCAGGCTGTGCCAGTCATAGACGCTGTTCGAAATGCCGATGATCAGGGACGCGCTCTGTATTTCAGGAATGATAGTATTCATTACAGTGATGTTGGCCTTGAACTGTTCGAACCTGTGCTGGTTCGGGAGCATCGTGGCCGGCGGTGCCGTGTAAGTGAATGATGCGATGCCCGTGGCATCTGTTGTTTTGGTTGCCGCATCGACTGTTCCGAACATCAGCGCAGTATCGACATCGACGTTCACGCCGGCAATCGGGTTGCCGTTCTCGTCGGTGACAGTGGCGGTGACTATCGTGGTTGTGCCCGGCGCTATCACTCCGTTGTCGGTGGAAAGGCTCAGCTGGGCAATGTGGTTGGCAAATTCGATGCCTATGGTCTTGTTCACGTTTGTCCACACGCCGGTCTTCGAGATGTTCGCGTCTATCCTGACGCTGTCGATTTTCTGGTATGGCACTGTCAGTTCAAAAGAGGCTTTGCCCGTCGCATCAGTTGTTGCGGTGATCACTTTGCCATAGCTGGTAGTGATATGCACGCTCGCCCCCACGCTTGGCGTGGCGGTCTTCACGGTGCCGCTCTCAAATACGTCGGTCGCGATGATGCTGCCCGATATTGTCTGGCCAGAGCCAGCCCTTGACGGGGTGTTTATTGTTGCCTCGATCTCGGTGATGGTTGCGGAACCGCCGCCCGAGCCGCCGTCTGTTCCTGTGTCAGTGGTTCCCGGCGGGGCAAGGTTGTACAGTGAGAATCCGTTGTAAATTGTTCCGAACGCCGGTATCCAGCCAGTCCAGATATCCTTGCGGTAAGCCTCGATGTTTGTCCTGTAGTAGAGTGTGTTGTAAGCGACATCCATCATTGTGGCTCCGGAGATATCCTTAATCAGCTTGGCCCTTGCATCCGTGTCCATCTCGACTTCCATATCATCGATCATGGTGTCAACGGTCGCATTGTGGTATCCCGCTGCGTTTGAGCCGGAGGGGTTGACCGCAACATCCATGCCCGAGTGGAAGAAGTCCCTCAGGTATGATTCCGGGAAGGACCCGACAGACCATCCGAGGATGTACATGTCGAATTCCAGCGAAACGTATGCAGCGCTCACAATCGTGTTGAAGCTTGTCGGCACGGCCGCAATGTTCAATCCGATGGACTTGAGGTTCTTCTCAATCATGATACCGCTGTCTGCCCTTATCGGGTCATAGTCCTTCGGAGGTGTCAGGATGTTGTATTTCAGAGGCGAGCCGTCCGGCATGTCTCTCCATCCGTCCCCGTCCTTGTCGGTATAACCCTTTGCATCAAGAAGCGCCTTGGCCGCATCCAGGTTTCCGCCTACAATCCATGCGGGAACCGAGGAGTTCACGTAGAAGGTGTTGGTGACCGATATCGGGACGCTTCCCTGGATACCGTAGCCGCCCATCAGCCTGTCGACGATGTATTGTTTGTCAACGCAGTAGGATATCGCCCTTCTGAAGTTGACATCAGCCATCGCGCCCTTCCTCATGTTGAATGACATGTAGAAAAATCCCTGGTCCTTGTTGAGCTCGATGCCCACGTTGGGGTCGTTCTTCAGCAAGTTGTAGTAACCCGGGGTCAGGCTCCACGGCAGGTGGTGGACATCTCCGTTCTGGAGAGCCAGTATTGCCACGTCAAGCTGTGTGTATATCTTGAATCTTATACTCGTCACATGCTGCGGGTAGTTGGGGTATTCCACGCCCTTCCAGGTCGTGGTTCCGGTCTTGTCCCAGTAGTCCTCGAAAGGTACTATGACGGAGCCCGACTCCTTCACCCAGCTTTGAATCTTCATCGGCCCGGTGCCGATTGCCGCATCAAGCTCTGTCACTTTTGAGCCATAGCTGTAATCCCAGGTCTTCTCGTTTGTGACATTGTAGCCTTTGGCCACAGCATCGACTGTGTGGGTGTTCCATATGTGGTACGGCATAATCGGTACTGCCATTGTGAGATACCAGAACATCGCATAGTTGTCAACCAGGTGGAAGACCACCGTGTTGGGTCCGCTTGCCTCGACGCCGATTTTTGTGATCGTTGGAGCGGTTTCGGTGCTGTCATATCTGGCGAACGTGGTTCCGTCATCCCAGTACAGAGGTCCGAGGACCTGTGTCTGGAAGAGGCCCCATGCCAGTGTCTGGTATGAGAACACGACATCCTGTGAATCCATCACATGCCCGTCATGGAATTGCACGTTCTCCTTTATTTTGACGGTTATGGTCAGTCCATCCGCGCTGATTGTGGCGTCGACCCCGTTGGGTCCGGTCGCCTTCTCAGCTGCGAGGACTGGGTACAGTTCGTAATCAGGGTTGTAGGCCATCAGGCCCTCAAAGCACCAACCTATCTGAAAATTTTTCCATACGTCGTTCGTGTCTGGATTCCAGGCACTCATATCAATCATATCCTGCTGGAGCGCAATGACGAGTTCGCCACTCGCTGTCTGGGCTGTTGTTAACATGGGTATTCCGGACACTAGCAGCATCCCAATCACCAGCGCACATAAAACTTTTGTAGTTTTCATGTTTATCTCTCCTCGTTTTTTTTTCTATCCATGAGATGGATAGATATTCTGATTTATTTTTCAGTTATTGATTGGTTTAGTCAATAAATTGGGGTAATATAAATAACTACCGATTAATATGAAATAGCTTCCATTTTCACCATTATGCAGTTCAGCAAGATAGAATGGGGCGGTCTTTCAAGCTTCCGTAAAAGGTTTATATAGCTGTTCTATATCTCATGAATTGTAAATTTAATTCCATATTGGTAAAAACAGGACTGGGATTTATATGACTGGAGAAGAAAACGTTGAAGCACCCCAGGAACAGGGTGTCGACTCAAGAATACCGACCCACATAATCGGATTGGATGAGATACTTGAGGGAGGAGTGCCGAAAAATTACATCGTGCTGCTGTGCGGCCACGCGGGGACCATGAAATCCACAGTTGGCTACAGCATCATCTACAACGGCTGCAAGAAGAACGGACTGAGGTCGATATACCTCACGCTTGAACAGAGCAAGCAGAGCATTCTGGAGCACGTTGAGAAGCTTGGCCTGCCTTCAAGAGGCCTCGATGACCTTGTCATCGTTGACTTGGCTAGGGTCAGGAAGGATATCACAATCGACAAGACCAAACCCCAAAATGTCGATTGGCTCAAATCCATCATCGGCGTTCTGAGGAACTACAAGCAGAAATTCGGATGCGAGGCGCTGGTGCTGGATTCGCTGGCAGCAGTGTATGCGCTCACGACCTTCAAGAACCCGCGCGGCGAGTTATTCCAATTCTTCGAACAGATAAGGGACCTCGGCGTGACAACATTCCTGATATCGGAGATGCCCACAGACAGACAGGTGTACGGCCTTTACGGCATCGAGGATTTCCTTTCAGACGGCATCATCCACCTCAAGGTCGAGCAGACCGACAGGGGCGCCAACCTTTACCTGGGTGTTGTCAAGATGCGTAAAACACATCACACAAGGCAATTCATGCCGCTGATATTCGAGAACGGTAAATTCGAAGTTATTAGCCAGTGAGCGTTTATCGTCTGCGGGTGCGCTAATCGGAGGAGAAGGAATGGCCAAAAAGAAGGGCGGTAAAAAAGGCAGGAAACACCAGAACAGACAGCAATCCGAAGCACCCAGCATAGATGAAACGGAAGTTCTTGATACTGCCGCAGCAACCACGCAGCCCGAGGAAATCACCACGCGGGCAGATGAAGATTCGCAGTCTAACATCTCCAGCACTGTCTCCGAAGTGCTCGGAAGCGATACGCAGGAAAAACGGAAGGACAGCAAATTCTACAAGAAATTCAAGACACAGCTCGCAAAATTCACCGCGGACGGATATGATGTGTCCCGTCTAGAATCAATGGGCGAAACTGCATCGACCTCCGAACTGAAAGGCATTTTGGATGCGTTCGAGGAAGGCATAGAGAAAAACAAGAAGATCAAAGATGAGATGACTCAGTTGAATCCAACCGGCATTGAGAATGAGCTGGAGGAACTCAACAGGCTCCTGGCCGATCCGATGCAGAGTGAAGCGGCATCCTCGAAACTGATTGCAGTAAAGAACAGGTGCAAGACCAACGAGATGATGGCCACACTTGACAGCATGGTACTTTCTTCATTGAAACCGAAGGTCGAGGAATTCAAGGCCCGTTTGGCGAATACCGAAGACTCAAGTTCGCTCGAGATTGAATACAACGAATTGAGGAAGGAGTACAAAGAAACCTATGCCGTCGAGGGTGTACGGGCACAGATAGTGAGTGCCGAACCGGGTCAGAAGCCCGAAGCGTCCAAAAGCAGATCCCCTATGATGGTAAAGGATATATTTTTGCTGTACAAGGATGGCCGGTTCATTTCCCACCATACAAACCGGGTCGTGTCCAAGGAACAGCAGAAGGAGCTTTTCGCCGACCTGAAGACAGGCAGGAATTTCCTTCGGTCCCCGAAGTATGCCCCCCAGAAGCTCAACATCATCCCGGTGGACAGCCGTTACATCCTTGTACAGAGCGGAAGGTTCACCGTGGTCATAGCCATCACCGAGGGCTCGGTCGACCCATGGAGCGAGAAGATTGTCACAAAGGTACTCACCCTCATGGAGAAAGAGGACCAGATGGAGCTCAAAGCATGGAACGGGGATGTTGCAAGCCTGAAGAGCAGCGGCAAATACATGCAGGCGCTACTGTTCGCGTTCATGAAGCTCGCCAACAAGGGAAAGCAGTGAACCGAGGTTTTTCATGTAAACTACCAGCCCCTAAACAGGCGAGGCACAGCCTCGTCTTAACGCTAACCAAGTATGGTTAGCGAAAGTGGCTGGCGTTTTTGGTTTGCATCAATGCCAGTGGATTCGGGGCTGTATGTTTACCACAGAGCTGTTGCATGCCTGATTTATCGAAGCTGGAAGGCTTCGATTTTCTTTGNNGAGGGTTCTCGGCATATTTTACACTGAATTCATCATACTATTAAGTATATTGAGAACGTTTACTGTATAGAAGGTTCGAACTATGAAGTTCCGCGGAATTCAACAAGCACTGCACTGGCTGTTCCTGGCGGTCGGTTTATTCTCTCTATTCATGCTATCTTATTCCGCGTCAACATACCTGGATTATGCCAAGGAAGGGTATGGCCTGCGGGTCTCAGTTTCCGAGAGCTGGCTCAATGATGACTGGCTTGTTTTAAGACTTGACGTGGAGAACCCCGGCGGACTTGACATCGAGTTGATGGGCGGCAACATCACCCTGACCGATACATACGAAATACCTTTCTCCACCTTGCCGAACGGCCAACCGCAGACCGAACCCCTTGACGTCGTCCCGGGCGGTGAGCGGATCGAGGTGCTGGTTTGGGTGCATATCGGCGGATATGACCTGGACAGCATTCGGGACCTTGGGGCGGCCGATATCTTGCTGGACCTGGAACTGTTCGTGCCTGCCAGATATGCAACCACCCATATCGTTCACCGAGAGATCGGAATGGAGGTGAGGGCATAGAGACCCAGGGAAACCCGCCGGGAACCGGCTCCCAGGATGGGTTCGGCGAGCTGTGGGGGGCCCAGGATGCGCAGGCGGTTGAACCCGACGGAAATTACAGTACCGCCGCATGGGTTTTACTCAAGACAGTGTTTTCGGTATGCATCATAACTTTGGCCTTTCTCCTGTACGGGCTTCACGAGCTTCCCTGGAGCCTGTTCGGCTCGGCAACAGGGCTGATATTGCTGACCGCCGCCCCTTTCTATTCAGGCATGATGCTGGGATACTCATTCCAGAGTCCGAAGTGGGCGCTGGGCTATTCCGTTCTCGTCGGCCTCATGTCGATGGCGCTCTGCTTCATTCTGATGTGCCTGCCCTATCTCTTTGAGGTCGCCAGTTATACGCCCGGTTTCATGGGCGATGCTTGGTTCTATGGGATGGTGGTACCTTTCATACTCGCAATCACCACGGTTCCGGCCGGGGCAATGGCTGCAGTTTCAACAAATGCGTACGATTAAGCGGGTTTTCCAATTCCCCGATACGTGAATCCGGCTTTTTCGATGTCTTCGCGCCTGTAGAAATTCCTGCCGTCCATCAGGATGGGCGTCCTCACAATCTTTTTCAGGCCGGCAAAATCCAGGTCAGCATATATGCTGTGCTTTACCGCAAGGATGATCGCGTCAGAGCCTTCGACAGTTCGTTCCAGGTCATTCGTGAACGGGCGCTCGAAATCCCTCACAAGGTGGTCGTGCAAAATGGGTTTTGCCCCTCTCTTTTCCAGCTCGTCGTAGAAGATTTTAGAAGGGGAGTTCCTGGTATCGTCCGAGTTCTCGAGGAAAGCCACGCCGAGGATCGCAATCTTAGCGCCTTTTAACTTTTTTCCGGCCTTGGCCAGTGTCTCTTCGAGCATGTCGACAATGTGCACGGGCATCCAGTCATTGATGTGCCTGCTGTTCACAATGATTTTCGGCTCGAATTTGAACTTGCCATAAGTGTCAAGCCCGTACTTGAACAGCCAGGGGTCCTTCGGAAGGCAATGGCCGCCCACCCCCGCCCCGGGGAAATGCATGTTCCTGACCGGGTTTGTGGAGGGATTCGATGGATCGTTCGGCAGGGTGTTGACAAGCTCCCTCACGCGATACACATCCACGCCTAGGCTCTCGCAGGCGACCGCCACCTCGTTGGCGAACGCGATGTTGACGTCCCGGTAGGTGTTCTCCACCACCTTCGAGACTTCCGCTGTCAGGGAATCCGTCGGGTGCAGTTGTGCTTTCACAATGTGCTTGTACAACTCAATGGCCTTCTTGGTGCTTACCTCGTCGATGCCTCCCACAATCCTCGGGAGGTCGGTGATGTTTTTTAGCAACCGTCCCACCATCACCCTTTCGTACGAGAATGCCAGGAAGAAATCCTTCCCCGCTTTCATGCCGGAACCCTTCTCCAGGATGGGCCTCACCATGTGCTCGGTTGTGCCCGGTGCGACAGTAGACTCGATCACCACGAGCGCTCCCCTCTTGATGTGGCCGGATATGATTTGGCTCACCTCCTTCAGGGATTCATACCTCGGGACATGGTCCTCGTCGGTCGGAGTCTGGACATCGATTAGGACGGCATCGGCTTCTTTCACGACGGAATAATCGTCAACCACCCGGAAGGTGCCTTTTTTATTGACTCTCTGCAGCAATTCCTCCAGTCCGGGCTCATCCCCTCCGATGGGGTTCTTGCCCTGGTTCAGCCAATCGATCTTCCATCCTGACCTCTCTGACCTTCGCTGGACGCCAGTGACGCTGAAACCCTCAACATCCGCGAACAGCGCCGCGGCCGGGATGCCGACATAGCCCATGCCNNCATGCCTATCACCACTACTTTCATGGTCATCGGTAGAGGCAGGGGCCATAATGATATTAATGTTTCCACGGACCAGTTTCTCAACAGACCTAACAACACGCTCAATTAGTTTTATATATGTTAACTATTATCCCACTCAAGTCGCC
>DAJR01000065.1 GCA_002496385.1 Methanomassiliicoccales archaeon UBA147 | reverse complement strand
GGAAAATGGAATAAAGGGTCTAGGGGCTTTGTTTGCAAAATGGAATTAAGGGGCTAGGGTCTGCTGGCTGTCGTGAACAGCCAGCAAAAACATATGTTAACAACCCTAGACCCTAGACCCTAGTTCCTAGCCCCCTGGAATCATAAAGAAAAACCGCCCTTTCAAGGGCTGGTAGTTTACTTAGTTTCGCCGTGCCGGGTCCAGACATCCTCGTCCATTTCGGAATAAACAGCGAACTCGTCCGTCTTCTGCACCTCGTCCACGCCTCTGGACAGCTTCAGGATGACGTTCTGGTTCAGGAACCAGTAATGCAGGCGCCACACCTTCCCCTTTGTTATGGTCACCTCCTCCTGCTGCGTGTGCATCAGGCCGGCTTCCTCAAGCTTGTAGAAAAGGTCCCTGTCCTCGGGCCTCAGCCTGTTGTCCATAACCGCGTTGTCGAAGCCGAACAGCGTGATGATGTCGTCGGCCATCTTGAGAATCTGCTCTTCGGAGTAGCCCTTGCCGCTCAGGGTCTTCCTGAAAGCTGTTTCAAGGTCTTCCTTGGTGATTACCGCCACACAGCCTCCTCCGGGGTGAATCGAGCATCTGAGTAATAATGATTACTATTCTATGATATTTAGTGTAAATATGCCGAGAACCCTCAGTCCTTCCGGGCTGGGATGAATCGATGAATTAAGACAGAATCAATGTCCAACCATATTTCATCGAGAGAACTGCTCCGACCACATCAACTCGGATTCGAAGGAGCAGTGCGAATCGGCATGAACACTAACGTGATATGCCGTTGCATGCCGTCCTAATATATTCAAAGAAAATCGAAGCCATCCAGCTTCGATNNTGCCCTATGGTAAACTTCCAGCCTGGCGTAAACGCCAGCCTTTTCAAGGGCTGGTAGTTTACTATAAGGGAATATCTGCCGTCAATTTGCATCTCTGCATTTGTATGGCTTTGGCTGGAATGTGAAAAATGATAAAATATGAAAAGGGGGAGGCCCGGAGGCCTCCCATTCTTTCGTGTTTTACGGTTGCACGTACCAGATACAGTCCTCGGACACCTGCACCCAGTAGGCATTGCCTTCGGTCATGGTGACCGCGCCGGGCGTGGAATCCGATATGTACGGGGTTCCGGACATCCAGACCGAGACCGCGGTTGCCTGTACAGGCAATGTATCCGTTCCCAGCCTCGGGGTCGCGCTCGGGTATCCCACCATGTTCCATCCGCTGTACAGGTTGATGGCTACCTGGCTTGACGGGAACGAGCCAGTCAATGTCGTGGTCAGCATCTGGTCGCCGCCGTTGGCTGTCAGATGCAGCCAAACGCCCATCTGGTTGTTCACCGTGGTGAGGGTCTGTGTCCCGGTCGCCCTGAAGGACTTCCAGGTCTTTGTTTGGCCGTCGTACCATTTCGCCACGTCCCAGGTGGTCTGCGCGTCGTTCAGCACTGTCTGGACATTGCCGCTGATGCCTATCGGGAAGGAGACGAACACCCACTGCCCGGCAGTCTTTCCGGCAAGGTTTATGTTATAGGGCGATGTCGGGCCAGTGTCTATTTCAGGCTCTGCGTTTGTATTCTGTTCCTCGTTGCCAAGAGGGTCCAGTGCCCTGACGATGTACCACCAGGTTGTGTTGTCTGCCGTGCCCTTGCCGTCGTCCTGGTAGGTGTTGGTCCCGATCGGCACTGTGTCAATCAGTGTGTATGTGCCAAATTCGGAGTCCGATCTGTAGATGTTGTATTCGGCAAGGTCAATCTCGTCGTGGGTCCAGTTCAGCGTGTTGTCATTGGTCCAGCTGAATGGTATCTCGGATTCGACATATACCCGCAGGAAGTCCACGCTGATTGCACGTCTAGTAACGCTAATGGCAACTCCCCAGAGGATGTTTCCTCCGGAGACGAAGTCAGCACAGTTTCCCGTGATGGTGCGTATCATTGTTCCGTCAGTGGTGGCCAGGAATGCCTGTGTCCCGCCTATCATGCTCCAGGTCGAACCTGCAGCGTTGTAGGCATATATGGACGCGGTCCCACCTGCACTCCAGTACCCCTCGAAAGTGAGGTCTATCTGGGTAACTTCCGACGGAGTCATGGTTGTGGCGAACTGGTTCTTCAGGAACATATAGTCCCCGACTCCGGGTGTGGCACTTGTGGCGCGGACATTGTTCGATGTAGATGCGCTTGTGTACTGTGCGTCTGTGAGCTCGGTTGCGCTGTTCGGCGTGGTGAATTCCGCTGCCGTGTTGGAATCCACAACACAGAACCATACGTTGTGCGGTCCTCCTGCTGCGGTGGTTCCGGCGGTGGTCAGGGTCTCACTATCGATTGTGACCTGTTCACCGTATTGGTCCACAGTCAGCGTGCCCGGCGCTGCGGGCGGTATGAGGTCCAGGATGTAGTAGCCGGCTTCAGGCGCGAACCCTGGCGTTGGCGGGCTTGGTTCGTCAGAGCCTCCTCCGACGGCCTGTGCCATCCATCCGTAGGTTCCGCTTCCGCTGGTTATGGTGTAGTCATAGGTTCCGTCCACCGGGGCGTCATTTCCGATGAAGACCCATGTGGCTCCGCCGTTCATCGTGTAGTAAAGATTGATGGACGTCGGGTTGTTGGCATAGCTGTAGGTAATGGTTATGTCGACATCGTTGGTGGGGTCGCTGATTGGGCCCCTCGCGGATGCCATTGCCGTTGTCGAGATTATGTCGAACGTTGTAGAAGTGAATGGTCCCCAGTTGTTGGTGGGGGATGCTGCATCCCTTGCGTGGACGAACAGTGTGTGCCTGCCTGTCACCAATCCGCTTGAGCCTGTGTAGGTTGTCTTTGCACCTTCGGTCATGCTGTTGAAGCTGCCGTCGGTTGCGTTCATTGCATTGCCCGTACCGTTCGCTTTGACGAGATCAATGAAGTATTCCACTGCGTTTATGTTGGATAGGCCCCTGCCGTCATCTGTGACTGTCGCGTTGAACCACATTGTCTGGCCCTTCACGGTCGGCTGCTTGTCGGCAGTGACCGTGCCCGCGGAGCACTTCGGTCCCAGGTTGTCCACGCCGTTTATGCGGAACGCGCCGGACTCGCTGTAGTCCGTCAGGGTTGCATAGGTGGCCGAGCTCTTTGCGACGACCTTCACTTTGTAGTCAACGCCGGTGAGCAGGCCCGCTGTGTTCCAGCTGTAGCTTGTGGCTGTTCCCGCGAGGCCTGTCGCAAGCGGTGTCCATGCCTGTCCGTTGTTGGGGCTGTAGTACAGGTCAATGGATTGCGCACTCGAGACTGTCCATGTCACGGATACCGTGCCGGAAAGTGTCTGGCCGCCGGTCGGATAGGTAAGGTCGATTGTCGGGTGGTTGCCTCCGAGGAGCCACTGGATGACCTGGTCCAGCATCTTTGACCTTTCCGGGTCAATCTGTGGTACCTCTGGGTTGTAGTCGGCTGTTCCGCTGTTCGTGGAAGCGATCATGTCGTGTGTGAACCCGTGGAAAACAATCCTTGATTGGCCGCCGGTGCCGCCTGCAGTTTGAGAGGCGCCTGCGCAGTTGCCGCCGGCATATCGGTGGGATGTGTAGTCGAATGTCCTGGTGCCTCCCGTGAGTGTCATCAGGTCGTCGGGCCAGAATCTGTCATCTGCGACAGGGTAGTCGAAACACTCGACCTCGAGGTCGATATCGGCCAGGCTGTAGATGTTGAGCGGGTGTCCCACGTTTTCCACTTGGAACGGATCGTTCTCGACACCTCCGCCGCCGTCGGCGTCATCGCCCAGGAATCGGGTCTTGGTGTAGTACTCGAACCAAGCGACATCCACATCGGTGCCTTGTGCGTTCATGTCCCATCCGATGTCCTGTCCTACCAGGTACATCATCGGCCGCGTGTGCTGTTCAGGGTTCTCGACCTGGTCGAGGAAGGCCTTGAGCACAGGCCTGTCGTTCTTTGAGATCTGTGGGTATCCCTCGGTGACATACCATACGACCATCGTGTGCGAGTTCATGTCAGCCAGGCTGGGTGTTCCGTAGACCTTGAAGTCCCAGTGGGTGTATGTCCATCCGTAGGCGTTCAGGTTGTTTATCCAGTCCACCTCGTATCCCAGGCCGGAGAGCGGTGACGCCAATCCGTCGTCGTCGTCGACGAGCAGGACCAGGTTTCCTCCCGTGGCCGCGCTCGTGGTGGAGAACATGTAATGTTCGCCTCCGTTGTTATCAAGGACGCTCCTGCCCCTGCTGTCCTTGGATTTGACGTCGAAGTAGTAAATGGTGTTAGATGCCAAATCCTTGAGAACTACCCTGTGGCTTATTGCCAGAGCTGTCTCTGTCTTCAACAAGTTCAGGTTGGCTGGGTTGGTGCCGTAATATACCGAGGAATCCGCATTCTCAGATGTGGTCCAGTAGATGATCGCCGCGGTCGGCAGGATGCCTCCCGCATAGACGTTGGAGATGACCGGTCCTTTCATGTCCACAACTGCGTAAGCACGGGAATTGTGCGCGGGGCTGGCATCAGCGTAGGTCGCTGTTATGATGTCTCCGTGGAAGACCTCGAGTATACCGTTGCCTGTGGCAATTATTCCGAGGCCAGTCACTATTGACCCGTCCTTGAAAAGGCCGGAGTTGGCTGCTGTGCCGGGAACCGATACAGTCTCGCTGTCGCCGCTGGATGTGGTCAGAACAACGTTGACGCTTCCGGCCGGGTTGTTCGTGTCCTCGACGTCAATGGTTATCGTGTCTTCGTCACCGTACACGGTCCTGTCCATGAACACGTTGCCGTATCCATCGGCCAGGGCACCGGAGACGACCAGCGCGAATGGCTGCGGGCCTCGGGCGATTGCATAGCCCGTTACCCTGATGGTCCAGACGCCTGTAGCCGGTGCTGCGATGTTAAAGCATTCGACATTGTTGAGCGTGTCATAAACGCCGCCGGTGGTTGAGTATCCGCCAGTGTACACGTTGCCCTTGTATTCCACTGCGCTCGGGTTCTTTACAAGGAGGTTCATGTTGTTAACAAGCATCTTGGATGCCGCCGGGTCTCCCTCGAAGTCGGTCCAGACAAGGCTGACCTTCAGTCTTGTTCCTGCGACGACAGAGTAGCTGTACTCCACGTAGTCATTGGTCAGCAGGCCGATCTTGTTGTCAACGACAGCTGTCTTGATGGTGTCGCCTGCGAAGTAAAGGCTGTTCTCCAGGTGCACCCTGCCCCAACCTTCGATGAAGTTAGGTACATTGAGTGTGCCGTAGTCGACAGCGCCGTTTATCATCGTGGCCTTTATCAGTGCCGCGGACGGTGCGCTCATGGCGTTACCGGCGACCTTGGCCCCGGTCGGGTACCATCCCTCGGTGTAGTACTGGCGCACGAGGGCTGCCGAACCTGTTGTCGCCGGGCAGGCCATCGATGTACCGGACATTGTTTGGTAGGTGGTTGTTCCGCCTCCGTTGACCGATTCAATGCTTACTGCCGGGGCTGCGACATCGGGCTTTATCCTGCCGTCGTAGCAGGGTCCCTGGCTGGTGGATGTGTATTGACCCGTACCATCGTTGGTCGTGCCTCCGACGCAGATGAGGTTCTTCGCCTCGGCCTGGCTGCCTATTGTCGAGACAGCGCCGTCGTTGCCTGCCGCGAAGCAGACAAGGTAATCCTGGCTGTCCCAGAGGTACCTGTCAATCTCGGCCGTGCCGTCATCGTAACCGTAGCCGCCGCCCCAGCTGTTGCTGTGGACCTTGGCGCCCCAGTTCTCTGCGGCGAGGAAATAGTCGTTGTACATGTCTGACGGGGTGTAGATGTAATCTCCCTCGTTAACGGTGGGAGTAGCCGGGTCATCGGTCCTTCCGCAGTCCATCATGACGAGCCGTGCCATGTAGGCATGTCCGTCAAAGGTTGCTGTTGCATAGGTCCCGTAGGTTCCTGTTGTCGGCCCGTCTCCGAGGACGGTTCCGGCGCAGTGGCTTCCGTGGTAGCTGGCCTGTGCCTCGTCACCGAGCTCAGCGTTTGCATCTCCGGGTATGAAGTACGTGATGACCTTGCCCTCGGTTCCGTTACCGTAGACGGTTCCCAGGAAGTTCTGGTGGTCTATCCTGAGTCCGCTGTCGCCGATAGCGGCGATCTGGTTCTGGCCCCTTATATTGCGGGTTGTGAATATCGGCCATGTCCCGGTCGTCGAGCCGGTCTGCAGCAGCTGCGTCGTGCTGTCGTTCAGGATAGTGTTCATTTCGACCATCGAAATGTACCTGACCTCAGGCATGGCGGCCAGCGTTTCGATGTAGGCCGCGTCTATCCTCAATTTGATAGTGTTGACCTTATCGTTGTGCGCGATGCCCAACACCTCTCCGCCGACGATCTTCAGGAGTTTCACAACATAAGAGTTGGTGGCGTCCGGGAAGAGCATGACCGAGATGTCGACCATGCCGTTGGCGTTGTCCACTTGGGGATCCAGCTTGTATGCCGGGTGGTAGTCGCCGAGCCATCTGACGCCGTTGTGGCCTCTCATGGTATCGACCTGGTCATCGCTTAGGCGGACCAGATAAGCGTTATCTGGGATGTATGAGACAATCTCGACACCCGCCTGCCCGAGTTCGTTGACCCAGGCCTCGGTTATCGGACCGTCGTGCTGGATGATGTAAGGCATCTTCGTGTTCGGGATGGATGGTGCCTGGCTCATCAGCCTGGAAGGGATGTCCGGGGTTCCGGCCATTGGATCGAAGTCAGCATATTTGAGATGTATCTGGTTCTGAACCGGCGCAGATTCCACCTCTACGGTCGTGTCCTGGGCGCTTCCAACGATGAAGAAGCCGCCTGGCACTATTAGCATCAATGCTAATATCAAGCTCACAAATACTATTCCTTTTTCCTTTCCATTTATGGTGATGTTCACACCTCCTCCATTTAATTTTGCTCCTTGTCTCACAAACTGGCTCCAATTAAAATATTAAGAGCCCACGTGTATCAAGGAAGATTAGAGGATGATATGTAAAACTCATTATATATATGTTGTGGTGTGGAACGATGGGGGACCGCAAAAAGGGGGCGCTCGGCGAAATTATTATCAATGCAATTATAGTAGGCTTTATATTATCGGTCGATATTCTCACACTGAGAAATACCGTTCTTCACGGTTTCGATGAGGAGGAATGAAATGTCTAAAGTGATATTGAAAATTGGAACTTTAGTTGTGGCCTTTGCATTATTGATGGGGCCGATGAGCGCATTCGCAAGCGATTCAAAGGTCGCCGATGGGGCCATCATTTACAACATGCCCGCAATAGGCCAAGCGTTTGAGCCTTTCCCGGCCTCAAATGACGACAGAACCGCAAATGCCCCCGGTTACATCAAGGACCCGGTGAAGGTAATGGTCATATGCACCAATCCTTCGAAGGTCGCACAGGCGCTTTCCGGAATACCATACCGCGGTTTCCTGGGCCAGCGGGAGAACGGGGAAATTATCTCCCCTGTCCTTCTCATCCCGAGGTCCGCAATTGACATCCTCAGGGGCACCGATGGCGTGCTCGCGATACTGGACTATGACGACATGCTCAGAAAGGACAGAACCAATGCTGAATCCATATTCCCGGACACCGGCGACGGGAACACAATCTCATCCCTCTTCGACACCAAGCAGCACTATGGTTCGGAGGCCTGGTCCAAGGGGTTCACCGGCGAAGGCATAACCGTCGCAGTCACCGAATTCGGCATTGATTTCTCTCAGCCGGATCTCATGGGGACTCAGGCCAGGGTCACGGATACCGCTTCCCCGTATTACGGATGGCCGATGGTGTTCGACAGCACTTCCCTTACCGCATACCTGTCCAGCAACGGGAACACGACCGGCACCTGGTTCGCGGATACAAGCACCGAGTGTGCGATCAACTATACTAAAAATTATGATATGCTGATAGACTCCGAAATCGAATGGCGCCTCGAGCTTGAAGTCACCAATGAGACGGTTTACGGGCCCGCAAAGGGAGGGGAAACAGGTCCCTTCTATCTGGATTATAAAAATATAGTGAGCCACACATTCTATCTCTCTAACAGCGGTAATTGGTCGAAACTAATATTGGGCACTCATTACACATTCAGCGCCAGCACAGGAACGATCACCCTCAAATCACCCGCGCTGGCCAAATTAGCTGCCGGCATGGTGATTCATGCATATTACAATTACACCAATCCATACACATTCGAGGTCACATCCGGCATCCCCTCACCAGCCGCAGCCGGTTCCCCGGAATCCATTGTCCTGGACGGTTTCACCCCGGGAAAGCCATATGTCTTTGCGGTAAGGGCGACCGACGAGGCAGGCAACATGGGTCCGATATCGAACAGCCAGATTGCCACTGCAAAGGATGACACGATTCCTCCGTCGAAAATATCGAACCTCGCGGCAGTACCCGGGAGGGACAACGGAACTGTGGCATTGTCCTGGACAGCGCCCGGCGATGACGCTGCACTCGGGACCGCTTCTTCCTACCTGATAAGATATTCCAAACTCCCGATAACGAACATCCACTGCTTCAGGCACCTTTCATCCGAGATTTACAATCTTATAATACCGGCCACACCCGGGACAGGCGAGAATCACATTGCAATGGACCTGGAAGCCGGTCAGTTTTACTTCGCGGTCGTCGCAGTCGATGAAGCGGGTAACTGGGGTCCGGTGTCCAACACCATCCGCGCCACCGTGACGAAAGACACAGCCGGGCCCGAGGCGATTTCGGGCTTCACCGCAACGGCGGTAGGAGCGAACCACACTGGAGTCATATTGAACTGGACCGCGCCCCATGACGAGGGCGCGACCGGAAGCGCCTGCGTAATGTACGAGGGCAGGTACTCACCCAACTCCATAATCACCCAGACAGACTGGGACGCTGCCACGGAGATACCCTCGCTGCCTGTTCCGGCAACCCCGGGGACAGCGCAGACTGCGCATGTCATCACCGGCGTGGATGATCTTACGATATTAACTGTGGCAAACGAATCTGTTTACGGGCCGGCCGTCGGCGACGGGACCGAGGACGGGCCATGGTACCTGGACAACGTCGACACGACCGACCTCACGCTCTATCGCGGGTATGACGATGCCGGTTCGTGGGCGCTCCAGCCGCTGCAGCAGGGCACGGAGTACACCTTCGACGCCCCGACGAGCGAGATTAATCTCATAGGCTGGGGAATAGGAACCTCAACGATAGAGAATGAATTGGCATATACGTCAACTTATGACGATGAAATGGTTGATGGTTTGTTCCTTGCAAATGAGAATCTCCAGGATATTAACATTTATTATGATTATTTTGATGTTGAGATGTTTCCGATGGAAGAAGGCGTTGATTATGAGTGCAACTACACAACCGGTTGGATAACGTTCATTGGCGGTTGGCTGATGTACACAGACGAAACCCTGTGGGCATTTTACAATTACACGAACTTGGCCACCTCGCTCCAGGCTGGCGATTACATGTTGGCTTACTACAATTACACAGCCATGATGCCGATCAACTTCGCCCTCAGGGGCGTTGACGAGCTCGGACGCTTCGGTGCCATCGCTGGCGCTTCCAGCCTTGTGGCAATCGACGAAACGGCACCAGCACAGGCGACTGGCCTGACCGCCGAGACCGGGACGCTTCACGGCATGGTGTACCTGAATTTCACAGCGCCCGGCGATGACGGGGCTGTTGGAACTGCCAAGCGATTCTATGTCAAGCATTCATCGAACCCGATAACCAACGATGCCGAATTCAGCTCTGCCACTGAATGGATATGGGCGGATCCGTATTACACAGGCACGATGCTTCCGGAACTGAAATGGACCCCGCCAGTGTCTGGCGGTCAGATAGAATCTCACCAGTTCGGGTATGGCGCGGGGACCCAGATTCTTCCAATTACCCCCTTATATTTTGCGGTGAAGGCTATGGACGAGGCCGGGAACATCGGCCCGCTCGCTTCCTGTCCAACGCCGGTAGTGGTGCGGAATGACATCACCCCGCCAGCAACGATCGCACTGACGGCAGTGACGGGGCCCGTCGAAGGTTCTGTCGTGCTGTCATGGATAGCCCCCGGCGATGACGGTACGGTCGGCCAATTGTACAACACTGTGCCATATTCGATAAAATGGTCCACCTCCCCGATAGACACCGCACAGAAGTTCGATGATGCCAATGGCATGGACATGGACATCGCCAAATCGCCCGGCGAGAACGAAGCTGTCACTGTAAGAGGCCTCGTCGGCGGCCAGCAGTATTATTTCGCGGTTTGTGCCAGGGACGACGCCAACCTTCTCGGCGGCCTTCCGGTTAATATATTTGCGACCGCCAAGGACGATGAAACAGCCCCCGGCGCAGTGACGACATTTATCACTTTAACCGGTGACCAGAACGGTCAGGTGAAATTGAATTTCATTGCCCCTGGCAATGACGGGAACACAGGCTCGGCCTTCGCCTACGAGATACGCTACAGGGACTATGTCCCAATGGGCCAGTTCATTCAGTATGGGTTCGATCGGATGGGCGTGCTGAATATTACAGACAAACCCAACTACTATAATGTCACAGGAATCACAAGCCAAAGCGGCCTTTACAAGATAGGCATGCACATGGACCAGAACCTGGCCAAATACGTCAACGGAAACCTCACAATGGGCCTGGCCAACTATTCCGCGGTCCTGGTCGTGGATTCCGCGACGCCTTATGTTTACGACACTGTCTACGTTGACCTTGACCATGATATGGATTTCAGCGATGAGAACCCCTGCACAAAGGGCAACGAGGCCTCCTTCAGGGACATGGACGGGGATGGTTTTGCGGATCTTTCTGGCGGCATGATTTACTTCATCGGTTCAGCCACCACGGTGCCAAGCGAGGCGCTGACAATCAGCGGGGGCGGGACCTACGCCGTCGCATCTCACGGCAACGTTGTCAACAATTCCTGGATTGTGTTCCAGAATGGCATTCCGTTCTCCATGGACAAATACACTGTGAACCTCAACTCGACAGGTTATCTCAATATCACTTTCGAGCCTGCTCTGACCGCCACAGCCGGCTTCACGCTCAGGTATGAATACAACGGCCTGGCCCTGCCCTATTCAAAGAGGTATTCGGAAAGGTATGAAATGAAAAACGTGATACCCGGCAACGGTGACCTGGTCGCCTTCATGGGCGAGTTCAACCTGGACTCATCTTACGGGACATCCATGGCATCCTCCATAGT
Source organism: Methanomassiliicoccales archaeon UBA147 (assembly GCA_002496385.1). Lineage (GTDB taxonomy): Archaea > Thermoplasmatota > Thermoplasmata > SG8-5 > SG8-5 > UBA147. Next base: position 5,971 of record DAJR01000065.1, on the reverse strand, counting down.
GGGCCAGGGATATCTGCCCCTCCTCGACGATACATCCCTCAGGCCAGTGGTCGGAATGGCCCCTGACGCCAAGATCATCGCTGTCGCCGACATAGGCTTCGACGGGATAATATTCGCCCTCGAGGGCTACGACGGAATCCCGATGACCGGAGATGAAGCAAACATTGTCAGCAGCAGCTGGGCTTCGTCCAGCGTTTACGAGTCAGGCCTTGACTTCACATCCAATTACATGGACTGGCTCGCCACAACATACTGCGGCGGGAGAAGCTCGATTGTCGTCACGGCCGGAGAAAAAGGCCCCGGCTATGGTACGGTTTCGTCCCCCGGCGCAGCGTCAGGAGTGATAACCGCCGGCCTCGCATCCGATCTGTATTACAGGGCAATCGGCGGCGCTTACGAAAACGGACCCCTGGCCATGTGCGGCGACGTCGTGGCCATTACCGGCAGGGGCCCAACCGTTGCCGGCAATCCAAAACCTGACTTCGTGGCTGCAGGCGGGTATTTCGGCTTTGTTTCACAGCCGCTCTACATGCCTGACGCGGCTCCGTTGGCACCCTACAACAACCTCGTGGAACTCTGGATGTACGGCCATGGCCTTACATCCGCAGTCGCCTCTGCGGGCTTGGCTCTTGTATATCAGGCTTATGGCACGGCACCGCATCTCGAGATAGACGACCGGCTCGAATACTCGATCCAGGCAGGCCAAAAAACCAATGTTACGCTCAGCCATAAGAATGTGGACCCAGCGACATTCAAATTATACCGGAACGGGACACAGGTCAGCGCAACAAACTACACTCTGAATGGGACCGCCGGAACTCTGCTTGTCGATTCTTACGTGCTCCGCATGAAGGCTGTGATGAACGCTTCATACGTTCACACGGATTCGGTACCCCAGGGTTCCGAGGCCCACGAGATCCTCATGTCGGGCGCGGACGACCTGTCCTACGACATATTCACTCAAGGCGCAGGCCAGCTCAACGCCTCCAAATCGGTGGACATCGCCAGCGGCAGCGCCGGCCTGTCGGTATCCCCAGTCAACTGGGTGCCGGGCGACTTCGAGGGCGCTCGGTACGAGACATTCGTCAAGCTGGTCAGCCAGGATACGTCAGTTGAAAATATGACTGAGACATTCACGGTGCGCAATTACGATGACGCTTCCAAGCAAGTGACAGTCAAGCCGCAGATGATGTCGAAGCTCGGAGAGGTAGTGGGTTCCGTAACCACGACCATCGCGAACCCCCATGAAAGCCTCATACTCAATGAAACCGGGTTGTACATGAGAGATGGCAGGGTAATCACCTTGATGAACTCGTCCCTGTGGAACGACGCGGAACTCCTCAGGATAACGGCTTACAACGAGAATGACACCGGCTACTGGCTTGAGCTTTTCGCATGGACGGACGTGAATGGGAATGGCATTGCAGACGGCGACAAGGACCCGGACCCCTATCCTGGCGCGGTTGCATTCGAGGAGAGGAACAGGATGATGATGAGCACGGTCTACACCAACAGGCATGAGGCAACCGTACACGACCCAGCCCAAAGATTGAATGACGGCATCCTCATCTGGATAAGGTCCGTGGGCGGCCCCACATACGACAACTGCAAGTGGACCGTCAAGGCGGAGGCATACGGAAAGGCGGCCTGGGACCTGATAACGGTCAACCAGGCGTCGCTGGATATTTCCGGAAACTCGTACGGAACATTCACAGCCACAGTGGACCGGGACAAGGTCCTCGCAGCCGGGCCGGGCACGTACGACGGCATGATAAAGGTCGGAGGCGCGGACGGCGCACTCATACCTGTCGTCATAAACGTGCCATTGGGCGACTCCGAGATAGAACCGCTTATTAACAGCATGCCATTGGAAATCGCGGACCGGAGCTTCAACCGTTCAAGAGAGGTTTTGAACGAGACTTGCATCAACAAAAATCAAATGGTGGACGGCGACTTTGAATTCTACCTGAAGCACACCGGTACCGAGCAGTTGAAAAGAGTGCAGGTCTCCCGGCTAAAATACACAACTTACAAGGAGGTCGTGAACACGACCACCTGGAACGTCACCATCGAGACCACAGTGCAATGGTTGGATTGGGTGGATATTCCGGCCGAGAACTTCACTGTGGACCCCAAGACAGGCCTTGCCAAGATTTTGAACCAGAACGAGGCCGGTCCCACATACATGCTGTACTGGAACGCAACAATCTACACCTGGTACTCGTACAATGTGGACGGTGTTCCGCTGGCGCACAGCAATGTCATCCCGGGTTCCCTGGAGGTCTACAAGGACGGCACCGTCACATCCGAGTACGGGTCTGTGACCGGGGCGCTGGCATTCAAGAACAGAAATGATGTTGTCGATGAATTCATCATCAACGCCACCGGCGGGGAAACAACAGTATCTCTGGCAAACGGGGCAGGGCCCGAGATGGTTTCCGGCTGCACCGTTTACCTGAATGGCATTGCATTGTGGGACGGCGTTGACTACACTCTCGACAAAGTCAATGGCATCATATATTTCCAAGTGCCTCTTAAGGTCGGAATGGTCATCACAGCGGATTATTACACATATGACCCCGACGTGAAGCAGATTCAATTGGCCAACACCGAGCTGAGCCCTGGCCGGTTTGATATTAACAACCCGAACGGTTACAATATTTACCTCAACAGTGTCCCCCTCGGCGCAGCAGAGGTGGACGTGAACATCACGACCGGTCTGCTCACATTTGCGAAGGCGATACCCCCGGGAGCCATCGTCGAGGCCGACTACAAGTATGGCACGTATATTCCAGATTACTCGACCGGAGTCATCAATTTCCTGATCCCGCCGGCACTGGGAACGAATATCACAGCCAAATACAAATATTACGATTCGCCGTCCATTTATGAACATTCGTACATGATAGGCGGTTCTGCCGGCTCTGGTTCCGGAAAGGCCGGAGACTGGCGGTTCTACTACACGAGCCTAGTGGATGGCCCCCTCAACCGCAATCCGAATTACAAGGTTGTTATGGATGTCTCATGGGGAAGGTCCGGAAGCGACATTGATTCATTCCTGTTCACGCAGGCCGACATATCCGCTCCGAAGGTTGGAACAGCGAGCTTCGAAAAATCCAGGTATGGCCCCTATGCCTTGACAAATTCCGGCGGAAGCTCGGAATCCGCCACGCTTTTCACCGCTTCGGGCGGGCCAAGCGATTTTGCAATGGCACCCCCTACACCCGGCCTCAACGTGTTGGCCCTGCACAATGTCCGTTTCAACGGCACCATGGGTGTGGAAGCTGTCTCCGGAAGAATAGGGAGGATGTCCCTCGGCCAGGATTCGATAAACATAATCACCAACCGTCTTGTCGGCGAGGAAACCATATCCGCGTACAGCTCTCTGGACCTGGGAGGCAGGCTGAGCGGCGTTGCCGCCGGGCCTTCAGCGCCCGAGGTCAGACAGGACCTTCTTGTCTATCAGGATGACCCTGACTGGGAGAATTTCATAGACTTCGAGGAACAGCTTGCATCAGGGCAGAATCTCCAATTCATCACGCTCAAGGACTGCCTGATATTCAATGTGCGTATTATCGGACACGATGACACCTACACCAGGGAAGGGAGCTTCAACGACGTGGTTGACCTGGACCTGGGCGTGTTCCTCGATTCAAACGCCAACGGCAAACCGGATTACGGCGAGTTGTATGCGATGGACGCCGACTTCAACGCGGACGAACAGGTAAAGCTCATCAGCCCCCCTGACGGCAATTACATCATCGTCGCCTATGGATTTACACTGAAGACCGAACCCGGGCATTATGACATGGAAATCACCATAGTCCAGGGTCTTGGATTCACTGTGAGCGGCGAGGGAGAGGACACGACACCGGACAAATCTGAAATGTGGATATCTTCGGAGCCATTGCCCGCCTACACCAAATCCAGCATCACGCTGGGATACAACCTCCCGGGCGCTAAGAACGGAGTGACACTCCAGGGCGCACTGTTCCTGGGCCCGGGAAGCGCGCCATACGCAATGCTCATGCCGATCTCCCTGAGATATGACACCATCCCTCCCAATATACTCGGAACCGCTCCGGCGGCGGGCACCACTACCAACAGCGTCCTGCCAACCGTAGTCGCCGAATTCTCGGACACTGAATATGGGGACCTAGTCACATCCGGTGCGAAGATACTGCTTGACGGCGTCGATGTGACGGGGAAATCAACCATTGGCGTTGAAATCCGGGACAAGACCGTCGACGATGGCATGTACACCAGCGGAACCTCCAGATACACACCCCTTGTGCCTCTGAAGGAAGGCATTCACACAGTAGCCGCATCGATGTACGACAAAGCAGGGAACGAAGCACTCAAAACGTGGTCGTTCACGATAGACACATCCGCGCCTTCATTGACACTGGACGATGCTTTCCTGAAACCGGTCTTCACCGCCTCCCAACGCATCACCATAACCGGTGTTACCGAGAGAGGGGCGACATTGAGGGCTTTCGGCGGCGAGTCTGCCAGCATTGCCGTGGACAGTGACGGGAAATTCTCTATTGACATAGTACTGAACGAAGGGGAGAATACCGTTCATATTTCATCAACTGACAGCATCGGAAACTCGGCATCCTGCGCTTCCACGATATATTATGACAGCACAATGCCGTCATTCATCAGCGTCAGGTTCTCGAACGGGTTCACAACCAACAATCCAAACACAGTGATCTCTGGCAAGGCGTCCGAGTCGGGAACAATCTCTGTAAACGGCATGATTGTTACGGTGAACAGCGACGGAAGCTTTGAAAGGGCGCTGACACTCGCCGAAGGCCTGAACACCTTCCACCTCCAGCTAACCGATAACGCTGGGAACTCGGTGCACAGCTGGCAGAATGTGACCCTTGACACGGTCGCCCCGACAATAATTATAATCGACGCAGAATCCAAGGTCAGGACCCCGACCTTCACGCTTGCGGGGACAGTTGAGCCAGGCAGTGAATTGTTCATCAACGGCAAGCGCATAGACATTGGCACGAGGCAGTCATCAGGCGTATTCAACACCACCCTGACCATCAGCCCGGGTTCGAACATCATAGTGATCGAAGCGGAGGACAGCGCCGGCAATATCGCCGAGCTCAGGCATATCGTCGAATACGACACATCCGGCACCAATTATGGCGCAATCGGCCTGATGGTAGTACTGCTCATTCTCGGTTTCATACTGGGTATGTTCTTGGCCCCATTCCTGGCACCTCTATTTGCCAAGAAGGAGGAGCCCGAGGCCGAACCTGTCGAAGGCGAGATACCCGCGGAAGGCGCCGAAGACCAACCCTCAGAAGACGAAATGCCGACACAGGAGGAAGGCCAGGTGGACCTGGAATCCGATGAGGACGCCCTTGAGACCGAGGAACTTGAACCTATACCTGCAGAGGAATCGCTTCCGGAGGACATGCCCGAAGATTCCGCAGCCGAAGCAGAGGTTGCATCGGGAGAATTGGAGCCAGAGGAATCCGTGCCATCGGAACCGGAAGAGCCTGTTGCAGAACCGCCTGCAGATGAAGACCCGAGGATAACCAAGCTCACTGAGGCGTACAAGAACGGCAAGATTTCCAAGGAACTCTACGAGAAGAACCTGGCCCGATTCAAGAAAGACTGAGTTGAGGTAAACAATGGGCGGGCACCAACCCGCCCAATCTTTATTATTTTCGGTAACGTGAGACACCGTTGCATGCCGTACTAACGCAATCATAGCAAATGAATGATGTGAAATGTTTTGTAGAGGGGCTAGGGGCTCTGCATACAAAATGGAATAAGGGGTCTAGGGTCTTTGCTAGCATAATGGGATAAAGGGGCTAGGGCTTGCTGGCTGTTCACAACAGCCAGCAAAAAACATATGTTAGCAACCCTAGACCCCAGACCCTAGACCCTAAATTCACATAGATATACAGACTAGCTTCAATGAATCGGCATGAGCAGTAACGTG
>DAJR01000064.1 GCA_002496385.1 Methanomassiliicoccales archaeon UBA147 | reverse complement strand
GTCGGCAGGATTATCCCGACAAAGATGGCGACTATCCAGACGACAGCTGCCGTTCCGATCGCCTTTAGCCAGCCCATGTTGTACAGGCTTCCCAGGGCAAGCGTCCAGACTATGCCGGCCAGCAAGGCCGATATGAATCCGTCGCCCAGGAAAAAGTATGCAAGGGCATAGACTATGGCACCCGTCAGAGCCGCCAGTATGGCAGTTCCGAAGCCTTCCTTCTCTCCGAACAACTTCGTTATCACCCAGATGATTATTCCCGAGATGACCAGTGCGATAATAAAGTATATCAATGTTGCAACCAATGTGTCTGTCATGTTTTAACCTCCTTCTTTACTTAGCTGTTTGTTCCTTGCGGAAGAATTTCTCTGTTTTCTCTTCTGCATCCTTGACCTGTTCCACAATCTCATGGCCTGCTTTCTTGCCTGCCTCATATACATCGTGGCCTGCATCAGACAAAATGGCGCCGAACTCCTTGGCTTCCTTGGCAATCACATCGCCCGCCTTCTGGCCAGCCACAGATAAATCGTGGCCTGCATCGGCTATGGCTTCGCCAAGTTCCTTTTCCTTCTTGGCAATCTTGTGGCCTTCCTTCTTGCCTGCCACGGCCAAATCATGTCCTGCTTTCTCCACCTTTGCGCCGAGTTTCTTGCCCTTCTTGGCGGCCTTGTGGCTTTCTTTCTTGACCGTCTTTTTGGAGGACGGTTCAAGCGCACATATTAGTCCAAATGTCGTTATCGTTTTCATATTACACCTCTTGATTTATCCCTAGTGGATGTTATATCAGAATAAGCCCGTCGGTATAGCTAGTTATTTCAAAATCAGTACATGTTTAGTGGAGGATTTGATACAAATCTCAGCATTACTCAAACATATCTGTGGGATGACACGCGCTCGAATGTGCCTGTCACCATGGGTTTCGGAGAGACAGAGTATTCATTTCTGAGAACTCTGTTATTGTTGGCGTTAATTTGACCCTCTTTCGAGTTTGTGGCTGAGTATTTTATTTTCATGCATGTACTTCCTGAGAGATTGTTTCCAAAATGAAGAGAGGCAAAATCACCTGCTTTGCAGCATCTTTTGCCTCTGGTCCATCCAGGTTGAAATCTCTTTGGCAACTTCTTTTGAATTGCCAACTATTACGTCATTGTCAATTTTCATTTCGAATACTGTTTCCCCTGTGACACATTTCTTCACGGAACGGATTGTAATTTCTTCTATCATATATTTCCCTCCTAACTCTTTCTGAAAGGCTTCTTGCGACGCGAGATGAATATGGCGGCAACTATGGCAATCACGATGAACGCAACCAGGAGCAATAGGGGCAATGTCCAATTCAAGGAGTTGGCATTTGCCCCGAGAACGATGTCCGGGTTGGTTGTGGTTGAATCCGGTGCAACCTCGACATCGAAGGTTTGGTCATCGTATCCATCCATCGTTACTTTCAGTTCCTGAGCTCCTCCCGGAACGTCCGTCAGCGTATAACCGCCGGCTGCGTCGGTTTCATCGGATATACCCTCGCCTTCCACAGAAACTATGGCGCCTTCGATCGGGTCGCCATTCACATCCACAACTGTACCGGTAACGGTCCCGGTGGTTGACGGATTAATTATTGCGCTTGTTGTAAAGCTCCATGCATGGCTACCGGCCAATGCATTGCCTGCCAGATCCTTTGCTCCTGCTGTGATGGTGGCGGTATAGATCGTACTGGGTGCGAGATTGGCCGCGGGTCTGAATGTGGCCTTTGTGCCTGAGTAGGTTACGGTTCCGGACACCGATGTTGCACCTTGCTTCAGGGTGAAGGTTGTCGCGGTGATTGTCAGCGGGTCCATCGCCTCGCTGAATGTTGCGGTCATCGCACTATTGATTGACACGCCTGTGACAGCATTGGCAGGAACGGTGGAACTCACAGTTGGTGCTATGAGGTCGGTTGGTGTCGTAATAGAATTAGCATCGCATGTGACTGCGGCCTGCGCCAATGCCCTTCCAACCAATGTTGCCCCTGTATTCATTGCAATCTGCGTCTGGCACAATATGATTCCCTTCATGGCAACAGTCGTTCCGATTGTAGTTTGACCCCCAACCTGCCAGAAGATGTTGGTGGCTTTTGCGCCACCGCTTAGAGTGACTATGGCACCGTCTGCCACGGTTAGATCCTGTGCAATCTGGAATATCCAGATGTCTGCTGCAGTGCCTGAAATAGTGACACCGCCAGCGGATATCAGGAGGCCGGTGCCCCATTTGTAACAGCCGGGGGCGAGCGTCTTTTCCGTAACATCGCCGGCATATAGTTCAGTGTAATCTGCAGCCCGCCCGGCCGCGTCGGTGTATGCGGTTTCCATGTCGCTGATGGCGGTGGTCATTTTTGTGGGAGTCGGCGGGGTATAGTCAGAAGCATATGCCTTTCCAGTGATCATTGATGAAGTCGAAAATTCATTCGATGCATCCATTGTCAATCCGAATCCGGTCATGTATGATGCAGCGGCCGGGCTGATTCCAATATTACCTGTAATGTGTGTGGTTCCAGTCGTCGATATACCAGTTTTCGCCAGAACCACGAAATCGCCCGCAGTTCCAAGGTTCACAATGGCAGGACCTGCAGCGTGGGCCGGGATTACAGCAAAAACGCCCAGAACAAAAATCATTAAAACGAATATCGCGGGCCATCTGTTGCGCTTCGCTTTCTTTCGAGGCCTTGAAGCAATAACCAGGATGGTTATTTTATTGTTGTCTGGCGAGCGTTTTCAGGCCACATCATTTTCCTTGGCACATCCTATTTTAATGCTATCTTTTCCATATCCCTGTTTTGGTGTCATTTAATTCGATCTCCTGGTTATTTTCTGAGTGCTGTTCGAGGTATTTTCCATTGCGAATGAATTTTGCACAATTCATGGTTTATAGTTTGGCGGATGGCGCAATTCGGACGGGTTTCCGCCCGGCTGATTCATCGCCGCGCCCATCCAGTTTGGGGTGAGTGCTGCGAATTTGTGGAATGTCCGGTATGGTCTCGGGTTTATCGCGGGATGCTTCGCCAGGCAATTTCTCAATATCCGGATTGGAGGGGGGCGGGATATCGCCCATCCTCTTCTTCGGGTTCGTTGCACTTTTCTTTCGGGCTATTTTTTGCATTATTTTCCTCCCTAATTTGTTTCCGGCGATTTCTTGCGGCGTGAGTAGATTACCGCGGCGAGAATGACGAGCACGATGAGGGCTGCCAGTATCAAGATGGGCCAAGCCCAATTCATGGAGTTGGTGTTTTTCTCTAGAACAATGTCCGGATTCGTTGTGGCCGCATCGGGAGCGACCTCGACATCGTAAACCCGGTCCTGATATCCGGTCATGGAGATGGTCAGCTTCTGTGCGCCGCCCGGGACCTCCGTTAGCGAGTATGCGCCGGTTGCGCTTGTGATATCATAGATTTCGGTTCCAAGTACCGAGACATTTGCACCATCGATAGGGTCGCCATTCGCATCCACAACACGGCCGACAACGGTTCCGACTGTGGAAGGATTGGTTACCGTGCTCGTGGTGAAACTCCAAACATGATTGCCTGCCAGAGGATTGTCTGCCAGATCCTTGGCTCCGGTCGCAATAGTCGCGGTGTATACCGTGTCAGGTGCTAGATTGACTGTCGGTCTGAAGGTCGCCCTGAGGCCAATATAGGTTACAACACCTGAGACAGCGATTGCGCCATGCTTCAATGTGAAGGTTGATGTCGTGATTGTCAGCGGGTCCATCGCCTCATTGAAGGTCGCGGTCATTGCGGTGTTGATTGCTACATCGGTGGCAGCATCCAACGGAACCGTCGCACTGACTGTGGGTGCGGTTGTATCTGGAGTTGTGCTGGTAGTCCAGCCCCATACATAGTTACTTGCCATGGCATTGCCTGCAAGGTCCTCGGCTCCTGTTGTGATCATGGCCGTGTATTCGGTGCTGGGTGCGAGATTGTTAATTGGTGCAAACACAGCGGTCACGCCCGAGTATGTAACCGTGCCCGAAACAGGCGTTGTGCCTTGTTTCAAGGTGAAGGTTACGATGGTTATTGTCAGTGGATTCATCGCCTCGCTGAATGTCGCAGCGACCTTGGTGTTGATTGGCACGTCGGTGGCTCCGTTTTCATTGATTGTCGCACTAACAGTGGGCGGAGTGGTATCTACAACCGCGCCGGTTGTAAAACTCCACACATAGTTGCTCGCCATGGCATTACCTGCAAGGTCCTGAGCACCGGTTGTTATCGTGGCTGTGTAGACTGTGCTTGATGCGAGGTTGGCGAGAGGTGTGAAGACCGCTGTTACGATAGAGTAGGTTACAGCGCCCGAAACAGGGGTTGTGCCCTGTTTCAAGGTGAAGGTTACAGCGGCTATTGTCAAGGGATCCATTGCCTCGCTGAAAGTGGCGCTCATCGCACTATTGATTGTCACACCCGTGGCAGCATTGACCGGAATGGTGGAAACCATGGTCGGCGCGGTGGTATCCGGAGTGGCACCTGTTGTCCAGTTCCATACATAGTTACTTACCATAACATTGCCTGCAAGATCCTTGACACCACTGACCCCGCCCATTATTGTGGCGGTGTAGAGGGTGTTGGGTGCAAGATTGCTTGATGGCGTGAAGACTGCGTTCACACCTGAGTAATCCACAGTACCTGAAACCCCGGTTGTGCCGTGTTTCAATGTAAAGGTTGTCGTTGTGATGGTCAGTGGATTCATTGCCTCGCTGAACGTTGCTCCGACCTTGGTGTTTATCGGCACGTCTGTCGCGCCGTTTGCGTTGATTGTCGCAGACACCATCGGCGGTGTTGTATCCAGGGCTGCACTGGTGGTGAATGACCATACATATTCCTCTGCCAGGGCATTACCTGCAAGATCCTTCGCATCTGTTGTTATTGTGGCGGTATAAACAGTACTAGAATCTAGATTGTCTGTCGGCTTGAAAGTCGCAGTGAACCCCGAGTAAGTAATTGCTCCTGGAATGAATGTGGTTCCTTTGTGTAAAATAAATGTGTTGGTTGTGGGTATCGTTGGTGGGTCGGGTTCTGCTCTTGTACCGGATAGAATTGATGAAGGGTCCATCGCCTCGCTGAAGGTTGCAGACATGGCACTGTTGATTGCCACGCCCGTTGCGGCATTCAGCGGCACGGTCGAGCTCACAGTGGGTGGTGTTGTGTCGGGGGTTGCTCCGGTTGTGAAACTCCAAACATAGTTGCTTGCAAGCCCATTGCCTGCAAGGTCCTTTGCGCCGGTTGTTATGGTCGCTGTGTAAATTGTGCTGGCTGCGAGATCGGCAGCCGGTTTGAACGTCGCTGTGAAACCGGAGTAGGTGACCGCTCCTGAAACGGACGTTGTGCCTTGCTTCAAGGTAAATGTTGTTATGGTGATGGTCAACGGGTCCATCGCCTCGCTGAAGGTTGCCGACATAGCACTGTTGATTGCCACGCCCGTTGCGGCATTCAGTGGCACGGTCGAACTTACAGTGGGTGCAACGGCATCGGTCGGAATCGTTATAACATTGGCGTCCAATGTAACTGCTGTCTGCGCCAGGGCCCTGCCAACCAGCGTTGCGCCGGTGTTCATAGCAATCTGTGTTTGACACAATATAATTCCTTTCATGGCAACAGTCGTTCCAATGGTAGTTTGGCCCGCGACCTGCCAGAAGATGTTGGTGGCTTTTGCACCACCGCTCAGGGTGACAATGGCACCGTCTGCCACGGTTAAATCCTGGGCGATCTGGAATATCCAGATGTCTGTTGCAGTGCCTGAAATAGTGACCCCGCCTGCGGATATTAAAAGCCCGGTACCCCACTTGTAAAGACCGGGTGTGAGGGTCTTTCCTGTGACGTCACCTGCATAAAGTTCGGTATAATCGGGCAATGTCCGCCCGGCTGCATCGGTGTACGCGGTTTCCATGTCGCTAACAGCGGTGGTCATTTTGGTTGGGGTTGGGGGCGTGTAATCTGAAGCATACACTTTCCCAGTGACTACAGATGATGTTGAAAACTCATTTGAGGCATCCATGATCAATCCAAAACCGGTAATATATGATGCTGCAGCTGGGCTGATTCCAACATCGCCTGTGATGTGCGTGGTTCCCGTTGTCGATATGCCTGTTTTTGCCAGGGCAACGAAATCGCCAGCCGTTCCAAGGTTCACTGCTGCAGGTCCGGCGGCTTGGGCCGGGATAACTGCAAAGGCACAAAGAATGAACATCATTGAGATGAGGATCGCAGCGCCGTATCGAGCGCGGCCTGTACACTTCACAAACCGCGATTCAAAATCGGTTACAAAATGTCCATGAGCGGCAGTTGAACGTATTCCGTCCGCATCATTGCCATCCTCTTTCCTGCTCTCAGTTCCATACCTATTTTTTATTGTCATATTATCTTATCTCCATATTGATTTTTCTAATTTCCATTCTCGGCAAGTGTTGATTTCATACTTCCCTGAATGTTTGCATAATTCGAGATATGCCTTCGACACTATACCTCTATTTCAAAATCAGTGACAATTCAATGCATGATTACATACAAATCCGGTCGGCAACCTTCAATTCCAATTATATGTTCAGACGATAGAAATTTGGACCCTATTCTGCTGTCAGAGGTAATAGGGGGAAATTGTTCTTCAAATAAAGGGCTAATGTGCCCGTTCATTGCGAGAATGCCATTCGGAAATGTTCCAGGCCATTCCCGGCGTCATCCAGGTTCATCGGTACTTCCAGGTACTCGCCAGCCTTAAGGAAATCCTTTGCGGAAATTATTAACTTCTGGGCTCTTGCAACGCCTACCCAGGCGCTGCGAAATTCCGCGACCTCATTCTCAAGCAAGGAGATATTTCTAAGAAATTTCAACTTTATGGCGCTCCTGATGGATTTTTCTCCCAAATGCATGGCGGTGACTGCCTTCTTTGTCTCTTTATTTCTACTGTATATGACTACATTGGAAAGGAGGTTCTTGCACTCGCTTGCATCGATGTGTTGTTCTCTTGCCATATTCAAGAGGGGTTTCAGGCGGGCTGTCGATTCGGCCAAGAGCTGGTAGAGTTCCTTCTCACTCATATAGTCCATATTTTTCTCGACGCCACTCACATCCCTCGCAACTCTCGCACTCTCTGCCGCAACAAAGGACTCGAACGCGGCCAACTCCAGTTCAGATTGCTCCTCGTTTTGTTGAAACTGGACTACTTTCTCTGGTTCCGCTGTGATCGCCCCATCATAGGGTACTGGGGGTTTCGGTCTGCTTTCTTGAAAGGCAATGGTACTGGGTTTTGACAACTTCAAAATGGGAACGAGCATGTTCATTTCGACGACCTTCGGGATAAGCGGCACAGGTATTTCTTCGAGCAAAGCGGTCTCATTCAATTTTCCTATCTCAGTTCCGCAGAAAACGCACATTGTGGCCGTATCATCTATTTCTTGACCGCACAAGGAACAGAGCTTTGTCTTTCCGGCTACAATCGGTTCCAGAAGCGCAAGTTCATAGGCTTTCAGTTCGTTGGGGGTCAAAGCGGTCTCATCAACGACGGCTAGAGTTGGGAGTATGTTGAGGACCCTTGTCGCACTTATCACATCCAAATGACTTTTAACTGGCACCCTGGCATTATCGGCAATCTCTTGAGCGGTTTTCTCCTCCGCCGCAGTTATTTTGGCACATATCAATCTGAATTTTGCTTTTGTTTGCATAATATCCCTCTAATATATGTTTAGTCTATTATCAATAACAATATACCTAGTTATTTCATAATCATTAACTGTTTAGTTGATGATTTGATACAAATCCCACCAAGAATTACATTTGTTTTGTTATCCAATTTATAAAGCCATAATACAATGTCTTGGTATGGATATAAAAAAAGAGAGAGAGGGATTTTCAGGATTTTCCTGAATAACTTGGAAAGCAATCCCTCTCCGAGTGGGGAAGAGTTCATTGCGAATGGTTGTGATACAAACTTCAGATGGGTTTTGTGGGTACCTGCTCCAGTATCTCGCTCATGTGCTCTGTCGTGACTGATAGCATGACTTTGTCCCATGCGCCGTTGATGTGTTGTGTCGATAGGGATACCTTCGAATTGGAAAGCAGGGGCTTCTTCACGTTGAGAATCTCCGAGACCTCTTTGTTCACGCTTACCAGAACCGAGGGAATTCTCCAGAGCTTGTCGTCCAGGATTACGTCTTCCACAGCCCCGACATCCCTGCCTTTTGAATCAACAATTTCCATCTTTACAATATTAGATGCATTGTTGTTTTCATGGTATTCGGTCAGATGTCCATTCAGATCGGGTATGGACTTGTTCAAAACTATGTTGTCGCCCATGGCTTTCACGTGATTCACCCCGACATCCAACCTGAGGGAGCCCAGGAACGGCTTTGTCAAACCAAGGTCCGCCATGACATCATTGTTTATTTTCACGGTCAAACCGCTGACTGTCCAGTCATTCTTGACTGCGAAACCGTCAAGAGTGCCAAGTACTCTTCCGCTTGTGGTCACAATCTCTTTCTTGTACATATCTGACATATTTTTCATGATTTTCCTCCATTGTTGCCCCCTTATTCCGGGAACATAAGGAGTTATGGAACGGTCGGTATATCCTGTTATTTCAAAATCACCGATAATTTGATGAATGATTAGATGCAAATCTATTCGTTCACAATGTTTGCCCATTCCATTAGAAAAAAGAAGATGCCCTGTACGGGCATTCTGATTATTCGGTTTCATAGGCAAATGCAACCTTTATCACGCTTCTGTACTCGATTATGGAATCGCCCTTGCTCTGGTCCACCTTCGCGGTCTGGCTCACAAGTTCGATGCCGGTAATGTTCCTCAGTGTGCCGGAAGCGTCCTTCAGTGCATTCTTCACTGCATCCTCCCAACCTTTTCGCGAACTGCCGATTATCTCTATGATCTTTGCTGTTGTCGTATTTTCACCTCCTTTTAAGTTATCATCTGTTTCCATTCAAAGCTGGTTAACTTTGGCGTTCAGCGAGCAGATGGCCGGCCAGCGACCGCGCCCACGATTGCCGTTATACTGCCAATAATCAACATGATTGTGCCGATCTCCCTGTGGGGATAGGTTGTAGCCACTATCACACCAAGTATGACTGTGTCCTCCCCGTAGAAATAAGCCGCGAGCCCGAGGATGGCCAGCAATACTCCGACAGCGATCATTCCATTTCCGATTCTATTCGATTCTCCATTCATCATGCAACCTCCTTCCGAGATTGGCGGAGCCATGGCTTTGTTGATATATCCTGTTATTTCAGAATCACCGATAATTTGATGAAAGATTAGATGCAAATCGATAAAAAAAAAGAAGAGGAGAATATTAAATTAAATTCCTCTGGGCTATTATGTCGAAGCCGTCGGATGCTCCGATATTCTGCATATCATCGCTGTGAAGCCTTATCTCGTTCCAACGCATCTCGGGATCATCGCTCAACTTTGCCATCAATGCCTGCCTTTGGGTTCCGTGCATGACCATGAACTTGTCACCGTCGTCCAGGTTCAATCGGGTCATCGCCTCTTTTGGAAGCAATGCCATTCCGGGTGCAGCCTTGTTGCCGTTCTTTGCGACCAACATCCGGGATTCCATGTATCTCCGGGCAGCGCTTCGCGATTCCTCGTAGTTTCTGGATGCATCCACAGACCTGTTCCTCAGTTCCTTGCTGACAATGTCTCTGACCTCTTTTGTGGATGCGGGTTTCCTCGCTGTGACCAGCGTGGAAATCTCTTTTGCGGTATTTTCATCCCTGCCGACATTTCGCACTGAAGCCTCCAGCTTTGTGCTGTCAAACTCCTCGCTCTTTCCGTTTTCCTTCAATATTTTCATAGTTTACCTCCTTTATTGTCCCCGCCTTTCAGGAACATGAGCCGCCATAGTTATCTCCCCCTATCCCTTTATTTCAAAATCTAGGGTGGTTTAGTGGATAATTTGATGTAAATCTCAGAAATGTGGATGGTACCTTCTGGATTGAAAAATTCCCGAAAACGTGTATAAAAATTATACATAGTGTTTTATCAGAGAACGGTCTATCATGCAATATGGGTAGACAGGTTGCGGAAAAGAAAAAAACTGGAGAGAATCCTACGACATCCTCCCAGAGAATCCACGATGACCCGAGGCCGATTATGCATGTCGAGCGGGGGAAGGCACCCATAACTGAACAAAACAAGGCAAAGCCGTTGATGATTATCAGGGAATATTCCGAGAGCATAATCAATACAGTACGTGAACCTCTAATCGTTCTGGACCAGGACTTAAAAGTAGTTTCAGCCAGTCGTTCTTTTTACGAGGTCTTTAAAGTAGAAAGCGAAGAGACAGTGGGACAGCTTATCTATAATCTGGGAAATAAACAGTGGGACATCCCCAAACTGCGGGAACTGCTGGAAACCATCCTGCCCAAGAAGACAACATTTGATAATTATGAAATGGAACATGATTTTTCTACCATTGGCCGGCGCGTAATGCTTTTAAATGCCAGGCAAATCGAACGGGGGAAGGGCAAGGAACGAATTATTCTCCTGGCTATTGAAGATATCACCGAGCGCAAGGAGATTGAAGCAGGCCTGGAAAAAACCAGAAAAGAACTGGAAATTATGAAAAAATCCGCAGATGAGGCCCTTGAATATGCCGATAGCACCATCAACACTATCCGTGAACCTTTGATTGTTCTTGACCAGGATTTGAAAGTAGTCTCGGCCAGTCGTTCCTTCTACGAAGTCTTCAAGGTGGAACCCATAGAAACCGTCGGACAGCTTGTCTATGACCTGGGAAATCGCCAGTGGGACATCCCAACGCTGCGGGAATTGTTGGAAGACGTGCTGCCAAAAAAGGCAGTATTTGATGACTATGAAGTGGATCATGAATTTGCTGCCATTGGCCGGCGAGTGATGCTTTTGAATGCCCGGCAAATCAAAAGAGGGACAGGCAAGGAACGGATCATCCTTCTGGCAATCGAGGACATTACCGAGCGGAAGACTGTGGAACTCGCGCTCAAGGCATCCCGTGAATTGCTGGCCCACCGCAGCGCCGAGCTCGAAATCGCGAACAAGGAACTCGAGGCTTTCGCCTACTCAGTGTCGCATGATTTGCGTGCGCCGTTGCGCACCCTGGATGGCTTTTCCCTAGCCATGCTCGAGGACTATAACGATACATTGGATGTTACTGGCAAGGATTACCTGCAACGCATACGGGGAGCGAGCCAGCACATGGCAAATCTCATCGATGATATGCTCAAATTATCTCGCATAACCCGCGTGGAGATGAAATATGAGACTGTCAACCTCAGCTCGCTCGCTATGACCATCATGAACGAACTGCAGAGTACGCAACCCAACCGTCTGGTGACTCTAAAGGTCGCTGACAGACTCATCGTCAATGGCGACCCGCATCTACTCCGCATACTGCTGGATAACCTTTTAGGCAATGCATGGAAATATACGAGTCGGCACCCATCAGCTTGCATTGAGGTCGGCTCGATGGTGGAAAATGGCAAAACAGTCTATTTCGTCAAGGACGACGGCGCGGGATTCGACATGTCCTATGCGGACAAACTCTTCAGCCCCTTCAACCGCCTGCACACTGCTGATGAATTTCCTGGCACAGGAATCGGGCTTGCGACTTCACAGCGCATCGTCATCCGCCATGGGGGCGCGATATGGGCAAAGGGAGGGGTCGAAGAGGGTGCCACAATCTTTTTTACCTTGAACGGCTTTGAGGGATTAGGTGGATTGAATGGACGGAAATCTGAATCATAGGAAAATTCTCTTGGTTGAGGACAACCCAGATGATGTGGAACTGACCATGCGCGCGTTCAAGAAGAACGCCATACTGAACGATATAGTCGTGGTGCGCGACGGCGCCGAAGCACTGGATTACTTTTTTGGCCCGAAGGGGTGCGCCAGCAGGGGGCATCCAAACTTGCCAGCGGTAGTTCTTCTCGACCTAAAACTACCCAAGGTGGACGGCATCGAAGTTTTGCGGCGGATACGCGCCCATGAGCATACAAAACTGGTTCCAGTCGTCATTCTGACTTCTTCCAAGGACCAGAAAGATGTGCTCAACGGCTATAATCTGGGGTGCAACAGCTATGTTCGCAAGCCAGTGGATTTCAACCAGTTCATCGAGGCGGCGCGGCAGCTTGGCCTTTACTGGCTCATGCTCAACGAGCTGCCAGCGGAGTCGGGGAGATAAGAAATGGAGAATGGGGAATGGGGCACGAACTTCTTGTTTTGATCGTGGAGGATTCCGAGGACGACACCATGATGACCGTCCACGAGCTCGAGCGCGGCGGCTACAAGGTCCAGTGGGAGCGGGTGGAAACGGAGCCAGCGATGAAGACTGCGCTCTGGAAGAAGTATTGGGACGTCATTCTCTGCGATTACAAGATGCCGAAATTCAGCGCCATTAGAGCCCTTGAGGTCTTCAAGGAGAGTGGCCTTGACATACCGTTCATCATTATCTCCGGCGCAATCGGCGAAGATCTGGCTGTCGAGGCGTTGAAAGCAGGAGCACACGATTACCTTATGAAAGGCAAGCTCGCGCGCCTTGTTTCCGCAATCGAGCACGAGATGCGGGATGTAAAAATTCGCAAGGAGTGCAACTTTGTAGAGGGAAGGCTGCGTGACACACTCGACTCACTCATAGAGGGTTGCCAGATAATCACCTTCGACTGGAAATGCCTCTATGTCAACGATTCAGCAATGTCGCAAATGCGTAAAAAACGGGAGGAAATGTTCGGCCGCACGCTTATGGAACTTTATCCAGGAATAGAGGACACTGACATCTTCACAGCCATCACATCGTGCATGAAGGAACGCAAGCCGCAGCGGATTGCAGGCAAGCTCGATTTGTCTGATGGTTCCTTGAATTCCTTTGATTTGTCGATACACCCGGTGCCCGAAGGGGTGATGATTTTCACCCTGAACTTGAATAGCCAGAAGATAATAAAAGGGAAGCGGAAAAAAAAGAAAAAAACTTAGTGCACGATTCGTGAGTCGGACTGGACACAAGGATTTTTGTTATATTTATTTGCTCTTCTTTGGTCTGGCGCTTTTCTTCGCGTTTTCAAGTTCCAAGAAGGTCGTGGTGAAAAAGCCACGCCTGGTGCTGAACGCCGTGACAGAATACGTTTTCTTCAGTGGTTCAAAAAAGGTTTCGAACTTATTGGTTCTGCCTGTCTGTGCGACCGTCCCGTAGAGATCTATCAAATCCGGTTTGGCTGTTTCAATCCCGGGGAATATCTCGGTGGCTCGCTTGTTGAGTATATTCTCCCGCTGGAGACCGGTGAATCGTTCGAAAGCATCGTTCACCTCGAGATATATGTAATCAATCGGTTTGCCGCTCTGGTTCTCTACCATTCTGTGAACCGCATATGCAACATTCATGTTCTCGACAAGGACCCGGTGCTTCTCCTCGCTTTCCCTGAGTTCGCGGACACGCTTCTTTTCCTCAGTGACGTCGTGCCATGCCACTACCGTACCAGTTACAGTGTTGCCAGATTTCACCGGTGCGGCCGACAGTATGATGCTCCTATCACCGCCTTGTATGTCCTTGATCGTAAAGGGTATGTCTGTCAGCTTCCTCCCCTGCTGAGCGATGGCGAATGGCGAATCTGCATCTTTCACTGGCAGATTGCTTTCCACCCGAAGCCCTATCCGGGAAATTAGTGCCTGGTACGTCATCCCGATGGGCATGAATCCAAGGCTCTCGACCGCGGCCCGGTTTGAAACGACCACGGTACCAGACGCATCGAGCATAAGTATCGATTCCGCAACAGAGAGGACTATCGCTTCCAACTCTGCAGCTTGCCGCGTGATGGCATCCTGGGCGGACTTTCGTTCAGTGATGTCGGCTGAGATGAACGAATATCCCATGAGATTGTTCTGTTCATCGAGGATGCTGCTAAAGGCCATATTGACGTTAATAGGCTTATTGGACTTGGAGGTGGCGATGATTTCCAAACTAACCCCTGTCTTGTCCTCGGTGAGCATCGCCTGAAATCTACTAAGAACAGATTCATCGGAGAAAATCGGAATGGGCAGGCCCACTATTTCGCTGGTATGCCCGTACAGTTTCTCCGATGCGTTGTTCCAGAATAACACCTCGCCTGAAGTGTCGATTAGGATGATGGAATCATTGGTCTGCTCCATCATGCTCTGGAAAAGCCCTGGAGACGTGATGATCGTAGTGAGTTTTTTCTTCACATCTTCAAAAATCTGCATGTTCGCTTCAAGATCATGCGAGATGAAGTAAACCTCCCCGTAACCCCCTTCCTTGAGAGTATACACCAGTTCATGCTTGAGGAGCGATTCAATGTGATGCCTGATGGTGCGATAATTGAGGTTCAACTGTTCGGAGAGCTGGTTTAGATTGTACGGGCGCTCGCGCAGTTTCTCGATTATCTGCACCCGGTTCTGGCCGCCACGCTGGCCAAGAATCAGGAACGACAGCGTCTGTTTGAGGGTATTTTCACTGAGCATTGAAGTTTCTTCCTCATAGTTGTATAAAATGTATAAGCACATTCTATTTATTAATCTTTGCGATATTGGTAATTGTTCTGTGTTCTGAAGTTGCCCCTCTCTGAAATTTTAGATTGATGCTTTTTTAGTGAATAGTGAAAAATGAATTGTGAATAATTATGCTTTTTCTCCGTCACTTATCACTTATCACTTTTCACTAGTTCGGGGCTTCATTCCAGTGAACACTTACCGATATTGCGATTAATGAGTTTTATAAAACCAACACCAAAATCCCCGTGCTCACCATCCACGGTATGGCCCATATGGACACCGCCAGCGTGCTGAGAAGTCCAACTAATACTACTGGCATGAACGGATATGCGTCTTTCTTCCCGAAGAACCGGAGGACCGGTCTCATTATGAAGTCCGAGACTTTCAACAATATG
The DNA here is from genome assembly GCA_002496385.1 of Methanomassiliicoccales archaeon UBA147. GTDB lineage: Archaea > Thermoplasmatota > Thermoplasmata > SG8-5 > SG8-5 > UBA147. The sequence continues at coordinate 43,602 of DAJR01000064.1, read as the reverse complement.
AACAACAAGATAATCAGAATCGGTGTCAAAAGACATGCTGCTGCAACGCACGCCGCGACATCGGCCTTGGCAAGTTTGAAGTAAATGCCGATTAGACTGTTCGATAGTATGGCGAACAGCATTATCAGACCCCATTTGACTGCCACCATGAGCCATTCTTCCGATTCCATGGCCATGTAAATATCATAAGTCAAGACTACAACAATTATCAATAGCCAGAATACAAAATAGATGCGTTGTGCACTCATCCGCTGAAGGTCGGTCAAGGAAGCTATAAAAAATGAGACCAGCAAAATTGCAAGTGCGTATAGTTGAATGTCTGCAAGTGCATATACGAACCAATCAGTCAGCGGCTCTCACTCCCCAATTGGATGACAATTTTTTTCTCCCGGGTGATGCGTGCATTTTTTATCTCCCATGATAGCAATGACCCCACCCTATTAATCCATTTCTTACAATTTACCTATAAATCGAAAATTCTCACATCTGCATGTATGATTTCTCAATCATGTGACTCCCCTTGGATAGCAGGCATAACATTATTACCTTCGAGGACAATTGCAGTTCCATGGACATGAATACGGTGTTCTTTGTTCTGGCAGTGATAGTCCTCATAATCGGCGTGGCCCTGGCCCTGTTCGGCAGGGCGATCTGGGACATGCTGATGTCAATGATTGGGGGCATGATTGGCTGGATGATCGGGTTCGGCATCGGCATCTGGTTCTTCGGCTACGATTCTTGGACCGGCATAATCATCGCCATCATACTGGGCTTCGTGGGAAGCTTCATCATGGGCACCCTGTTCGGAATGCTGGTGGATGTCGCGCTCGCCCTGCTGGCGGGAGTGCTCGTCGGTGTGCTGGTTTTCTTCGCAACCAAGGACTGGCTGTATGCGGGCATCGCCCTCCTGGTCGTGGCAATACTGGCTTATGTTTTCATAGAACGGATAATATCGGTGATCACTGCATTCATCGGCGCCATCCTTGCCGCGGCCGCGATATGGTACCTTGCGGGCGCCAACCTGGCAATCCTCGGATTCGTGCTTCTTTTCGTGATAGGTGCGGCCATCCAGCACTTCATGCTTGACATCCACGACCCCAACCATTAACGGTGCTCTTCCAGCCTCTCCGCGACCTCGTGAGGGGCCAGCTCGGTCCTCAGCAGGATTATGTGCTCTATGTCGGCCAATCTGACGGCCAGCTCATCCACTTTTTCCGGCTGTATGTAGACCACGACCGCGGGCTTCATGGGATGCGCCCTTATCGCAATCATGGGCGAGCGCCCGTAATGCACACCCGAGAAGAGCAGGGCGCGCTCGGTGCTCCAGCCATACACTTTCATGTAATCGTTGGATGAATAGGTAGTAACCGCTTTTATGCTGTCGATGACTGTGTAACCGTATATAGGGCGCTCGAAATCCGGCTTCTCGTCGTTCAGGCATTTTGATTCCGTGAGCTTCATGAACCATGACACGGTGCAGGCGGCCGGGAATTCCCCCATGCTGATTATGGCTCCCGAGTCCTCCTCGGCCTCGAAGCGCCTCAGATTCTGCCCGCCCCTGGAAACCTCAATCTCAAGAATGGATTCCACCACCCTCCGGATTGTCCCGATGCCGGGGGACTTGCGCCTACCGGCTTCATAATCGCTTATCACGGAGGGAGAAACATCAAGAGCTATGGCAAGCTCCTTCTGGGAAACAGAGAACAGCTTCCTCCATTTGCGGATTGTCATGCCAGGTTCGCTGGACAGGCATATCTCGCCTGCTATCTTCTCCTTGAGGGTTTCGCGCACGGGCATGCACTTTGGAATGGGATGCTGGTATAAAAAATTGACGATATATCATGCGGCAAACGACGAAGGCCGCGTATGCGATAACATTATTATCGGGCTGCAACACTGATAGGGCGAAGGTGCAAAGTTTTGAAGAAGCGCAATCCAGATAACCAGGTGCGAAGTTTTGTGAAAGACTTGGCCAATCCGGATGTTTACAAGAGAAAGCACGCCGCCTGGATGCTTTCCAGGCTGGCCCAGAAAGGCAAGACCGCATACATCGTGCAGGCGGGAGCGGTGCCGATGCTGGCAAAATGCCTCGTGGACAGAGAGATGATAGTGAAATACCGCGCTGTCTGGGCGCTGGGCCTGCTGGCGAAGCACGGGCAGATGGCGGCGGTCCGGGAAGCGAAAGTTGAGCCGATTTTACGAGACATGGCCCAGGATACCACAGAGGTTGAGATATGCCATGCCCACACCGGCGAGCTTATCAACACAACATTGGGAAAGCTGGCGCAGGATGCGCTGAAGTATATTGGGTAGAAATAAAGTGGGCTTGCCCAGATTTTCAAAGTGCGTTCCGATGAGAACGCACGCTTTGAACTGGGGTCAAAGCGTCCCGAACGCTCTAGTATAGGCCAAGCTAGCCCACAAGCCCTTATATGCTGTAACAGATTGGATATGATTATATAAACTATTTGCAGAGTACTTGGCCTATACTATACAGAGGCCCGGTTCATCTAACTTTCCGGAGTTTCCAGCGGCAATTGTAAATGAAACTCCGACGAACTGGAGTTCGATGAAAACATTTGAAAACTGCAACAACCTGCGAACACAGTTCGCGCCCACAAGCCCTTATCTGCTGTAACAGATTGGATATGATTATATAAACTATTTGCAGAGTACTTGGCCTATACTATACAGAGGCCCGATTCATCTAACATTCCGGAGTTTCCGGCAGCAATTATAAATGAAACTCCGACGAACTGGAGTTCGATAAAAACATTTGAAAACTGCAACAACCTGCGAACACAGTTCGCGCCCACAAGCCCCTATCTTTTTGCCTTATCCCTGCACAATTGTCCCAACAGTATTGAGTCATTTGGGAAAGGATTTAAATTGCATGACTGATTCGCATTTTCAGGAGTGAGACAGATGTTTTGCAACCAATGCGAGCAGACAGCGCAGGGAACTGGATGTACGATAAAAGGCGTGTGCGGGAAGGACCCGGACATACAAAGCCTGCAGGAGACCCTACTGTTCGCGCTCAAGGGAATCGGAGCATATTCTTACCATGCCAGGGTGATGGGCGAACGAGATGAGGAAATAGATGCATTCATGCACGAGGCCCTATTCAAGACTCTGACCAACGTGGATTTCAGCATCGAGGACATGATCGAGACAGTCCTGAGGGCCGGAAAGATCAACCTCAAGGCCATGGAGATGCTCGACCGCGCCAACACCAAGAATTACGGGATGCCGGTGCCGGTCAAGGTGCCGTCCGGGACGATCAAAGGGCCGGGGATCCTTGTGACGGGCCACGATTTCCCTGACCTGGAGGATCTCCTGAAACAGACCGAGGGAACCGGAATTAACATCTATACACATGGCGAGATGCTGCCCGCGCATGGCTACCCGAAGCTGAAGAAGTACAAGCACCTTGTCGGCAACTGGGGTTCTGCCTGGCAGAAACAGAAGAGGGAGTTCCCCGAGTTCGGGGGTCCCATCCTGGCCACGTCCAACTGCGTCCAGATACCGACCGACGAGTACAGGGACAGGCTCTTCACCATCGGCATCACTGCCATTGACGGCGTCCAGCACATCGAGTCAAGGAAGGACATGTCATCCATAATCGCCAAAGCCAGGGATATCGGCGACCTGCCGGAAAGGCAGAAGGGATTCCTGACCACGGGATTCCATCACACCAACGTGCTTGCCCTGGCCCCGAAGATAATCGAAGCGATTAAGTCAGGCAAGATAAGGCACATATTCCTCATCGGCGGCTGCGACGGAGCCAAGGCCAGCCGCAATTACTTCAACATCCTTGCCGAGAAGGTCCCGAAAGACTGCATCATCATCACGCTAGCCTGCGGAAAGTACAGGTTCAACGACAGGGACTTCGGGGACATCGACGGCATACCCAGGCTGCTCGATTTGGGGCAGTGCAACAATTCGTTCTCCGCCACCCAGGTAGCCGTTGCCCTGGCGGACGCTTTCAAAACCGACGTGAACAAGCTCCCCCTCTCCCTGGTTGTGTCCTGGTACGAACAGAAGGCCGTGGCCATCCTGCTGACCCTCCTGTCCCTGGGAATCAGGAACATACGCTTGGGGCCCTCGCCGCCCGCATTCCTGACCCCGAACGTAATGAAGGTGATCCAGGACAAATACAATCTCATGATGATCGGCGACCCGGACGAGGACCTTGAGGCGATGCTGCATAACAGGTGAAATCCGCCCGGACATCACAGGACCTGGCTCATCTCTGTCTCGAGCTGGCTGAATTGCTTGGCGTCGAACGCCATCGGGTTGGCCGATATCACCAGGCATGAGCCTGTTTGTTTTACATGCTCGTTGATCATCTGTAGGAAGTTCATCAGGGAGGAGAACTTGTTGTGCAGCGCCATGTACTCCAGGCCGTCGAGCACGATTATGCCGCCCGGGTTGCCGTCGAGGAAGTTCGTCACATGGGAGAACAGCACAGGCAGGGCTGCCGGCTGGATATAGATGTCATTGGCGCCCGCCTGCTCGGTCGCCGGGCTCTCCAACCCGAGGGCCGAAGGCGGAAGCGGGGTATCGTGGGATTCATACTGGCAGAGCCAGATGACCTTGGAGCGGCCGATGGAATAATTGTCCCTCACCTCGCGGGGGGACATCCTCGAGACGCAGAGTCCGGGCTTCCCGTTGGCAATCTCCCTCTCGTACATCTTGAAGCATCTGACGGGCTTCGGTTCCTTGAGCATGTAGGAATTTCCCGGTTTCACATTCACGGAAAGGATCGGCTTGGGCTCGTCAACCATCACGGCCTTGATGTCCTCGGCCTCGATAATGTCGTCCTGGGCGAAGTCCGCTTCCAGTTCCGCGATCTGCGCTTCGACGTGTTGTCTGGCTTCGAGGGCCTGGGTCTTGCTCATTATCTGCAGCTCGCGCGACGAGTATCCCTTCGTGGCGAGCTTGATCACCGATTCCCAAATCTCGATGAGCGCGTCCCGATAGCCCCTGGCGTAATCCAGCTTCCTCTCCGTCTCCTTTTTGGATGCCATCCGCCCCCTGTATCGTTATCGGCGCTATTAAGCATTATGCCCCGCGCCTTCCCCGGGCGTCTATCTGACCCCTCAGCACCCTTGTGGAAGAGATTGGTTCGCCGTCGGTGGCCAGCACCATGCTCACGACTACCACCCTCAGGGGTTTCAGCCCCCTGGATTGCCTTGCCCGGTTTATCCTCAGGGCCCCTGGCTCGGTGTCAGCCGAAACGACTATGGCGTCAAAATCCCCTGTCGCGGCAGGGCCCAGTTCGTCCTCGATTTTGAAAATGTGATACCGCTTGCCTCCGGAGAGCCGATCAAGGGTTTCCGCGAGGTTCTTCAGGCGCAGTTCGTAATCCCGGACCGGGACGCTCCTTTTCCCGGTGGCCATGCTGTCGCTGGTGAGCCCGACATGCAGCTCCCCGCCCTCCGAGAACGCCCTGGAAATTAGCGCCAGGTGCCCATCATGAATGACGTTGAACGTCCCGCCGATGCAGACTTTGGCCATCAGCTCACCAGTAGCGTGACAAGCATGAGGCCCATCGCTACCGCCATGAGGATGTAAAGTTGGTTGCGTTTCTTGCGCATCATCGTCTGGTGCTGGACCCTGCAATCCTCGCTGCAGAAATCCTCCTTGAGGGTGATGGCCCTCTCGCAAAACCTGCAATGTTTGTGCTGCAACAGTTTTTCTGACATCTTCATCCTCCGAAGAGCGACCCCAGCAATCCCTTTTTCTCGGCCTGCGGTATCTCCGCCGCTATGTCCTCGCCCGTCGCGCCATCGAGTATCAGATTATAGACCTTTCCCTGGTACTGGTATGTGACGAACCATGCAGATACGTGGAGGAACTCGGTGTCCCGGACGCCTATCTTCGTGTCCAGCTTCGAGATCACATCGACTTCTTTTTCGAGAAGGAACCTGTGGTGCGCGTCCATCTCCTGCTTGGCTGCGGCTACCGCTTCTTCCTCGCCAATTTCGGAATTGAGGAATTTTGCGCCTTCGACCAAGGCGGACACGTTGAAATCGGTCTTGGCAGCCAGCGGCACAGTGTACTCCCTGGTCGGGAACGCGGACGCCCTGCGGCCGAGCACTTTCCAGTAATACTCCTTTTCAAGCACTCCGGATCTTTCAGTTGGCTGGCCGGCCCTGGTGAGTGTGCCGGCATATTCCGATTTGACGTTTGCATGGACGATGAACAGCGGGAGTATCTGGAGCTCCTTGGAAATGACTTTGGATTTCTTGGCGAGGTCGCCGGGCTTGAGGAAACCGCGGGCCATCCAGCCCCGGATCAGGCTGTCTATGGCACCCAGGCCTATCTTCGGGGGGATTATGCTGTGCTTAAGGAAATATTTCGAGCCCACCGCCAGGTTGACATCCGACCCGCAGTACCCGCAGGTGACGATGGCGTCCCCCGCCTGGACCTTGAGCGGCCCCCCGCAATCGGGGCAATTCAGCTTCTGCAGTATTTCTGGCATGGTGTCACCGATAAGAATATAAGATTATGCGGTATAAACCTTTTTCATGGCATCCCTGGGTGCGCTGAAAAGGAGCATGGCGCTCACTCTCATCCTGATATTCGGCATGCTGTTCACATTGCTGGTGGTGATCAGCACCCTGGTCCAGTGGTACATGGAGGACAACCTGTTCCCCTTCTGGTTCCAGATGGTCTTCATCGTGTTGCTCACCCTGGGATTCGTCCTTTTGCAGTGGGCAATTTCCCCGGGAATAATACGATGGTCCTCCCGGCTCAGGTACCTGAGGTCCGGGGAGAACCCTTTCTTCGAGAACACCGTCCGGGAGCTCTGCCAGAAATCCGGGGTCCCCATGCCCGCACTTGCTGTATCTCCCGACAGAAGCCCCAATGCCTTCGTTTTCGGCCGTTCCAGGAAGTCGGCTACCCTTGCAGTGCATGTCGGCCTGCTTGAGCAGCTCAACAAGGATGAGATAAGGGGTGTGCTGGCTCATGAGATAGGCCACATAAAGCACAATGACATGACCATAATGACCATTGTCAGCGTGGTGCCGATACTGGCTTACATGCTTGCACGTTCGGTGCTGTTCAGCGGCGGCAGAGGAAGGAGGGATTCCGGGGCTGCGTTGCTTGTGGCCGCGCTGCTGGGCTTTGCGGTTTATGTTGTCTCCCAGCTCATGATACTCAAGCTTTCCAGGCAGCGTGAGTTCTATGCGGACGCGTTCTCCGCCGTGGCAACCAACGACCCCCACAGCCTCAGCTCCGCCCTGGCAAAGATAACCTATGGCCTTTCCCTCTCGAAGGAGCAGCCCGGCGCCGCCCGTTCCTTTTACATTGGAGACCCTCTCTCCGCAAAGAGGGAGATAGGCTCCATCATGCAGAACCGCAGCAAGTATGACCTGGACGGGGACGGCGTCCTTGACGAGAAAGAGCTGATGCTGGCCATGGAGGAGGAGGCCAAGCGCCGCAGGCACAGCGAGGTGGCATCAACGCACCCATCAACTTTCAGGCGCATCCAGATGCTGAAGGAGATGGAGAAGGACCTGAAGCACGGGGGGATGGGGAAGGAAATCTACGGGCGCATATGAGGGATCTCGATTTTCGATTGGGGGATTATAGATTTTAGATTTATGGACGGACTGGCTGTCGTAAAAGTTCAGCGGAATGGTGTCTAAATAACGATTTTATGTGTCTGGGGACTAGGGGCTAGGGGCTAGGGTTGCCAACATAAGTTTTATGCTGGCTGTTCACGACAGCCAGCAAACTCTAGCCCCTTTATCCTTTTATCCATGCAAAGACCCTAGACCCTTAGTTCCATTTTGTAAGCAATGACCCTAGACCCCATTACAAAAAGAATTGAAAACCCATCATGCCGTGAACATCAATCTAAATTCCAGATGGGGACAATTTCAGAACATCGTATTATTACAAAACAGGATACTATTTTAATCAGACGGCCAATTCCGCTCAGCATGAAAATCGAATACCGTCATCCCTCTCAGGGGGATATCGACGCTATCGCCCTTATCATCAACCGGGGCTCCGCAGACCTCAAGCACCATACCGAAAGAACGCCGGAGGACATCCGAACCTGGATGTTTGGGGACAAGGATTTTAATGCAGAGGGCTACCTGCTCACCCTCATTGATGGCCAGGCAGTGGCTTACGGTGGTTCGACGATTGTGAAATCGCGGCAGGAGAGCGGAATGAGAGATGCATATTTTGAGTTGTTCATGCTTTCCGAGTGGAGGGAGAAGGGGATAGAGGATCACATTATCAATTCGACCCTTGAATTTCTGAGGGCACGCGGCATCAGTTCATTGAAATTTTATGCCCCCGAGAAAACAGGATGGAGAAATGACTTTGCAGCCAGGTCTAGGATGATGGACATACGGCATGGGTATACCATGATATATGACAGAAAAGAGTTCCCGTCCGAGGCGCCCGTTCCGGATAATTACAGCTTTAATCACACATTTATTGAATCCTCGACGGATGATGACATCCGTGATTTTGTGAATACATTCAATCAATCATTTATCGACCACTGGAACTTCTCGCCGATGCCGCCCGACAGGTTGCTCAAAGTCCGGGACGAGGTATCGAAGAAGAAGGACTCCATGATAAGATTTACAATCGCCAAGAAGGGAAATGAGTCCACCGGCATCTGTTTCTGCGAGATCTCTTATGATTACAACAAACAGAAGAACAAGAAGACCGGCTTTGTGAACATCCTGGGCGTGAGAAAGCCCCACAGACGGCTGGGTCTCGGCCGGGCGCTTCTGTCGAACACCATGGCCTGGCTGTGGGAGCAGGGGATGGACACAATCATTCTGGGCATGGATGCGGAGAACAGCAAGGCCCTAGGCCTCTACACTTCCCAAGGTTTCAAGATTGAGCGGGAAGGCGTCACCTACGAGTTGAAGGTGTGAGATATCGCAGAATGCGTTTCCGTTGTCGTTATAACAGGCGAGGCGGACCTACTGTAATCGGCCTCGCCCTAGACCCTAGACCCTAGACCCCGTTATATAAACAATGGAAATCACAGCTTCTCCCCGCACTCGTTGCAGAACTTCGCGCCTGCCTGCTCCTTGCCGCACTTCGGGCACTTGGCCTTGGTCGGCGCCCCGCATTCCTTGCAGAACTTGGCATCGGCCGGTATGGCCATGCCGCACTTGGGGCATTTCATCGTCCCGGCCTTTACCATGGGCTTGCCGCATTCCTTGCAGAACTTGGCGTCCTGGGCAGTAAGCGCCCCGCATTCCTGGCATTTTATCATGATTTCCTGAGGACCGGTCGTGCCCTGCTGCATGCCCTGGCCCATCGCCCCGCCGACCCCGTAACCGACCCCGACCCCGGCGCCAAGTCCGGCCATTGCGGCAGTTGTCCCGCCGCCGCCCTGTGCAGCGCCTTCGCCAATGCCCTCGATGGCCTTTCCTGTCTGGTACTGCATGTAGTTCACGCCCAGGGCGCCCATCGCACCCCTGCGGTCGATTGCCTCCTGGACTTCCTGCGGCGCGGTTATCGTGATTCCGGCAAGGTTCGTTATGTCGAGACCGTATCTCTTTGCCTCCGAGTCGATCTTGCCCAGCACAAGCTGTTCGATCTCATTTAGGTAGGCTGGCATGTCCACGAGCGCCAGGTTCTTGTCCTTCTTCAGCTCGCCAAGGACATCGTTGACCGACTGGATGAGTTCGCTCCGGAGCCACTCAATTACCTCCTCGCTTCCGGACCAGCCGCGGGTCCCGACGAATTGCGTGATGAACAGCAATGGCTCGACGACCTTGTAGGAGAACTGGCCGAACACCCTCAGCCTCACCAGGCCGAAATCCGTGTCCCGGAACGTTAGTGGTTCCGGTGTCCCGAACTTGCCCCTGAGTTCGCGCCTCTGGATGTAATAGACCTCACCCAGCTGCTTCACGCCGGTCAGCGCGGGCAGTATCGTCCTCAGGATCGGCACATTCTGTGTCGTCAGGGCATATCTCCCTGCCTGGTCGAAAACATGCATGGCCTTCCCGTCCCTCAGGAATACCGCGTACTCGTCCTCCATGACGACAATGTTGTCGTTGTAGTAGATGTTCGTGGGAAGCCGATACATGATGTTCTCGCCCTTGTACTCATTGGGCCAGCTGTACGTGTTCCTTGCTATGTCCCCGTCCTTGCTCTTTCCTCGTCCGAATACCATGTTATCACCCGATTGTCAGGCCGGCTATGGCCTCCCTTCTCTGGTCGAATATCGTCTCGAAATCCTCGATCGCCTGGAGGGCGTTCGTCAGTTCGAGGGCGATGTCGGGCTCAGGCATCGTCCTGGCTGTGTCCTTCAGGTTGTTGGCGACCTTCATCATGCCCTCGATGAGGTTCAGCAGCCTGAGGTCCCACTCGTACATCTGGTTGAGCTCGGATTCCTGTATCCTGTAATCGGGCGAGATGCCGGTGTAGCCCTGCTCCGCGTGCCTCAGCCTTTCGATTGCCGAGTTGGTCCTGGTCACCAGGTCCCCCGCATCCTCGATTAGGTCGATCGCGTTCCTCTTGGCGATGGCCTTTCTCGCGCCCTCGAAGCCCTTTGCCGCGATGTTGAATCTGTTGGCCAGCTCCTCCCTGAGAAGCCTGTCAGCGATGCGCAGGTCTTCCTTTATCCTGTATCCCCTGTAGCCCGGAATGACCAGCTGTATCATTTTTATTATTCCGCGGTCCGATTCCACCTTGTCCCTCAAGTCAGTCATGCTCATGCCTCCGTCCGGATCTTCCTGAACAGCAGCGCCAATCCGATAATCCCTATAAGTATTATTCCCACGCTCGCGCCCACGAGTCCGCCCAGCACATCGCTTGTGACCCCCAGCATAATCAGCATGAAAACGGTCAGCGAAAGGCCTGCGCCCAGCTGGAAGTTCGAGGCCCCGCGCCCGCTCACTCCGCTCGCCCCGATGATGATCAGGATTATTCCTGCGCTCACGAGCCAGAGCATCGCCGCTTCCCTGAACAGGACCGCGTCCAGCGCCCAGGCGAGCTGCCACATTCCCAGCAATATCAGCAGGGTCATCCATCCCACGTAGTACACGATGTTTGTCTTTTTCATCTTTCTGTCTCCCTTTGTTTTCATGAATATTGATAAACCGGTATATTAATGTTGGGCGGGAATTCCCTGGGGTTGTGCAAACATTTGCTATGCTCCTAATTTATCAAAGCCAATAAGTTTTGATTTAATATGTCACCATCAGCACGACATAGAACAGTGAACTGGCCAATTTTGAATCATATATTTGGTTTCACAAATTTTCACATTAATTTTCGATAGGTAGATATACTTAGAAAATCGATTTGCGGGGTAGACCAAAGGAGGTTAAGAGAATATGATAGCAGAAATATTCGCGATATTGACAGGTCTCATCCTGTTGACAGGACTGTTGGGTGTGATTCCAGCACTCGGAAAGCACCTTGAGAAGTTTGCCAAGTGGTTGGGTAGCTTCCAGGGGATAATCGGAATACTTGCGCTGATCGTGGCAATCGTATGGTGGCCCGGCCTGATATTGGGTATATTCATGATATTCGGCGGCATAATGCTTGCCATAGGAATACTCATGGCCATACCCGCACTCGGCAAGTACCTTGAGAAACTCGCAAAGTTCCTCGGTGGGTTCCAGACAATCATCGGCATTGTGCTGTTGATTGTGGGAATCTGGTATTTGATAGACTGAAATCACTATTGCTGGCCGACCAAGGCCAGCACCCTTTTCATTTGTTTTTTATTGATTATTCCTCGAGCACACGCAGTCATGCTGGTAATTAAAAAGTATGAAAGAAACGACTCCATGCCAGAGAATATAGGCCGTCAAACAGACTCTGCTCGATTATAGCCATCATTCACTAGTTTGACGGCACGGGCGAACACTCAGCAATTGAGTGTGAGGATTCGTATTCGTCGCTCCCACTTTTTTTACAGCTATCAACTCTGGTAAAGGGGCCCGAACGGATCGACATCTTCTTTATTAGCTAATTTATTCAATAGATGGCGAGAGGTCGAACCCGCGATTATTAGCTTAATGTAATAACGCGGGTTCGAACGGATCGCCGCCTTCACTTCTAACAGTAAATTGCAATAGGCGGCGAGAGGTCGGGCCCACGACCGTCAGCATATAAAATAAAAGTGGGCCCGACCGGATTTGAACCGGCGACCAATTGGTTATGAGCCAAACGCTCCACCGGACTAAGCTACGGGCCCTTAGCGATTATTTGCGTATATTCGGTCCCGTATCCTAGTCCTAACGACAAGAAATGTTATTGTTTGTTTCCAGTTATCTTGTCGAACCGTACTAAGCTACGGGCCCTTAGCGATTGTTTGCGTATATTCGGTCCCGTATCCTAGTCCTAACGACAAAAAGGTTTCGTTTCTGTTTTCTTATTTTGTCGATACGGGCGAATCCTGTGGATTCGTCCTCACGTCAAGAAATGTTAGCATTTGATTTGTCTTCTTGACGTACCGTACTAAGCTACGGGCCCTTTTTCAAGTCCATCGGTGGAAATGCCCTATGATATATTTAAGTTATGGCTTTGTCAGAGTAAACTACCAGCCCCTAAAGGGACTGGCGTTTCTGAGTTGCATCAATGCCAGTGGATTCGCGGCTGTATGTTTACTACAGGGCAGTTGCATGCCTGATTTATCGAAGCTGGGAGGCTTCGATTTTCTTTGAATATATCAGGACGGCATGCAACGGCATATCACGTTAGTGTTCATGCCGATTCATCTCAGCCCTGAANNGGGTTCTCGGCATCTTTACACTAAAAACAGCACCGCGACGCCGACCACCGCTATCACAGCCCCAACAATCCCCCGCCAGCTGGTCCTCTGCCTGTAGGTGTACCACACCGTCGGGATGATGAATACCGGCATAAGGGACATGAGAGTTTGGGCAACCCCGACCGCTACAGTGTATGCGGCAACAGTGGAGAGGGTCACTCCCACGAAAGGCCCAATTACGGCACCGGCGGCAACATATCTCATGCTTGATTTGTTCTTCAGTGCCTTCTTTATCTCTGGAATCTTGCCCCAGAACATGATGACAACCCAGACGAAGAATGCGCCCAGCATCATCCGGATGAGCGTCGAAGCGATGGCCAGCGACACGACATTGGTGAGGCCGGCGGCAGCGGGGTAAAGCAGCATGCCCTTTTTCAGGAAGGCGAGGCCGAGGCCTTGGCCGATAGCCCCCACGAGCGCGAGGGAGACGCCCCGGGCCTTTTCCTTCTTCGTGAGCTTCCTCTCGTTGGATTTTTCCTCGGTCTCCAAAAGAACCACCGCCACGCCGGTGAGCGTGATAGCGATTCCCATGAAGGCCACTATGGTCAGCATCTCGCTGAACAGGAAGAAGGCCGCGAAGGCCGCGAATATTGCAGCCAGCGACATTATCAGAACCGCCCGTCTGGTGCCGATTATCACGAATGAGGAGAACAGGCCGAAATCGCCGATCCCGAGACCCACTATCCCGCTGAGGCCAATCCAGAACCATTGCTCTTCGGTCCCTTTGGGATATAGCAGTCCGGTCATGAGGAAGTGGGTGCACCAGAGGAGTGCAAGGGCGAACAATATGCGCCAGGCATTGACGCTTATCGCACCTATTTTTCGGCCTGCGGTCGTGAAGAGCACCGCGTTGACTGTCCATAATGCGGAGGTCAGTACAGCCGCCAGGGCGCCCACGTGGTAGAGTTCCATTTTTCCGCCTTGTAAATCGATTGCAGTATATATTTCTGTTACGTTAGACTTTAATATGACTATCCAGATATCGATATTGTGAGAATATGAGGAAAATCAGGGAGGCAAAACCCCAGGAAAAATGCGACGTTTCGGGCTGTGACTGTGATTCAGAGCGTTCGATTCCCCGCAAAAAGGTGAAGGACGCCATGGAATGGACCCTCAAAGGGGAGGACAAGAGCGCCCATCTCTGCAAAGCCCATTACAGGGAGTTCAAGAAGGCGACCAAGGAAGAGAGGAAGCTCGAGGCCCTAAGACGGTGAGCCATGATCAAGATAAAGAGCGGAGTTTACGGGCTCAACAAGTTGATGGACGGCGGTATAAACCAGAACACCATAACCGCGGTAATCGGCTCTTCGGGTGCCGGAAAAACGACGTTCGCCACTTATTTTCTGAAACGGGGACTGGAGCAGGGCGAGGACGCGATATTCATCACCCTTGACGAGGAACCGAAGCAGATAATCAACGAAGTAGTGGAGATGGGTTGGGAGAACATCGAGGACTACATCGACGAGGGCGCCATGGTCTTCGTGGACGCAGGCGGAAAGCAGTTCTCCGATTTCATCAAGACCGAACTTGCGGGCTTCGTGGAGGAATGGAAAGGGTACAATGCGAGGATTATAATCGACCCGCTCACGCCTGTCCTCTGGTCGGTGCAGCACAAGTACGAGCAGAGGGACCTGATCTCCTTCCTGCTCAGGGAAACGAGGAAGATAGGCACCGTTGTCTGCACCCTCGAGGAGCACAGCATCATGGGCGACCTCTCGGGACCGGACCTGGTCATCCCGATGTACCTAGCTGACAATGTCATCCACCTGAGATACAAGAGCCACGAGAACCCGGAACTCCGGGACATGAAGATAATCAAATGCCGGTCCAGCAGGCACAGCAACTTCTGGCACAGCTACAAGATTGTCAAGGGAAGCGGCATAATCGTTCAGGACGCGGCACTGTCTGCCGAGATGCCCCCGCATGTAGTGGATCTGAATTCCCGGCTCGAGAAAGAGCTTCAGAAGATCCCTGCGGCCAGGAAGAAAAAACTTACTCCGAAGATCAGCCACAGCATATACTGGACCATCAGCCTGCTGTCCATGGAGGACATCGGTACCCTCGATCCGGATTACATAATCAGGCAGATACTTCTCGAATATGACCTCCTGGACGGATAGGAGCGGACATGCCCAAGATCGGCGGCGCCTTGAAAAGAGCGGTCGAAATCAGGTCCCCGGAAGTTACCCGCGGGCAAGCAAGGTCCAGACCCTCGAGCGTCCTTATGAATGATAACAGAAGGAAGATATACCGGTACATTTGCCTGCACCCCTGCTCCCGGATTGATGCGATTGCATTGAAGAGCGGGATGTCCAGGTCCTCGGTTTCCTGGCATCTTGTCATGCTTATTAAAGCGGGTTATGCCGAAACTTTCCGCTTGGAAGGGACGAATGTCTACAGCCCTTCGGGTCTTGTCCCCAGGCGCAATGTTCAAGCCTTCGCGGTTCTGGCGAGGAGGCACCGCCTGGAAATCTACTTCGCGGTAACGGAACACACTGGGTCTGAAGCGGGAGAGTTGAACACATTGATGCCAATAGGACAAAACATTGTCAAGACCTCTTTGAGAGACCTGGGGATTGCCGGTTTGATAACGAAGGTGATGGACGGCCGCCATGTTCGATATTTCCCGAGCGGGGGGTACGAGGAGATTCTCAGCGCTCTGAGGCAAACGTCAAAGGATTTCATCCGAACCCTGCTGAAAAGAATGGCGGAGGAACATCTCGACCCAGAGATAATCAACCTGAAGGGCATCAACCTTGAGATCGAACTAAAATTCCTCGGCCGCACAGAGATAATCGAGATACCGCAGAGAGGATTCTCGATTGTGTGATGTACACAAATTATTGTATAATTATAAATCAATTAACAAATAGATTGAACAAATTCATGATTATAAGCCTAATATAGTTACAGAGTTATCATTAATTATCAAGTTAAGTTTAATTTCAGGGAGTAGGAAATGCCCGATAAGCGCTTCACGGAGGATTTTGTCGCCAAATGGAGCAAGTCTTCAGAGTCCGAGGACCCGACACATGGCAAATCCGAACTCACGAGGCTGAGAAAGCTTCTCCAAAAGGATCCGCAGAACGCCCAGCTATGGTTCGAGTACGGGCAGGTACATCTGGCCATGGGAAATGCGGATGAAGCGTGGGCATCATTCTCAAGGGCGGAAACACTCGGAGCGGTCTGGCCAAGCCTCTACCTCGCCCTGGGTCTGAGCCAGATATTAAGAGGGAAGTTCGCCGAGGCAAGCTCAAGTTTTCTCCAGGCAGTCAGGGCGGTCTGCAAGGAATCTGGAAACCCGTACCTGGAGACTCTCACTGCCCAGCACACGCTCACGGATATTGCCGAGGACATAGTGAGAGAGGGATTCATCAAGCCGGAGCAGCATCTCAAGGCGAAGGCTCTCTCTCTGCTGATGGAGGTCCCGGGAATCGGCGACCTGAAGGCGAAAACCCTCTACGATGCCGGATTCAGGAACGTCGAGGACCTGAAGGAAGCGAACGTTGATGAACTCGCCCAGGTGAAGGGAATAGGATTGAAATCCGCCCAGAAGATCAAGATAATTCTGACATTCCAGGACAGGCTGGAAAGTAAAGTTCACGACAGGCTGGACATTCCAACCATTGCAGAGGAGGGCGAGGAGACACCGTGCCCGCTCTGCGGCACCATCCTGAGCGTTCAGGAAAAGATGTGCTATGAGTGTGGCATGATTCTCAAAGAAGAGGAGGTTGTGCAGGCAGAGCAGGAGCTGTCTGTGCTGTTGGGCAGATACGAGGAAAAAGTCAGGGCGGACCCGAAGGACATCGAGAGCTGGTTCGCCCTGGGCACCACCCAGTCGAAGCTGGGATACCATGACCTGGCGATAAAGTCGCTGAACGAAGTGACCAAGCTGGACCTGGAATATCCGGGAGTGTGGAGCGAGAAGGCGGAGGTGTTCACCAAGATGGGCGAGCACGAGAAAGCCGCCAATTGCTACAGGAGGGCGGCAGAGAGCCCGTCGAAGCCCGCCGCCATAACGTCCGAGGAACTTGCCAAAGAACTTGAGGACCTTGTCGTGGACGAAGCTCCCAAACCGAACATAGCCAAACTTGCCCAGAAGCTTCCACCGAAAACCAAGGATATTGAGGATGATCTTCTTTCATCGATAATAACCGACCTCGGAGTCAGCGAGAAAGAACTCAACGAAGAGCTGTGGTCCATCGATGAAAGCCTCGACCTGAATTCCGATACAAAGAAACAGGATGTCCAGGATGAGGAGTCATTGCTTCAGGAAATCGGCACTCTCGAAGCCCCCACGCTCACGGCCGAAGAGATACAGAGACTGGACCGATGCAACAGGATGCTCCATGCCGCGAAGATCCTGGACGACGACCGGGCAAAACTGGAGCTGCTCATCAGCACCGGCATAAATGTTGCGGATTTCACGAGGGAGGTCAAATCCGCGATTGACAGGAAGCGGCTCAAGGAAACACCTGTGAAAGAGTTCACTTCCACAGACAAGGAGTTGGAATTCAAGGAAGACCTGATGGCAGAGCTCACATCCCTCGGAGATGCGCTGGACCAGGGCGAAATCACGAAATTCGAGGAGGAGGACCTTGCCGGTCTTGAGGAACTCGAGAAATTGGCTCAACCCGATATCAAGACAGACATCAAGAAGGAGAAGCCCGTGCTTGCCCCGGAGAGATCCACCGGCTTGACCAATGGCTTGGGCAGATCCAAAGGAATGACGAACGGGTTGGGAAGGACAAATGGCCTGGGAAGAACAAATGGACTCGGAAGGACAAATGGCCTGGGAAAAACAAATGGACTCGGAAGGACAAATGGCCTGGGAAGGACAAACGGGCTCACCAACGGCCTGGGTAAAACGAACGGCCTTACTAATGGGCTCGGAAGGACAAATGGGCTCACCAATGGCCTGGGGAGAACAAACGGGCTTACCAATGGGCTCGGAAGGACAAACGGACTCACCAACGGGCTTGGAAGGACCAACGGGCTCACGAACGGACTCACCAACGGGTTGACGAACGGCCTGGGAGGGGAAGAAAGCATCCCCCGCATGCGCGCTGTGGTCCACAAGAGGGCACAGCGCAGCCGGTGGATTCTGTACGGGGCACTTGTCCTCGCTCTTCTGCTGGTCATTCCTGTGATGTACCCGACGTCGAAGAACACCACTGTGCGCTACCCAATAACGATAGACGGCAGTTTTGACGATTGGAACGATTTCCCCGGCATCACCGCGACGCCGACAGGCATCCCCCCGAGCGTGGACATCGTCAGTTGCAGGATAGCGGAGAACGCTGAAACTTACGTTTCATTCTACATCGAGGTCGAGGGCGACATACTGGCAGGCGAACCGGTTGCCAGCGAAGGCCTGATGGACCTGTTCCAGATACTCATTGACTCGGACCTCGACCCCGGGACCGGTTATTACATAAAGGGCATGGGCGCAGATTTCAGAATCGAAATTTCCGGTTGGGGGGGCAATGTCGTCCACACAACCCATTACTCGTTCTCACCCTCGGCAGACAGGGATGATTGGAACGGCTTCGAGAGTTCCGGCTCGGGAAAGGCCTTGGCAGGCGACAGCATGCTGGAGACACAGATCCCATGGTCAAAGCTCCTGTTGGCACAGGAACAAAGCATTTCGGTCCTGGCCCACTCACTCTCATGGGACGGCTGGAGCGATTACTCGGATTGCCTGATGAGTAACAGGCTCGGCTCTGCCCGTATCACCCAACTTGCTATCGGCTCCGAAACGGTCTCCGGAACAAACCAGAACCTGCTCTCGCTCGGTATCGCAGGAAAGTGCGGCAGCATTACCATCGACAGCATCACGGTTGACATGCTGGGAACGGCCGCCCCTTCGGACATCTCTGCGGTCAGAATGGTTGATTCCGCGGGAACCCCCATCAGTTCCGCGACACCGGCCGAGAGCATGGCATTCACACTCGGGCAAAACATACTGGCGGGACAGCACATGAACATCACCCTCCAGGCTGACATCGCGCCCGGTGCAGCCCCCGGCACAACAATAGGATTGAGCATCGCCCGGCCAGGGAATATTGTCTCATCCGACGGGCTGGTGGCGCTGGAAACGCTCATGGGCGTCAATGACCTGTCATATATCGAGATTGTGCCTTCCGCACCCGTGGTCGACGGGGGATTCTCGGATTGGGACGCCAGGCAGACCCTGGATCAGATCAACGAGGCTTCAACAGGGCACAAGAGCAATGCAGACATACATTGCTTCGGCGCTGTAAGGGACGAGGCGGGCGCCTACATCCACATGGGCATGGAAGGCCATATCATGCTGGGAAGCCTGATACCCCTGAAAAGCACCGCGAGGGCGCCGGGCCCGGCCCAGCCCCCTGTTGCGACCTCGCCGGACTCGGACAGGGACGGGATACCGGATGACGAGGAGCAATCCGGGTATGAATACGACTTCAACAACGACGGCATCCCGGACAGCCAGAGCCAGGTCAACGGCCAGCGGGACGCGGACGCGGACGGCGTCGCCGATTCCCCCTACGGAACAGACGATTACCTGGTGTGGGAGCAGAACGGCATCGTCCAGGCCAATGTGTTCATAGGCCGGGTGGAGAAGCCGGAGAACAGGGGGTATGACACGGCCCGCATCTACCTGGACACGGACGCGACCCAGACCACCGGATACTCGATAGGGGGCATCGGCGCGGACAGGATGGTCCAGTTCACAGGCAAGCATGGCACCATCAAAACTTCCGATTACAACATCTTCTCGGGAGCCAACCAGGGAGCCTGGAGCTGGAGCCTCATCAACAATCCCCTGTACATGAAAGATTCAAGGGAGCTTGAGGCGTACATCGCAGTGACACTGGACCCGAACGCCACCGCGTGGTTCGAGGTTGAGGCATGGGGCGGCGATTGCGACGATTCAAAGGATGACAACATAGCAACTGAACTGGCCGGCACGAGGTCGTCACTTCCCGGACCGGAGACCATGGCCGGGAGCATGATGACCTTGGGCCAAGTTATCAACGGGACCGGCGGCGCAGCCAACGACAGGTTCGGCTGGAACGTGTCGCATGCGGGCGACGTGAACGCCGACGGATATGACGACGTGATCGTCGGGGCGCCGTATGTCGATTACGGCGGGAACACGGACTGCGGAGCTGCTTACGTGTTCTTCGGATACAAGGGGTTCAATTCCACCAACAACAAGTTCATGAACAACACATACGCCAATGTGACGATATACGGAAGCACGGCCGGGGCACATTTCGGCTGGTCGGTGAGCGATGCTGGCGATGTGAATGGCGGAGGGCCGGACGTGATCGTCGGGGCGCCGGACGCGCCCATCGAGGCAACAACTGACCATGTCGTGATTAGCGAGGTCTATTACAACACGCCGTCAACAGGCGCAGCGGAGTGGGTGGAACTCTACAACCCGACCGCTACCGACATCGACCTTTCAACCACCGCGATATATTTGGGTTATTTCTCATCTGCCAGGGACTGGAACGACCCGTACCAGCCCGCTGCAGACAAGCGCCGCATCTCCGGAACAATCCCGGCCTTCGGGTTCTATCTGATCCGGATAGACGGAACACTGACTGAAACTCCGGACCATGACTGGGGATACACCGGGGATCCCGGGACTCTGAGCAACACAGTGGGCTCAATCGCCATGTTCCCGCAGGACCCAACAACCTATGCGACACCGGCTGAAGCCCAAGCTGCCTGCATCGACGCATTCGGCTGGGGCGCGCCGACATATGTGTACGAAACCAGTGCCATCTCGGCAGCAGCGCAGGGCAGCAGCCATGAAAGAAAATCTTCTGCGACACATTCAAGCGGGGACGGCAACGGCTATGACACAGATACAAATTCAAACGACTTCCAGGCACTGGCGACCCCGGAGCCGCAGAACTCGGCATCATCGAAAGAGTTCATCAAAGGTGGAAAGGCATACATATTCTACAGCACCGTTCTGACCAACGGCGCTACACTTGTGGCCGATGATGACGCGAGCGTGGCACTTGCCGGGGAAGCGGGAGGGGACAAGTTCGGAGCAAGCGTGGCAGGAGCGGGGGATTACGACAGCTCCGGGAATGAGGAGGTGGTCGTGGGCGCCCCGGGTGCTGATTCAGGCAAGGGACGAGCGTACATATTTTACGGGGATGGAACAATGCCAACAACCGCAGGAACGGCGGATGTAATCCTCAAAGGCAAAAGGACGAATGGAAATTTCGGCTTTTCGGTTTCGACTGCTGGCAATGTGGATAGCGCTGGGGGCAGTGAGGTGATTGTCGGTGAACCCGGGACAGAAAAATCTTACATCTTTTACAAGCCAGTTGATAAAATAGCCAGCGCCGAATGGAATGTTATAGGTACCGTGACCAGCAACTATCAATCCACACAATCGAGCGAGAACACATATGAGATTTTGAAAGAAACCACAGTTCCTGGAAATAATGTCATTTGGAGCGATGATTTCGAAACGGATAAAGGCTGGACTGGATACAGTACTACCGCTGCAAACGGCGAATGGCAGAGGGGTGCGCCCGGGGGGTTGGGAACAGGTAAATACGGAGGTAATAACGACCCTACCTCGGCCAAATCAGGTAGTAATATCATCGGAAATGACCTAACAGGCCTTAATACGAATTTGGGGTGCTACGAAAATAGCATCACCCTCGCAAATGGTTGGCTAACCTCCCCACAGATCGTTACAACGGGTTACAGCAATACGAAACTTACATTCTGGCGGTGGCTTAACCAAGAGAGAAGCCTGTACGACGACACATATGTTGCAGTCAGTGGGAATGGGGGGACTGGATGGACGCAAGTTTTCGCAAGCACCGATGCATTTTATCAGGATTCGGCATGGGTCAAATATGCTATTGATATATCTTCTGTCTGTGACAATGTCGCCGATGCCAGGGTTCGTTTCGGAATTTCTTCGGACTCGGTAAATGTAGCGAGCGGTTGGAACATTGACGATGTCCAGATACTAGGAGGAACCGGGGGTTCGCTGACCACCTATTCCTTTTCCTCAGGAGGGGGCACAGATAAGTGGATTTACACCAAATTGGCTGAAACCAACCCCCCGGGTTCCGGCCCGGACATTACGACAGAAACAGCATATACCACATATACAAACGTGGCCACCTCGGAAAATACCCGAATGACGCTGAGCATTACTACCCAGTATGGAATAATTCACACGAAATTCACAATTTCAGAAACACCAAGTACAATTGATACTATTGGAATTACATACGAAGGCATGGCTTATGGCGGCACTTACGTATCTACCCTTCCCGCTTTATATATTTATAATTTCAATAGCGGTTCCTGGGAGAAGTTGGCGTCCGACGGAATGGATTTCGCCGTAGGATTTGATATGTTAATATACAACTCCATCACCTCCAACATTGCAAATTACATCGGTACGGGTGGACGGCTTGATATCGTCGCTGTCGCCAGCACTGCTTCACCGGTTTATTCCTTGTATGCCGATCAAATTACAGTACAAGTATTGGTGCCACCCGTTGTAGCATCAACCTCTGGTTTAGAGCACAAATGGGGCATTGATACCACTGCGAGTTATGATAGTTCACTTTATCTTGAAGCGAATCGAACGGATACATCTGAAGGAGATTTGTTCAATTTTTATTATTCACTGACGAACAGCGGTACAGTGGGTTCATCTGGGTGGACTTCGATGATGGGAAGCATTACCATACCCACGACCGGGGATCCAAACATCTACCAATCGTACACAGACTCCACATTGCCAGACGTGGATGGAAGAATTTACGTGGGTGTCAGAGATGCAGATAGGACTACCGGGAATTCTTTGTTGGATACACTATATATCGACCACATTTTCATACGCACGATACCGTTTTATGAAATAATTGGTGGCGTTTTTACCTCATCCGCCGATAACATTGCAGGGAATGATATTCCGGTATCTGGCACTGTTTCGAATACGTATTTAAAAACTCAGGCGACGGATAACGATTATGAGAGTATAACCGAAGTTCAAACTGGTGGTAACTCGGGTTCGAATACGTATACGTACAGTGGCGTTACAGCATCGGGAGGCCCACACGATGCCTGGATTTGCGATGCGGATGATAATGCTCAAGCGGAATTGACAAACCCGAATTCAGCAACTGAATTCACGGACGGGGAGTATAGCAATGTTGCGGGGTCGGAGAACACCTTGGCGGGGCCATGGACGGATCCCGGGAATAATGATGAGAACTTGTTAAAATTCCGTTTTTCCATTTCGGACACGCCTTCAACGATAACCCAGATCGAGTTGACGTATGAGGCCCAATATTCGACCACATCCACTGGAACCATGTATGTTTATAATAATGTGGCAGCAACCTGGGATACTGTTGGAGCGACCGCATCTTTCACTGCTGCTACAGATTATACAATGACCAGGACAATAACAACCACAATCACGGATTACTTTTCTTCGGGCAACCTCCTCTGGGCTGTGTATTGTGATTCCACAGGTACTGTGGCTGTTGATTATGTTCAGGTAGTAATTTCCTATACCACACCAATTATTAGTTCATTAGAACACAAGTGGACCGTGTCGATTCCGTCATCCTCGACCGATACGACTGTTTATTTAGAAGCGTACCATTCGACTAATTCCGAAGGTGATGATTTCCGATTCTATTACTCGACAACAGGATCCGGCAGCGTCAGCACTTGGACGCAGATGATCACAGTTACCGCGACATCAGACCCAGGAACCTACCAGACTTTCTCGGACAGCACTCTAGATGCATTCTCTGGAACCTTGTATATTGGTGTCGTTGATATTGACAGGACTGGAGGCAACTCGAACCTGGACACAATTTACATCGACCACATGTACATTTGTGTGAGCGGTACCGTTAACAGTAAGTTTGGATGGTCGGTCGCAGATGCTGGAAATGTAAATGCAGACGGCAGCGGCAAAGCGGACATAATCATCGGTGCCCCCGGAACTGCGAACGGTAATGCCATTGTTTGGCTGGATGGCGATTTCGAGGGGTCGTCATCCATCTTTGATACAAGCCAAGCAGATTTCAGATATACTGGAAGCACATTGGCAACAAACAACCCAGGTGGCAATGTCTACGCCACAGCGGATGGTAAAATGAATCTCTCAGTAACCACAATTTTCTCTGATGATTTTGAAAATGATGTCGCAAACAGTAATCCAGATAGTCCTCCGTGGACAACGCTTGAAGACACTGCAACAACCAATGTGGCCATCAGTAATTCAGTTTATCATGGAGGTTCTCAATCGGTAATGTTCGATGATGACGATGTGACCTCTCACAGCACACCGACGCAAATCGTCGATGGATGTTACATTAACAGCGCAACTTTCACTGCAACGACGGTCGGTGGAGCAGAATGGTGGGCTCGCGTGAATGACCAGGGAGGCAATGACCCAGCATTCTCAATGGAACTGCTTAGTGGAACATCAATCGCCGCACTCTTAACATTCTTGGGTACCGATATAATCTATTACGATGGGGCAGTAAACACAATATTAACCGGCTACACTGAAGACCAGTGGTATAAATTCAGATTGGCTTTCGATACGACAACAGATACCTACGACATTTACATCGATGAAGTCCTGGTAAAGAATGACGCCCCATTTTACACGGCGGTCGCATCGATTGATACGCTTCATTTTGCGACGGAAAGATGGATAACCATCCCCGCAGATGATTCTGGAACACCATTAGCCTATGTAGACGATATCCGCGTTTTCACCTATAACACACCGGGGACTTATGAATCGTCAAATAAAATATCCGCTGGTTATATCACAGCCATCAAACCATATTGGAACAACACGCTCCCATCGAATACCAAAATATGGGTTAACTTCTCAAGGGATGGGGGAACAACCTGGAATCAGTCAGCAATTACAAGCGGAAAGTTATACAGGTTCCCTTCTGAAACTATAGGAAATACACTAAAATACAGAGTAAAACTATATACGTCATATGTTGGTGATTCTCCTGTCTTCTTGGACATGAAAATTTATTATTGGTATTGCATATCACCCGATATCACCCTCACCGGCCAATCCCCCGGCGACAAGTTCGGCTGGTCTGTCCACAGTGCAGGGGACATCAACAGCGACGGCTATGACGACATCATCGTGGGAGCGCCTTACAATGCCAACGGAGGCACGGGTGCCGGCGCCGTCTATGTGTTCAACGGCTCAGCCGCGATGGCCAGCACGACAAGCGCATCCAATGCGGATTACATAAAGAACGGCTCCGCCGGCAGCCACTTCGGCTGGTCCGTCGGCAAGGCCGGGGACCTGGACGACGACGGGAAGAACGACGTGATCGCCGGAGCCCCGGACAGGGACAACGGCACAACCGCCGACGCAGGCTGGACCCAGGTGCTGAGCATCCTGTCCGTGATAGTCCCGGTGCCGGAATTCTCTGCCACGCTGATCGCGATATTCATCCCGCTCGGCATCTCATTCATAGTGTTCAGGAGAAGGAGGAAGAGGAATGGAGAAAGACGGGAAACGCCTGTCTGAAGAATTCGCCAGCAGGTGGAAGGAATTCAGGGCGGAGAAAACGGGAAAAAGCCCTTACAATTTAAACGGTCTAAAGCAAAAGCATTAATCCGATTGTCGCATTGCCCCCCACATGGACATGGACTTCGAGATAACCCTGCGGAAGCACACGCCCCTCACGTCCGTGGAGGACCTGGAGGAGGCGTGCGAGATATTCCTCACCCACATTGGCTATTTCGGGCCGAAGACCAAGGGCTCCGACATCAGGGAGTCCATCCCATTCAGGTTGTTCGTGAACTGCTTCCTCAAGAGGAGGGACAAGATATGGCAGATAAAGGAGCTGGCCCATGAGCTGGACACAACACAGCCCACGATGGGGAAGTATGTCGCCAGCCTGAGGGCGATGGCGCTGATAGAGGAGTGCGTCTTCTTCGATGCCAAGGAGAAGCAGAAGAAGGGATACCGCCTGCGGTACTCCAGCCTCTCCGACGCGTGGCACTTCGTCGAGGAGAATGTCAACGTGTCCATGGCCAATTACAGGAAATCGGTGGACCACATTCAGAGACTGGCAGAGGAGAAGAAGAAATAGACTGCGAGGGAGTTGATACCATGGTTGACGGCAAGGACAAGAACGCGATAGTTCTGAGCATAGGGTCAAGGTACAGGGTGAAGTCCCTGGAAGCGAGGGACAAGCCGCTCGTGACCAGCGGCACGTTCGTCGGCTACACGGCCATCGGGCACGACGAGGGAATGTGCATCGAACTGGACAGCACGCATGAAGACAAGGTCGGGAAGATACGCGTGATACCGACGCACGCCATCGTCTCGCTGGACATAGTCGAGGCAGTGGACAAGGAAGAGAAGAAGAAGGCCGCGGACGCCGGGACAATGTTCGGGTAACTGCCGGTACTTGATGGAGCTTGATTTGTCAAGATTGTTTACTCTGTGAGGATGGTAAGTGTTCAGTGGAATGAAGTGAAAAGTGACGAAAGTGAATAGTGAGGAAGTGAATAGTGAAAAGTGACGAGCTGGAAAGTTTATCATGAATAATCGAACATTCAGGAGAAAAAGCCTAATTATTCACTATTCATTATTAACTATTCACTAAAATCTACAATCCGTAAATCTATTATCGCCACTCCGAAACCCTAATATTCCCTATTGCCTTCAGCTTATTCTGCGCGAGGTTTTTCAATGCCCAAGAAGTCGATGAAAAAGGCCAGGGAGGAATGGACCAAGTCCGTCGAGGGAACCAAGGAGCGCCAGAAGGACTTCGTCACAACCTCCAGCGTTCCGATTGCGAGATTATACACGCCTGACGACCTGAAGGATTTCGACTATATCGATAAACTGGGATTTCCCGGGGAATATCCCTTCACCAGGGGCGTCCAGCCCACCATGCACCGCGGCCGCCTCTGGACAATGCGCCAGTTCGCGGGCTTCGGCACAGCCGAGGAGACCAACGCGCGGTTCAAGTACCTTCTGGGGCACGGCGAAACAGGGCTGTCGACCGCTTTTGACTATCCGACCCTGTACGGGCGCGATTCCGATGACCCGCTGGCCGAAGGCGAGTTCGGCAAGTGCGGCGTGGCAATCTCATCCCTCAAAGACATGGAGATACTGTTCGGCGGCATCCCGATGAAGGACGTGAGCACGTCCATGACCATCAACGGCCCTGCGGCCGTTGTGTGGGGCTTCTACCTGGCAGCGGCCGAGCGCCAGGGAGCCGAACTTGGGCAACTGAACGGCACCATTCAGAACGACATCCTGAAGGAGTACATAGCCCAGAAATCATGGATATTCCCGCCCGAGCCGAGCATGCGTCTGATTGTCGACACCTTTGAGTTCGGGACCAGGAAGGTGCCGAAATGGAACACCATCAGCATCTCCGGTTATCACATCCGCGAAGCTGGCTCGACCGCGGTCCAGGAGCTTGCCTTCACGCTCGGGGACGGGCTCGCCTATGTGGACGCGGCCATGGAAAGGGGGCTTGTCCTTGACGAGTTCGCACCCAGGCTGAGCTTCTTCTTCAACGCGCACAACGACCTTTTCGAGGAGATAGCCAAGTACCGGGCGGCCCGCAGGATATGGGCCAAGGAGATGAAGAGGCGCGGTGCCAAGAAGCCGAGGAGCATGTGGCTGAGGTTCCACACCCAGACTGCGGGATGCAGCCTCACTGCCCAGCAGCCCGAGAACAACATAGTGAGGACCACCATTCAGGCGCTTGCCGCGGTCATGGGCGGCACCCAGTCCCTTCACACGAATTCGATGGACGAGGCTCTGGCACTGCCCTCCGAGAAAGCCGTCAAGATAGCCCTGCGCACGCAGCAGGTGATCGCGCATGAATCGGGCGTGGTGAACACCATAGACCCGCTGGCAGGCTCCTATTTCGTGGAATACATGACCGACTTCATGGAGGAGAAGACCTATGAGTACTTCGGCAAGGTGGAGGCGCTGGGCGGCGTCCTCAGGGCAATCGAGAAGGGTTTCTTCCAGCAGGAGATAGCCAATGCGGCCTACCGGTACCAGAAGGAGATAGACTCGGGAAAGAGGATCGTCGTAGGGGTCAACGATTTCACCGAGGAGGAGCACATGGACATCCCCATTCTCAAGATGGACCCGGAGGGCGAGAAGAGGCAGATGCGCCGTTTGGCAGACCTGAGAAAGGACAGGGACAGGGCAAAGTATGAGTCAGCGCTTTCCAAACTTGAGAAAGCGGCCGGCGGGAGCGAGAACCTGATGCCGTTCATCATCGAGGCAGTCAAGAGCCATGCCACCCTTGGGGAGACATGCAACGTGCTCAGGGCAGTGTACGGGGAGTACGACGAGCCGCCGATTTACTGATTCTGGATTCACGGATGGTGGCGTATGTTGAATGCCGCGCCCAGTAATTCCAAATGTCCCGCAGGACTTTGGATACCGAAAAAAGCATTCGACGATGGCGCGGGAACATTGATTTCTGAATCCAGCGCCATGCTGCTCATAGCATTTTGCAAACAATCGGTGAATACGAAGACTAAATTCATGCAAAAGAGAGTATTCGCCATGGGTAGTCAATAAAGAATCAATAATTCCCAAAGATTTCCGCCGTAATCGGCAATCTGGAAACGAAGAGATTACGGCGGTTAATACGGCATTTTGCAAACGAAGAGATTACCGGTGTCTCTTAATTCAATGTGTACTCGCAGACCGGACAGGATTTCGTTCCCGCCTGCAGGCTTGCGCCGCACGAGGGGCACTCTATCTCAGCAGGGGAATCGGGGAGGGTGATATTGTCCATTGTGGGTTCGGTGAGGTCAAGGTTGGCAAGCTCTTCCTCCTCGGTAGGGATATCGATGTCCTTGTCATCCACGGCTTTAGGTTTCTCTGGGGCGAGTTCGGTGTCGCATATCGGGCATACTGTGTCTGTGATGTCCACGAATATGCCGCAGCCGGGGCATTTCCTGTGCTCTTCATGCTCGACAGGCAACTCCTCTCCGTGGAGGTGGTGCTCCGGTTCAGCCAGGGGTAAGGTTTTTGTTTCCTCGGGGATGGCCGGTACCTCAGGCGCCTCTTCGGGAATCTCCGGGACTTCCTCGGGGATGATTGGCTCCTCCGGCTCCTCTTCGGGAATCTCCGGGACTTCCTCGGGGTTGATTGGCTCCTCCGGAACCTCTTCTGGAATCTCCGGGGATTCCCCGGTAGGCAGGCCGTACTGGAGCGGTTTTTCGGATAGCAGGTCATATTGGTCGTGGACACTTATTTCCTGTTCGTCGGTGGGTTCCTCTTCGGCTGATTCGGCCGGCTCCTCTTCATCCTCGGCGATGAGTTCGGTGCCGCAGTTGATGCAGATGGCCATGTTGGGGTCTGTCTCAATGCCGCAGTGCGGGCATTCCTGCCGCTCATTGTGAAGCCTCCAGGAAATGAGCCAGAAAATGAACCCGAAGATGACCAGTATCCATCCCAGGATGTTAACGAGGACGTCTGTTGGCGGCGGGTGCAGGCCCAGCGACGCGTTCTCGGCGCTCACGCCTCTCGCGTAAATCGAGAATGATGTGAAGAATATTCCGATGAAAATCGTAACAAGCCCCCTGTAGAACCAATGTCCCTCGCGAATCTCCCTGTCGGTAGCTTCCAGCCCTGTGACGTTCTCGCCGCAGCTGGGGCACGTATGGACGGTGGGCGGAATCTCCACCTCCAAAACATCCTCCCATGCGGACTCCGGAATGGTCGGTTCCTCGATGACGGTGCCGAATTCCATGCCGCAAATCGGGCAGAACAGCTCGTCCTCGGGTCCGAATATCGCACCGCAGACCAGGCACTCCCTACCCTGTTCCTCCTCGGTTTCGAGGACTGTCATCTCCTCCCTGAGCTCCTCGGTCACTTCGAACTCTTCGGTCGGTATGAGCGCATCCACTTCCTCCTCGGCCTCCGGTTCTAGGTCGGAAACTAGGATCCCCAGCGATGCGAAGCATTCCCTGCACGTTTCCTCTCCCGCAGGGGTGAGCTTCGAGCATGACGGGCATTTAACATACAGTGAAAGGTCATTCCAGCATTCGGGGCATTTATCGCTGTCCGCCGGGATGACGCTTGAGCATGAGGGGCACATTATCTCATTATCGCCCAGCATTATCTCCTCTTTCTCCGGCAGGATATCCTCCGGAACTGGCTCGGCAGTCTTCCTTGGAACTGGTGCCACAGCAATTGGCTCGCCGAGTTTGGCGCCGCATATGAAGCACTCCTCGTCGCCTTCACCGAGTACAGCTCCGCAGCCCTCGCAAATAATCTCCTGTTTTTGCGGCATCAGGGACTCTGCCGGCGTTTCAAGGGCTTCGGGGACCTGCGCTTCCATTACCGGCTCGCCAAACCTGGCGCCGCATATGAAGCATTCCTCGTCACCTTCACCGAGTACAGCTCCGCATCCCTCGCAAATAATCTCCTGCTTTGGCTCAACAGGCTTGGGTGCCTCGATAATCTTTTCCTCCTCCTCGGTGGGGACTGGCTGCCCACCCGCTTCCGTGAGGGGAGTTTCGCATATCAGGCATTCCGTAGCATCCGGGTCGACATAAGCCCCGCATGACGGGCAGACCTTCTCTTCCTTTTCGGGGCGTGGACTAATGTCGAGCTCCTCGATTTCCTCGATGTCCCTATCCTTCACCGGTTCTTGGGTCTTTTTCAGGTCCGGCAACGGAGCTAAGATTGGCATAACCTCTGCTGGCTCGAAAGTTGCATCACAAATTGGACACTGGGCGGCATCCTGCTCTGCGGCCGCACCGCATGAGGGGCATA
Organism: Methanomassiliicoccales archaeon UBA147; assembly: GCA_002496385.1. Lineage (GTDB taxonomy): Archaea > Thermoplasmatota > Thermoplasmata > SG8-5 > SG8-5 > UBA147. The sequence goes on along the minus strand of DAJR01000064.1, from coordinate 13,003 downwards.
TTTTTTGCACCGGTTCCAAGGCGGCATCCTCTTCCAGTTCCCTATCAATCATCTTTTTCTCCGGCTCGCCGGGTGGAATGAACGCCGGGGCGGTTATCCTCTCGACAGAATCAAACGGAGTTTCGCATATCAGGCATTCCGTGGCATCTTCGTCAGCATATGCCCCGCAAGACTGGCAGATTTTGTGCAAGGGCTCCTGGGGAATTTCCTCCACAATTTCCGGTTCTCTTTCAGGGGTCTTCTGTCCAGGTTCCGCTATCTCCGCCACGGTCTTTTCCGGAGGCATGGCCGGAACCGGTTCTACCTCAAGAAGATCGAAAGGCGTCTCGCATATGATGCATTCGGTCGCGTCCTGCTCCACTGCAGCACCGCAGGATGGGCATATTTTATGCACAGGCTCCGGGCTCAATTCCTCAATCACCGGGATCTTCTCTTTTTTCATTTTTTGAGCAGGTGGTGCAGTCTCGGTCTTCTTTGATTTCCGGTCCTGCACCGGGACCACGGCAACCCTGACCGGTTTGAATGTTGCATCGCAAATGGGGCACTGGGCGGCATCCTGTTCCACGGCCGCGCCGCATGACGGACAGGTATTCTGTTCCGATTCCTGGGGAATTTCTCCCATTTCCGGCTCCCTTTCGGGCGCCGCCTTCCCCTCTCCGGGCACTTCCAGAGGAATGACCGGTGTTGGTTTGACTTCAAGTATGTCGAAAGGCGTCTCGCATATGATGCACTCTGTGGCATCGTCGTCAACATAAGCGCCGCATGAGGGGCATACCCGATGGTCGGTATTCGGGGGCACCTCTTCCATTTCCGGTTTCTTTTCGGTTTTCTTCTGTTCGGGCGCCATTTTCTCCGGTTCAGGCACACTGGGCGGTATGACCGCAGGGGTGGTTTTCTCCTCGATGGAATCGAACGGGGTCTCGCAGATCATGCACTGTGTAGCGCCGTTATCAACGAACGCGCCGCATGAGGGGCAGACCTTCCCGTCTTCATCCGGGGTGTCCCCGATGCCCAGGTCCAATGCCGCGCCGACTGGGGCCAGGTCATCCACCTTGCTCCCGCAGACATTGCACATGACATCCACCTCCGAAACCGAGGCACCGCATGTGGGGCAGACACGTTCATAGTATCTCTCCTCGGGCGTCTCCGCCGCAGTCTGTTTCTCGGCTTCCTGGGCCATCTGAGTGATTTGGCGCGCCCAGTTGAGGTATTTCAGGTTGCCCAGATCATCGATTGTTTTGACATTGAATGCCTTCTTGAGCTTCTTCGCGTCGCCTTCGCTGACGCCCTGAAGGGCATATATTGGCGCCTTCAGAATTTCATCGAGCTCCTTGTTCACGTATTCCCTGTTGAGCTTCTGCTCGAAATCCTTCCTGCGGAACGACGACGGGTCATCTCTCAGTTCAGATAATTCCTGGGCCCAGACAAGGTACTTGAGCTTGGAGAAATCCTCCAGCGTTCTGATGTTGAATGCGGATTTCATCCTGGAACTTTCGCCTTTGCTTATGCCCTTCAGCGCCTCAGGGGGCAATTTCAGCAGTTCTTGGGGCGGGAGGTCCCAGTATGATTTGTCCACCCATTCTTCCCTCCAGTTGTCAGGGGCAGCGAACTTCTCGGGCGCCGGGTGCGCAGTAGGGAGTTCTACAAGCACCGGGATCAGGGCGGTTCCGCATATGGCGCATTCCGTGTCTTTGGAATTGACGAGCGCACCGCATGTGGGGCATTCCGGGCCTTTCTCCTCGGCAGGTTTTTCCTGGATGCCAATCCCAAGTTCGATTTCCTTGTCACGAAGGAGGATTTCATATTCTTTGTCCGAGATCAGCCCGTCCAGGTATTTTCTGCCGATATCCTTCCTGAATAGCTCCAGTTTATCCTTCTGGCTTGCTGCGTTTCCCCCCGTGTCAGCCATATCACGCGCCCTCCTTCTTTCCCTTCACAGGGATTGGTTCTCCGCATCCGGGGCAGGTATCCAGGCCCCTTCCCACTGTCGCGCCGCATGTCGGGCAGGAGGTGCCCATTTTTTTCTCATCGCGGGCAAATTCGAATGAGGATTCGAGTTCGCTGAGCGCATCAAAACCATTTCCGTTCAATTGAATGTCGTCCTCGGGCGCCTCAAGCTCGAGGCTATCCATGATGATCTCATCCTGGTCTATCTCGGAAGCGGGGAGGTATTCTGCGGGTTCTGCGGTTCCGGGGGCCGGCGTCTCCTCAATTTCATCTGCCCGAGGTTCGTCCCCTATTTCCAGGTCGAACACAGTTCCGCAGTTGAAGCAGGAGGTGTCGAACATGCTCACGTTCGCACCGCAGGACGGGCATTCTGCCATCTCGCCGATCTCTTCCAGCGCCGTCTCCACGGCTGCGGATTCCGGCATGGTTTCCTCTTCCTCGGGCTCGAATACTATCAATTCGCTCTCTCTGACAGTGACATGGCAGAGCGGGCACTCCACCTCTCTCTCCCGCTTGAATGACCAGGCGAAGAGCAGCAGCCCAATAATGAAAACTATGACTCCGATGGCGCCGACCAATTGGTCCATCCATCCGTACCCGAGGTACATCGCACCCAGCGGCGACCACCTTGCGGCGTTATGAATGTAAGAACCCAGTGCGACCACGACATTGCCGAAGAGCACGAATACCAGGCCGACCCAGAATTTCCACTTCCAGCTCTGCGGGGCGGGTTTGAATTCGTCTCTCACGTAAACATTGCCGCATTCCACACAGGAGACAATGTCGCCGGTCTCGATGGAATATTCGGTGTTTCCGCAAATGGGACATCCGAAATCCCCCTCGCTGCGTCTTTCCGACGAAGAGCATGAAGGACAGGTGCCGTCCGAAGCCAGCTGTGAGCCGCAGTCCGCGCATGTTGCCGATGCCACCATTTCAGGGGAATCCTCGAGCTGGTATTCCTCGGTCACCTCGGTGACTGACTCCTCGATCAATTCGGATTCGGCATCTTCCGGCAATAGTGGCTCGCGCGAGCCGTTGACCGGGGCAAATGGCTCTCCGCAGCCCGGGCACTCGGTCGCGCTGGCGTTGACGGTGCCTCCGCACATCGGGCACACGAAATCCTCTGGCATCTCCTCGTTGTCTGGAATGGTTAACCCCCCTGGTTCTGAGGTGAATCGCTATCGGTTTCTTCCTCGTCCTCCTCGTCGGTTTTTCTCAGTCTCGGGAGTGACAATATGAGCAAGATAATACCGACAACCAATATAATTATTCCTACTATTGAAACAAGTCGGTTAGCCCACCCGAAAGACTCGAAATTGTCATATCCCGCAATCGAGATGCTGAGCAGATCGTGAAGCCAGGAGCCGAGAGCCACGCCCGGGCCCCCGATGAGGACCAGGACCACGCCGGCTATGAAAAGCCACTTCGAGCCCCTCTCCTCCTTCCCGATCACTTTGGAGAAGGCCTCGGGAGTGAACGGCTCTCCGCACTTCGGGCACTCGTCGGCAGATTCCGGAACCTTGGCGCCGCACATAGGGCAGAGGGTAGCCTCCGCTGACTGGTTTCCTGACACTAAATCCTCCGGTTCAGAACTCTTGGCCACGTCCCTGCGTATTGTAAAACTATCTTATATGTTTTTCTATGAAGGGTATAAAAATACAACCGGGCTCCGGAAAGAATCGATGGTCTTATTGAAAACCTCTAGACGACATCCATCACGACGACGTCCCTGACCGCCTTCATGTGGTTGAAAGGCAGTATCAGCCTTCCCTGGGCGTCTGTTCTGTAGAGCCGTATCTCGACCTCGGTGGCGGGCATGACCAAAACATGCTGGAGTTCCCCTGTGACCGTGTCAGTGACGAAATTCTCTATCATTCCGAGTATCTGACCCTCGTTGGTCATCACGGTCTTTCCTCGCAGTTCCGAAATAAATTTTTTCATGGCTTCTCACCTCAGGCGTAATACGCTGGCGCATCTTTTTTCTTCCTCTCGTCCGCGCCGCACTCTAGTGATTCCCTAATAGCCTCGTAATATTTGATAGTTTCTTTCCCTGCTGTCGGCCTCACCGATTTCAGCGCTTCCTCGAAGTGTGTTTTACGGATTTCCTTCGCTTTCGGGTTCTCGCGGAGCGCAGCCATCGCCGCCTCCCTGCAGACCCCTTCGATGTCCGCACCCACATAGCCCTCGGTGGAATCTGCCAGCCAGTCAATGTCCACGTTCTTCAGGGGCATTGGCTTGGTATGGACCTTGAAAATGGATTTCCTGGATTCCCTGTCCGGCGCGCCGACGAAGACAAGCCTGTCGAACCTTCCGGACCTCAGCAAGGCCTTGTCCATGATGTCCGGCCTGTTGGTCGCGCCTATCACGACCACGCCCTCGAGGGACTGCATCCCGTCCATGGAAGTGAGGATCTGATTCACCACGCGCTCGGTCGCCCCTGAATCCTGTGTCGAGCCTCTGGCCGGCGCAATCGCGTCTATCTCGTCCAGGAACACGATGCAAGGCGCGACCTGCTTTGCCTTCTTGAATATCTGGCGCACTGCCTTCTCGCTCTCCCCCACCCATTTGGACATGACCTCCGGGCCTTTGATGGCGATGAAGTTCGCTTCCGATTCATTGGCCACTGCCTTAGCCAGCAAGGTTTTTCCTGTGCCGGGCGGCCCGTACATGAGCACGCCCCTGGGCGGTTTTATCCCGAGCCTTTTGAAAGAATCGGGATCCTTGAGCGGCAGCTCGACAGCCTCCCTGAGTGTGCGCTTGATGTCATCCAGCCCGCCGACATCGTCCCAGGTGACCTGCGGAACCTCGACAAGGAACTCCCTCATGGCACTCGGCTCGACATCCTTCAGGGCCTCCCTGAAGTCATCCCTTGTCACCTCCATCTTCTCGATGACCTCAGCTGGGATGGGCTGGTCCAGGTCGAACTCGGGCAGGTACCGCCTCAGCGCCCGCATTGCCGCCTCCCTTCCGAGGGCTGCCAGGTCCGCGCCCACGAAGCCGTGCGTCACGGACGCGAACTCATCCAGCAATCTGGATTTCGAGATGTCGTCTCCTGCGATGGGCATGCCTCTCGTATGGATCTCGAGTATCTCTTTCCGGCCTCCCCTGTCAGGAACTCCGATCTCGATTTCCCGGTCGAACCTCCCAGGCCGCCTGAGTGCCTCGTCGATCGACGCCTCCCGGTTGGTCGCTGCAATGACTATCACGTTCCCCCTGGCGCTCAGCCCGTCCATCAGCGTGAGCAGTTGGGCCACGACGCGCCGCTCGACCTCCCCCTGGACCTCGTCCCTCTTCGGGGCTATCGAATCCAACTCGTCGATGAAAATGACAGACGGCGCATTCTTCTCCGCCTCGTCGAATTTCTCCCTTAATTTCTCTTCGCTCTGGCCATAGTATTTCGACATTATCTCCGGCCCCTGGATGGAATAGAAACTCGCGCCGGCCTCGTTCGCCACCGCCTTTGCGATGAGGGTCTTTCCTGTCCCCGGGGGTCCGTAGAGCAGCACGCCCTTCGGCGGCGTGATGCCAAGCCGCCTGAACAGCTCCGGGTGCTTGAGGGGGAGTTCGATAATCTCCCTAACCCTCTGTAGCTCGTCCCCCAGCCCGCCGACGTCCTCATAGGCGACATTGGTTGCCACCAGTTCGTCCTCCTGGACAGCCTCTTCCTTTACCTCGAGAGTGGTGTTCCGGGTCATCATGACCACATCTTTTGGGGAGGTGCTCACGACCATGAAGGGTATCTGGCCGCTCAGCCCCACGCCCGGGATGAGCAGTATGTCGCCCTTGACCATCGGCCGCTTGTCCAGGCCCCGTTTGATGAATTCCTCGATGCCCTCCCCGAACCTCAGACGCGTGCCCTCGGTAACCGAAGGCGCCAACACGACCTTTGAAGCCGGAGCCAGCACCGCCTTCTTTATCTCGACCTTGTCCCCGGGCGATACCCCTGCGCTCTGGCGCAGCAGGTTGCACATCCTGATGAGGCCCTTTCCCTCGTCATCCTGGGGCAGCTTGTAGATCCTTGCGGCGGTATTCTTCTTCCCGATGACCTCTATCACGTCCTCGACCTCGAGGCCGAGGGCGAGCCTGGTCTTGGTGTCGATGCGCACCTTCCCTAGGCCAACGTCGGACTGCTGCAGGGCCCTCTCGACTTTCAAAATGAGGCTGTTAGGCATGGAAATCACTCTGCAGGTACATTGGGCACCGATTTAATAAGTTTCTCCGAACCAGCGTCAGACGACTTTCACAATGCCTTTGTCCGCGTCAATCTCCAGCATGTCCCCGGTCCTTATCTTGGAAATATCTATTCCGTCCACGCAGGGTATGCCAGCCAGTATGACGCCTGTGGCCACGATGGTTTCTGTCTCCCTGTTGATAATGGCGGCTGGCCCTACCCCGTTCTTCGCCAGGCCGTATATCACATAGGAGCCGACTGTCGAGCCTTTCCCGCAAGGGAACACCAGCACCTTTCCGGTGACGGATTTTCCCTCCAGCTCGTGGCCCTTCTCGATGACCTTGCCGGTCTTCGCGTCGATGCCCCCGTAGAAGCCAATTGGCTCGTTCGAGACTATGGCCTTCGCCCTTGCCTTTCCCGGGTTTATCATTCGCCCTTTCATTCAAGACACCTCTTCACAAGCTCATCGACGCTGTGGAACACTACCTTCTGGTTGCAGAAGCCGGGAAGGTAGTTTGCTGCCTTTCCCGAGTTGACGCCTGTCGTCCCGAATCCCATTTCCTCGATCGGCGAGACCACCATGCATGTGTCCGCCACAACACGGCCTCCGGCCTTCTCGATGGTCTTCACGAACCCCATGCGGTCGGCCGCTTCCTTCATCACGCGTGAGGTGCAGATCCATACCGGCCTCTTCAGCTTCTTCCCGGCCAGCTTGTCGGCAAGCGCGGAGATCTCTCTCAGTGAGGCATGGGGACAACCCAGGATGACTATGTCCGGCGTTTCCCCGGTGTTCAGCTTTTCGTACGTGGCCTTGAGTTCCTTCTTCCCGACGGAAATCCTCTCAAGCCCGGAGACGTCGTGGTCCCTGGCCTCCGGGGTGAGCCCCTCGGCGTGGTAGAGCGCCACCGCTCCCGACGCGGCCATTGCTGCGCCCAGGGCCTTGAGCTGGTCCGTGTTCGGGTTCTTCAGTCCCCTGAAATAGGGGATCTTGTTCTTCACGAGCTTCCCGACATGATAGCCCAGCGCCCCATAGTCTGAATTGAATTCGAGGTCGGCGCCCACCTCGATGACCATGTCCGGCTTGCGGTTCTTGTCCAGATGGAGCCCGTAGTTCGGCGTGACGCCGCAGATGGCGGCAGCCAGGGCTGATGGCCCCCCCTCCCTGTTGGTCCTTGCGCCTATCACGGAATTCGAGAACGAGACAGCGGACGATTCGGACCAGGCTATGCTCTCCCCGAACCTCGGCAGGTTGCCGGCAAGGTAGGGGGTGCATGTCGCGGTGACGACGATTCCCATCTTCCCGAAGGCCTTCATGACGCGGATCTGCTTCCTGGCGAATTTTTCGGGAAAGCCGATTTCCTTCCAGCTCTCCATGTCCATGCCTGCCGGGTTTAGGTAGGTGAGGACCTTCACCCTGGCGCCCTTCCTGGCTATGTCCTCCAGGAAATCGAGGCCCGGGTCCCCTATCGACTTGTATGAAACCCCCGCTACCTGCACCGAGCCGACAGGTATCATCCTGTCCGCGCCGTATATCTCCCCGAGCCTCACCAGGAGCCTGAAGGAGCGTTGCGCGACCTCGCCCATCTCGCCGTCCAGCATCCTCTCTTCTTGCTTCGTCAGACGCAATTGACCAGCTCCGTGCAGTTGTCGACCAGCAGTTTCAGATCCTGCTTTGTGGCATTCTCGATGTGCACGCCGCCGACCGCCATCACAGGGACACCGTATTTCTTCGAGGCGGCCCTGGCTATGGGCAACAGCACGTCGAGGTCGCGGTGGCCCTTGACGCCCATCACGTCCTCCACACCTTCCGGCGTGACATATGCCGCCCCGCCCACGTGGGAGGATTCCCCGCCCCCGAGCATCAGTACGATGCCCTTGTCCAGTTCCTGCTTCCGCAACCATACCCTGTGCTTTCCTTCACCGGCCGTAATCATTCAAGTTCACCTCTCCGTACCTCACCTTCACGTACTTGGACGGGTCGACCCCCGAGGGCATGGTGGCATCCAGCCCGACCTTGCTTGTCAGCGTCTTCTTTCCAGAATGGTTGCCGCTCGGGTCCAGGGACGAGCCTGGCTGGTCAGTCAATATCACCGAATCTTTGTCAGCCTGGAACCTCGTCGCCAGCGCCCATTCTACCGCGACAGGGTCGTAGATGTCCACGTCCTCGTCGACCACGATGACATGCTTCATGCTCTTGTGGCCATCGAATGCCGCGGCGATGGCCTTTCTGCCGTCATCGGGATTCTTCTTCTTGATCTGGACTATTGCATGCAACCAGCTCCCGCCGCCTATGGTCACCAGGACGTTCCTGCATTCGGCAACCTTGCTCACCTCGTCGTAGATAGTGGGTTCCTTGGGCATGCCCATGAGAATCTTGTGCTCCATCCTTCCGGGTAACAAAACTTGATACATCGCGTCCTTCCGATGCGTGATGCAGTCAATGACGAACACTGGCTCTTTTCTCTCGAAATCCCGGGTCTCGGTCAGGTCCACGAACGGCCCCTCCCTGTCCACCTCCCTGGTAAGGCGGCCCTCGAGCACGAATTCGGCTTCTGCCGGCACCTCCAGGTCCTTGGTGACGCACTTCGCCATCGGCGTCGGGTCGAGAGTGTTGGCTATCGCCATCTCGTCCACTCCCGGCTCGGGCCCCAGCGATGCTGCAACCATGACCGCGACAGAGTTTCCGATGCACACGGCCATCTCCACATCCTTGTCGGTTTTATCGTATGTGGTTCGCGTCTGGCGCTTGGGTATCAGCCTGGCAGTGCAGCGGTTCTTACCCACTTGCATGAGCCGGTGGTAACAGGCATTTCTGCCAGTGTCCGGGTCCTTGATGATCGCGACAGTGGCGGAGGCATACCTTCCTCCGTCACCGGGCAGATGCAGTAGAAAAGGCAGCTTGTCCAGGTCGGGATTCTTGACAACAATCTCCTGGCAGGGCGCTTTATCGACCATCTTCGGGGGCGTTGGCTTCCTCAGGGCCTGCACGGTCCTGGCCAGCAACCCCTCCTTTGCGGTCCCGAGGGCCTTGGCGATTATGTCCCTGGAGGACGTAATCCCTCCGAAGACAGGGAAATCATAGCCTTTTACTTTCTCGAAAATCGTCGGCTTCTCTCCGAGCGCGTTCAGGACATTGGCCAGCTCATAGTCCGCGCTCACTTCCTTCTTTATCCTGATGAGTTCGCCGTCATTCTCCAGCTTCTCGAGGAAAGGCCTGAGGTTCATGGAATCGCTCCCGATGGAACTGGAATCGTGGCGGGATATTTAAACATGGCGCGGTGCGCCCCCCTTATGCAAAATTATCCTATCTTCGCCCTGATGACCTTGTACCCCTCTTTCTCGCAGGCCAGCGCCGCCTTCTCCTGGCAGTTCGGGCAGGTGAAGACCGCGACCATGTACCCGCCCATGCCCCCACCGGTCATTTTGGCACCCAGCGCGTGGTTCTTCTTGGTCAGCTGGCACAGATAATCCAGTTTTTCGTGACTCACCCCTATCTTCTGCAGGAGGATGTGGTTGGCATCCATGAGCCTTCCCACGGCCTCGACATCGCCCTTGGCCAGGGCTTCCTTGGCATCCTTCACGATGCTCTCCGCCTTGTCGAAGAGCCGAGTGTATTCCTCGAAGTTCCTGTTCATCCTCTCCTTTACGCCGGCGACCGCCTCCTCAGTCCTGGTGGTGATGCCGGTCGACACCATGATTATGTCCAGGGGCTTGCCGAGTTGTATCCTCTCTATGCTGTTGGGCCCGCCCTGCATATTCTTCCTGAAGTAGATGAGGCCGCCGTAGGTCGAGCAGGTGTTGTCTATGCCGCTGGGAGTGCCCGCGTAAGCCCTGTCCCCTTCGAGGCCGCAGAGGTTTATCTTCTCGGCGCTCAGCTCGAGATTGAAATGTGCAGAAACCGCCCTGGCCATTGCGACACAGCTTGCCGCGGAGGCCCCGACCCCGGAAGCGCAGTACAGATCGCCGCCCAGCGTCACCTCGACAGGATGCCTGTCGAAATCAAGATGCCAAACGGCTTTGTTCATGAGCTCGACGGATTTCCGCTGGCTTTCAGCGTACTTCTCGATGTAGCCCTCGGCAGCCGGCCTGTTGTCCGTGATATGGAATCCGGGCTTCGTCCCGGGTTTCAGCTCCGCCACTGTCTTTTTCGAGATGCCCGACGCTATCGTCGGCCTTCCATGCACCACGAAATGCTCTCCGAATAATATCACTTTCCCGTATCCGTGTCCAGTTGCCATGTTGCACCTCCGCGGATGATGGTTGCCCGGCTTAAAATGGATTCGGTCACCGGGCATCGCGGACCTTCGCCGGGGGGACATAACCCCTCAGGAGGAGGGAGAGGGAGATGACTGTCACCGAGCTCATGGCCATCGCCAGGCCTGCGAATTCGGGCTTGAAGGTGATGCCCCACAACGGGTAAAGCACGCCTGCCGCCACCGGTATCAATGCCATGTTGTAGGCGAACGCCCAGAACACGTTCTGCTTTATGCGCCCCATCACCTTTCTGCTCAGCTGGATTGCCGCTGCCGCATCCTGCAGGTCCCCCTTCACAAGGACGATGTCGCCGCTCTCGATTGCCACATCCGTGCCAGTGCCCATCGCTATGCCAACATCGGCCCTGGCCATGGCCGGTGCGTCGTTGATTCCGTCGCCGACGAACGCCACCCTGTGCCCGTCCTTCTGGAACTGCTCGACCACTGAGGCTTTTGCGTCCGGCAGGGTGCTGGCATGTATCTTAGAAATCCCGAGCTGCTTCCCGATGGCCTGTGCGGTTCCGAGATTGTCTCCTGTCACCATGATTATGTCCAGGCCCATTCCTTCGAGGGCTTTCACAGCACCGGGGGTCGAATCCTTCACCGCATCCGCAATTGCAATAATGCCGATGAACTTCCCGTCGGCCGCTACCATGACCGCCGTTTTCCCCTCGGCCTCGAAATTTATTGAATGGTTATCATCAAATGAAACCCCGTTTTCGCGCAGGAATCCCCCGGTTCCGATCAAAATGTGTTTCCCTGCCACGATCCCCGATACCCCGAGCCCCGGAGCCGTGTTAAAATTATTTGTTTCTGTAAATATAATTCCTGCGGCCTCGGCTTTCTTGACAATGGCCTCGGCGAGCGGGTGCTGGGAATTATTCTCCACCGAACCGGCCAGTGCAAGCAATTCCTTCTCGCCTATTCCGGCGGGCACGATGTCGGTGACGACAGGCCGACCGACTGTGAGCGTCCCTGTCTTGTCGAAAAGTACCGTGTCCACCCTGGCGGCTGTCTCGAGGGCTTCTCCGTTCCTTATCAGGATCCCGAGCTCGGCCCCCCGACCAATGCCCACGGTGACGGCAGTGGGCGTAGCCAATCCCAGCGCGCAGGGGCAGGCCACCACCAATATCGAGATCAGCACCGTGAGGGAGAAGAGGAGCGGCTCGGCCACCGAATATATATCCGCCAGGAAGAAATACCAGGCAATGAAAGCCGACATGGCAATGGCCAGCACGACCGGGATGAACCAGCTCACCGCGCTGTCTGCGATCCTCTGGACCGGCGGCTTCGAGCCCTGCGCCTCCTCGACCATCCTGATTATCTGGGCCAGCATCGTGTCCCTCCCAACTTTGGCGGCGCGGAATGTCAGCACACCGTTGACGTTCAGAGTTCCCCCGACAACAGAATCCCCCGGCCTCTTGAGAACGGGCACAGGCTCGCCGGTTATCATTGATTCGTTGACATGGCTCTCTCCCCGGATGACCTCCCCGTCGGCCGGAATCTTGCCTCCGGGTTTGACGAGGATTATATCCCCTGCCAGGACGTCCTCAATGGGAATCTCCTTTTCAATGCCGTCCCTCAGAACAAGCGCAGTGCCGGCCTGCAGTCCTATCAGCGCCTTGATTGCCCCGGTGGTCCGCCCTTTGGCCCTTCCCTCCAGGTATCTGCCGAGCATCAGGAATGCGGCCAGGAACACCGCGGATTCATAGAACATGAAATGATGGGTCAGCACAACCCCGAAGGTCCCCAGCACGCTTGAGACGAAAGCCACGCCGATGCCCATCGAGTACATCACGTCCATGTTCAGGTTCCGGTTCCTCAGAGCCCTTGCCCCGGCAAGGAAAATAGGGTGGCTGACATAAGCGAACGCAGGCGCTGCGATGACCAAGGAACAATAGGCAAGTGTTGGCTGAGGCATGCCAGAGTACATGAGTACCATCAGAAATGCGCCCACCGCCATTCCGATTGCGGCCCTTGCCAGCTTGCCATTTAGCTCCTTCTCCCTCTCCGCATCCGCGCTTGCCGCCTCCAGGTCCGAGCCCAGGTATCTGTATCCGGCACCTTCCACGGCCTTCTTCAGGGTATCGGGTCCCACCCGCGACGGGTCGAATCTGACCCTGGCCTTCTCGGAGGCGAGGTTGACCTCGGCCGAAAGCACCCCGTCCTGGCCTTTCAGCGCCTGCTCGATGGCTTTCGAGCACATCGCGCATGTCATGCCGCCTATCCTGATGTCCGCCTTCTGTTCCGCCATGCGATAAATGCAACTGCGCAATAGATTAAAAAGTTTGCACCGAATTAAGCATTGGGCATATGTCTGCACCATGCCTGGCATGTCGGATTCTCACCAGGATTTTTCCCAGCCAGATGAGAAAAAAAGCGCCGAGGAGGAGATTTCCTGCGTCCGTTGAAACATGCTGTGCACATTTCAGCACTGGACGAAACGATTTTCGTCCGCGGCGACCGTGTCGCTCCCGGGGAGATTGCGTGGTTCGCTCCCCATGACGCTTTGAACTCCCGAGGTGAGACACCACCGGTTTTCGAGACCGGCGCCATACCGGGCTTGGCTACCTCGGCTTAATGCGATTGTATTCAATTGGCAGCATAAAGCCCGGTATAGGCCTAATTGAAA
>DAJR01000053.1 GCA_002496385.1 Methanomassiliicoccales archaeon UBA147 | reverse complement strand
TGGCTGTTCACGACAGCCAGCAAACACTAGACCCTTTATCCCATTTTGCAGGCAAAGACCCTAGACCCTTTATCTCATTTTGCAAGCAAAGACCCTAGACCCTATTTCATAACACCCAGCAACTTCAACCGAGTATTTTTCTTTTGACCTCGCTGCGCTGGCCGACCCTCTAAAAGAAAAATATTCAGTAAATAAGAAAATTCGGGTCGGCATGCTCGCTCGGTAATCACTGGCGCGTAGACGCGCCAGCTTTATTTCTGGCACTATTTCATCACCCCTAAGAGCTTCAACCATTTTTCCACAAGTTCGTCCGAGACCTTGTACTTCTTGACCTTCTTGTCCCCGACCACCTCGATGGCATTTGCCTGCTCCAGCTCGACCAGCTTGTCCCTCACAGTCTTCCGGGACGATGTGCCCCTTTTCTCCTTGAGGTTCTCTGCAATCTGGGAAACGTTCAGCTCCTTCTTCTCGAAGAGAATGACCAGTATCTCCTGGGCTATCGGGTCCTTCACAGAGGGGACTAACATCTCCGGCGAGACCTTGCCGTGCTGCTGGTAGAGGTTGATTATCTTCAGGTAGCCGGAGGCCATCTCGTTGAACTTGGCCATCATGGCCATGGTCTCCTGGTAGGGCTTGGCCATCTCGGATATCATGCCTTCCAGGTTGTCGATCTTATTTGAAAGCCTCTGGATTTCCTTGTCCTTCTCACTCTCCTTGCTGGTCACGGGATGAGGTATTGATTATCATGTATTAGATAATTACCAGTGGTTCAATGGAGATTGACGTTCTCTTCCCTTCCCGGCCCATGCGATAAAATCTCGACCGGTATGCCGAGGTTCGCCTCGATGAAATTGACATAGGCGGCGAGCGATTCGGGCAGGGCGTCCCTGCCGCCCTTGCGGCATTTGGCCCATGCCTCCGGGCTCATTTCGGGCCAACCTTCCAGCGTGTGGTAAACAGGCTCGCATCTCTCAAGCGCCCTCATGCTCGCGGGAAAGTCGTGTAGCTCCGAGCCACTATGCATGTAATGGGTGCAAATCTTCACCTCGGGAAGGCCGCATAGAACGTCGGCCTTGGTCAGGACTATTGAATTCAGGCCGCACAGCCTTGTGGAATACCGGAGCATGACGAGGTCCAGCCAGCCAACCCTACGCTTGCGCCCGGTGGTGGTGCCGAACTCCTTCCCGACCGTGCCGATCCTTTCCCCTGTCGCATCGTGAAGTTCCGTGGGAAATGGCCCTGTGCCGACCCGGCTGGTGTATGCTTTCACCACGCCTATCACCTTGTTTATCCTGGCAGGCGCCACGCCCGCGCCGGTGCAGCAGCCGCCCGTGATGGTCGCGGACGATGTGTTGTGCGGGTAGATGCCGTGGTCTATGTCCAGGTGCACGCCCTGCGCGCCTTCGAAAAGGACGTTCTTGCCGTTGTCCAGGGCATCGTTTATCAGTACGGAGGTGTCGCAGACATGCGGGGCGAGTTTCCTGCCGTATTCAATATAATTAGCCAGCATATCCTTCAAGGAAACATCGAGGGTGCCGCCAAGAGCTTCGATGTAAGCCTTCTTGGCCGGGTAGGCGGCTGAGAGCTTCCTCTCCAGCTCCGCAGGGTCCACCATGTCGCAGAACCTCACGCCGAACCTGGAGGCCTTGTCCGCATAGCAGGGGCCGATACCGCGCCTCGTGGTCCCGGCAGCCAGCGCACCCTTGGATTCCTCCTCGAGTCCGTCAATCACTTTGTGGTATGGCAGTATCACATGGGCGCGGTCGCTTATGGCCAGCTTTCCGGTTTTCACGCCCAGTTCCTTCAGGCCGCTCAGTTCCTTGAGTAGCACCTCGGGGTCGATTACCAGGCCGTTGCCGATGACCGAGATGACATTTTGCCGAAGTATCCCGGAGGGGACAAGGTGAAGTTTGAATGTCTTCTCCCCGATGACGATGGTGTGGCCGGCATTGTTGCCGCCCTGGAAGCGGACGACCATGTCCGCGTCCTGAGCCAGCAAATCCGTTATCTTTCCCTTTCCCTCGTCGCCCCATTGCGTGCCGATTATGAGTCTGGATGGCATGGAATCACCTTATCTGAATGGGAATGACGGCCTATAAATAAAGACTTTGCAAGCGTAATGCTGATATTGCCGCAGCTGCATCGTGTCCGGAGGCCATGGACACCGAAATGCTGAAACTGATAATATTCTTCCTGTTGGCAGCTTTCATGCCGTCAATTCTGTGGATGGTCTGGCTTGTAAAGAAGGCCCATGACCGCCCCGGGTTCGCCGCCATACTTGCCATGTTTATATGGGGTGCGGTCTTCAGTGTGATAATTGCGGTCATCCTTGAAATGCTGGCTCCGGGTTTCAGCCCGTGGGCTTATGCCCGAAGCACGTTCTTCCTAGCCGTGGTCATCGCCCCCCTGGCGGAAGAATTCGCCAAACCTCTGGGCCTCAGGGCGGTGGAAATGGAGATTGGCCATGCAAGGGACGGAATCATACTCGGGGCGAGTGCCGGCCTGGGCTTCGCGGCGACAGAGAACCTGCTTTACGGGCAGGCTGCCTTGGCAGATGGAGGGTGGATGGCCTTCTGGGCCATCACGGTGCTAAGGGGCATTGCCGCCTGTGCATTGCATGCCAGCGCCACTGCCATGACTGGGCGCGGATATGCATGGGCTTCCTCGGAGGGAAGATCAGTGCTCGCGGTAATTCCATTCTTCCTTCTGGCCGTGCTCATGCACGGGCTCTACAATTACATGGCCATACAGGGAACGGTTCTCGCTCTGATGGGGGCGGTTTTGCTGGCTGTTCTGTCAGTTGCTTACACAGGATATTCTGTCCGGTAAGGCAAGATATTAATAATACTATAAAGATACGGGTAAAATACATTTAAACGTATTAATGGTGGAACTATGGCGGAACTGAGGGTCATCATCCCGGACGATGTGGACAGGTACATTGACAGCGTCATCAGGTCGGGAATGTTCGGCAACAAGGCGGAGCTGGCAAGGGCGGCCATCGTGCATTTTCTCAACACTGTGGGACCTATTTCCAAGGGGTATGACTCCGAGACTTCATTTTCGCCGGACGGGAGGATATTCCAGCTGGAGTACGCCAGGGAATCGGTGCAGCGCGGCCGGCCCGTGCTGGGGCTGATCTGCAACGACGGGGTGCTGATGGCCGCCGAAACCCTGACCGAGGGTTCGGACGCCCTGACGGTCGGCAATCCCGGGATCCGGAAGATTTCCGAGAACATCATGATAGGGTACTCCGGCCTTGCGGCGGATGCGATGATGGTCATGGACCGCCTTAAGCCGCTGGACCTGAAGACCGAGGAAAAAATTCTTTCGGCAATAAGGGAAATCTACTGGAGCCAGACACTCAGGCGCGACACGAGGCCGCTCGGTGCAAGCCTCCTCATCGCGACTTGCTTTGCGAGGCCCAGGCTGTTCGAGGTCGAGCCCGGGGGCACCATAACGGAATGCGTCGCGGGTGTGATAGGCTCAGGAAGCGTCGCGTCGCGCTCGCAGCTGGCAGCCGATTACAAGAAAACCGCCATTAAGAACACTGGAAGGCTGATAGCCTCGACACTGGGCGAAGGCAAGGAATATGCTGTCGAGACACTGTTGGCCAGCGGGTAGGGAGATGGAAACATGCAGGACGACATTGAGATAATTGAAAGGAAGGACGTGAACGTGCAGGGGGCGGTCCTCATAGAGGGATTTCCCAGCATAGGGATGGTCAGCTCCATCGTGGCGAACTATCTCATCAGGACGCTGAACATGGAATACATCGGGTCCATCAGGTCCAGGCATTTCCAGCCGACAGCGGTGATTTCCGCGGGCGTCCCGATGCCGCCCGTGAGGATATACGCAGGCCAGCCGGTTGAAAAGAAGGACTGCATATGCGAGAGGCTGGTCGTGGTCACTTCCGAGTTCCCCCCGCCTGCCGAGCTCATGCAGCCGCTCGCCAGCCACTTGCTGGACTGGGCGCGGAAGAAGGGGATAAAAACCGTGATCTCGATCGAGGGCATAATCAACGAGAGCAGGAACCACGAGGAGCACGGGACCTACGCAATCGCCAGCTCTCCGACGGCCAGGAAACTGCTGGAGAACAGGAAGATAACGCCGATGCAGAACGGCATCATCACAGGAATTTCCGGAGTCCTGCTGCACGAGGCTGAGAGGGCCGGGCAGGATGTGATTTGTCTTCTGTCTGATGCGAACCCCCAGATACCGGATGCCAGGGCGGCAGCCAGGCTCATAGAGATTCTTGACGGCTTCCTTCCGAAGATAAAGCTGGACCCCCAGCCGCTGATAAAAGAGGCGGAGAGGTTGGAAGGCCAGCTGAAGCAGGCGGTCATGCACGCGAACGCCATGAACGTGCCCGGGCAGAAGGACCAGCAGGTCATGTACGGATAGCCGGGCCTGTTGAGAAAAACCGTTCTGCAATCCGTTACCGGCCGTTGCTAAATGCGCCGCCTGACAACACCATCAGTTACAAAGTTTAAAATCCAACCTCGCGTTCGAGGCTGAAAAGGTGTCTGTATGGCTGACAAACTCGTTTATCTCTTCTCGGAAGGAAATGGCGGCATGAAGGACCTGCTCGGCGGAAAGGGCGCAAACCTAGCCGAGATGACCAGGATTGGCCTCACTGTCCCGCCCGGCTTCATAATCACGACCGAGGCGTGCAACACGTACAATGCCGGCGGCAGGAAGCTGCCCAAGGTTCTGGCGCCCCAGGTGCGCAAGGCCATGGCGACCCTTGAGAAGCAGACCGGTAAAACATTCGGCGACATGAAGAAGCCCCTGCTGGTCTCGGTCCGCTCCGGCGCGAGGGTATCGATGCCAGGCATGATGGACACAATCCTCAATCTCGGTCTGAACGATGATACGGTCCTTGCCCTGGCCAAGGCTACCAGGAATGATAGGTTTGCCTGGGACTGCTACCGAAGGTTCATCCAGATGTACGGCGATGTCGTGATGGGCGTCCAGAAACGGCCTGGCGAGGACAGCGACCCATTCGAGGTCATTATCCACGGACTCAAGCACAAGCGCTACAAGAAAGACATTGAAGACACGAAGCTCAAGGTCGAGGACATCAAAGAACTGGTGAAACAGTACAAAGCACTCATCAGGTCCAGGACGGGAAAAACATTCCCGACCGACCCCTGGGCACAACTCGAAGGGGCGATCGCGGCTGTCTTCGATTCATGGATGAACGACCGTGCGGTGGTCTACCGCAGGAAATACGGCTATCCGGCGGAATGGGGAACCGCAGTCAATGTGCAAACCATGGTCTTCGGCAACACAGGCGAGAAATCAGGCTCGGGTGTGGCCTTCACCCGCAACCCGGCGAACGGGGAGAAAGAGTTCTACGGCGAGTTCCTGATGAACGCCCAGGGCGAGGATGTTGTCGCAGGAGTTCGGACCCCAGAACCTGTGGCCAGACTCGGCAGGGTAATGCCCTCCGCCCACAGGGAACTGGAGCGCAACCGTGCAATCCTTGAGAAGCATTTCAGGGACGTCCAGGACTTCGAGTTCACCATCGAGGACGGGAAGGTATTCATGCTCCAGACGAGGAACGGCAAGCGCACCGCACAGGCCGCCCTGAAGATCTCAATGGACCTTTACAATGAGAAACTCATCGACTGGAAGAAGGCGGTCATGTTGAACCCGGCCAACCAGCTGGACCAGCTCCTGGCCCCGATATTCGACCTCGAGGATGTCAAGAAGAGCAAAGTCATGGCGACAGGACTTGCGGCAGGCCCCGGCGCAGCTTCCGGCCTGATATTCCTGAATGCAGACAGGGCAGTCGCAGCGGCCGAGAAGGGAAACAAGGTTATCCTGGTCCGCTCCGAGACATCGCCCGAGGACCTTCGCGGCATGATTGCCGCCGAGGGAATTCTCACTGCCACCGGCGGCGTTTCATCGCATGCCGCACTTGTTGCGAGGCAGATGGGAAAGGTCTGCGTTTGCGGCGCGAGCGCGCTGTCCATCGATTACAATAAAAAAACTGTCAGCGCGAAAGGCGTCACTCTGAAGGAAGGGGAATATATTTCCATTGACGGCACGGCCGGGACCGTGTACCCAAGGCTGATCAAGAGCAAGCCATCCGAGATCATCGCCGGCCTGCTTCACGGGGACAAGGCTGCGAGGAAGACAGAGAAATACAGGAACTTCCAGCAGCTCATGGACTGGTGCTCCCGGGCGACGCGCATGAAGGTGCGCACCAATGCGGACAATCCAGAACAAACTAGGAACGCGGTATTGTTCGGAGCGCAGGGCATAGGCCTGTGCCGCACCGAGCACATGTTCTTCGAGGGGAACCGCATCGACGCCATGAGGGAGATGATTCTGGCAGAGGACCTAAAGGCCAGGCAGAAGGCATTGTCCAAGATTCTTCCATATCAAAGGGACGATTTCATCGGGATATTCACAGAGCTCGACGGCCGTCCGGCCACCATCAGGCTGCTGGACCCGCCGCTGCACGAGTTCCTGCCGCACACCGACGACCAGCAGAAGGACCTTTCGAGGAAGACAGGGATCTCGGTCAAGAGGATCAAGGAGAGGGTCGAGGAGCTGCACGAGTTCAACCCGATGCTGGGGCACCGCGGCTGCAGGCTGGGCATAGCCTATCCCGAGATAACCGAGATGCAGAGCCGGGCGATATTCGAGGCGACGGCCATCGTCCTGAAGAAGAAGATAAAGGTGAATCCGGAGGTCATGATACCGCTGGTCGGATTCGCGAGGGAGCTGGAGCTTCAGGCGGACATCGTCCGGAGGGTCGCGGCAGAGGTCATGAAGGAGCAGAAGATAAAGTTCGATTACCTGGTCGGCACGATGATAGAGGTGCCGAGAGGTGCGCTGACTGCCGATGAAATCGCCGGGGTTGCCGAATTCTTCAGCTTCGGCACGAACGACCTCACCCAGATGGGGCTCGGGATAAGCCGTGACGACATGGGGCATTTCCTAAGCCAGTACACCGAGAGCGACATATTCAAGTCCAACCCGTTCGCGACGCTTGACATCACTGGCGTCGGCCAGCTCATGGAGATGGCCGTGGAGAAGGGCCGCAAGACCAGGCCAAAGATAAAGCTGGGGATATGCGGCGAGCACGGCGGCGACCCTGAGTCAGTTCGTTTCTGCCACAGGCTGGGATTGGATTATGTTAGCTGCTCGCCTTTCAGGGTGCCGGTGGCGCGCCTGGCGGCGGCGCAAGCGGCAATCGAGGACGAGGGAAAAGCCCCCAAACCCAACGCGAAGAAGGCTGCGCGGAAGTAGGCAAAGCCCAAATCTCCATCCCACTGGCCTTCTCGTTTTGGTGCGTGAACCCGAAGCTATTTGCGATGAATTATTCAAGCTTATTTCGTTTGAGCCTATAGGAAATCATCATGACAATCGAAACAATAATGAATATCGCTATGACCGCAACAACATAATAAATGCATGTGGTTTCCAGATTTTTGCATGTTTCAGGAGGAAGACCGAAGAGGTTTCCGTATGCTGAAAAAAATGCCATTATCGCGAATATGATTACACTTGTCAATGAGAAAATTATAAGATAATCCTCAACGAACAACCTCAAATTTCCCATGTCCCTTGAACTATTTCCCGTCCGGCACTCGTAACATTTGAAGTTTTGATGATTCACTGGCTCACCGTTCGGGTAATTGTAGCAATAAAAACTGTTGCCGCCTTCAGGAACACCGGGAACATAATAATGAATGAACTGCTCTTTCTCATGACGGTGGCAAACATATTTTTGGCAGTTGTTGCATTTGAACATTGTTCCAAAGATTGCGCTTTTTCCACAAATGCTGCATTTCTTTACCATTTTCGGTCTTCCTTATGCGAGAAATCTAAAAAGCGCATCTTTCCTGGTTTTACGCCCCTAAGTCCCCGTCCAATTGTCGGCGGGCATCCTTGGACATCGCCAGTTCCTCTTCCCACTGCTCCAGCGTGTCCAGCGTTTCCTTGAGCTGCCGCAGGCAGTCGATGCAGACCCAGCGCTTGCCTATCACCTTGCCCGGTGTTTTCCTGTAACAGATGGCGCCGCACATCCAGCAGGTGTTCATCTCCTTGGTGCGGTGCTCGGCGTACGCCTCCATCTTCCGGCCTTCGACTATCGACTCGATGACCATCCTGCGCCTTGCGCTGTCCGCCTCGGCCGGCATTTGCTTGGCCATGTTTCCACCTGCATTAAGAGAATGGTTTCTACATATATAGCAATTTGGATGGTGTCACAAATGGCCGGAATCGTTTCGGGAATATCTTGTTATCAGTTGAAATTGACGGAGATGATTGTGGCAGAGCCAGGGGACTCCTTCAGCTCCACCCTTCCGGCCCTGTTCCCCGCCTTCATCATGCCCTCGCAGAGACCCGCCAGGAACTGGTTCAGATATGGGCTTGTCGATTCCTGGTAACTGATCTTAATCTCCTTCTCGCCCTTGCTGGAGATGGTCACGCCGATTATGTCGAAGTAGAATTTGATGTCCGATATCAGGCTGTAATTGGCTGCTTCGCTGTTCGTGAAAAGGAATTTGGCATTGTCGAGCTTGAGGTTCGCCATCAATTGGTATCCGAGGTCGTGGCTGAGGGATTTGGTGCCCTGCCCCTTCGATTTCTCGAGGCGCTCTAGGGTGCTTTCGAGCATTATCAGGGTGTACCAAGTGCCCGGTTTGAATTCCCCGGGGTGCCCGGTCATCATTTTCAATTCCTGGGCCAGGCCGGCGCCCCATTTCTGGGACACGTAGTCTATCACACCTGAGAGAACGGTGCCCTTCACCTTTCCTCTCTGTTCCAATACCCCGGAGGACATGTCCTTGATGGTTGAGACTATCATCTCGGCTTTCTCCCTGTGGCCGTGGATGCCGAGGGCGAAACCGATTTTCGTCGCAAGCATGTCAAGATGCTGGATGTCGATCTCTTCGGGCAGGATGCCGAGGGACTTGCACTGTGATCTTAGGGCCATCTTCGCCATCAGGTCGCCGACGAGAGGGGAGAGCAGAGCTTCTATCTGGCTTGCATATTCATTTGTCACCTCGTTCCGACCTCCTGAATTGCTGGCATGTTGCTCAGTTCCTGTCTTTTGCGTTTGGCGATTCAGCCCCGGAAGTTTCATCTTCCCCGGTCTCCGGCATCCCCATGTCACCCGTGACCAATCTGACGCTCATGATCATCTGGTTGAACGCTTTTCCCAGTTCGGTTATCTCATCGTTTCCCTTTTCGTTAACAGAAACATCCAGGTTGCCGGATTTAATTTTCCTGGCAGCGTCTATCATATCTGAAAGCCGCGAGGTCATTGTCTTAGATAGCGCGAGCCCGATGCCGACAGATAGAATTATCGCAATGATGACGCCGAAGAGGATGGAATTATTGAGTGTGGTCAGGGCCGATGTTTCGTCTTCTTCCAGAGTGA
>DAJR01000059.1 GCA_002496385.1 Methanomassiliicoccales archaeon UBA147 | reverse complement strand
CGTGCGCGCGCTGGTCGACTACCTGGCCGACGCCCTTCTTGAAGAGCAGATGGATGAAACCGCTCTGCGCGAACTCAAGGAGCGTTGGATTGTCGCAGTTGACGGCATCCAGGACTGAGAACAGGCCAACCTATATATTTCATAAANNAAAAGGAGTCAACAGGCTGGAATGGGCGCGGACGCATATGGACGTGCTGGGGCAGATAGGGAAGAACATCAAGGACAACGGCTCCCTTGCCGGTAAAAGGATCGGAATGGCCCTCCATGTCGAAGCAAAGACCGGCATACTGGCACTCACCCTGCAGGACGCCGGGGCGAAGGTCAGGCTGGCAAGCTGCAACCCTCTTTCAACCGATGACTCTGTCGCACTGGCGCTCAACGAGGAATACGGCCTGGAGACCCATGCCAAGAAGGGCGAATCCAGGGAAGAGTATTATTCAAACCTTGAAGCGGTCATCCAGTTGAAACCGGAGATCACTGTCGACGATGGCGGGGACCTCGTGTTCCTGCTCCATACCAAGCATCGAGACCTTCTGCCAAATGTGATAGGCGGCAACGAGGAAACGACCACGGGCATCATACGCCTGAAGGCAATGGAAGCCGACGGCAAGCTGGAATACCCCGTATTCGCGGTCAACAATGCCAAGATGAAGCATCTTTTCGACAACCGCTACGGCACCGGCCAATCCACCTTCGACGGCATACTCACCGCCACCAACCTCACAATCGCGGGGCGAATCTTCGTCGTGGCCGGTTACGGCTGGTGCGGCAGGGGCATAGCCGCAAGGGCGTTGGGCATGGGCGCGAACGTGATAGTCACGGAGATCGACCCGGTGAAGGCGGTAGAGGCCAGGATGGACGGATTCCGGGTCATGCCGATGGCCGAAGCCGTCCGTGAAGCGGATTTCATCGTGTCAGTCACCGGGTGCAAGGACATTGTCAGGAAGGAGCACCTGGAATACATCAAGGACGGGTGCGTCCTCGCCAACTCCGGGCATTTCGACAACGAAATATGCAAGACCGGCCTGGACGAACTGGCCGTTTCCAAGACCCGCGTCAGGGAGTATGTCGAGGAGTACAGGCTGAAGAACGGCAAACGGGTGTACCTCCTCGGCGAAGGCCGGCTCGTCAACCTTGCCGTGGGGCAGGGCCATCCAGTCGAGATAATGGACATGAGCTTCGCGATCCAGGCGGGCTGCGCGGAACGTCTGGTCACCCACAGGAAGGAACTGAAGCCCAAGGTCTACGATGTACCTCCGGAGATGGACGAACTCGTCGCCAGGCTGAAGCTGAAAGCCATGGGCGTCACCATCGACTCTCTCTCCGAGGCCCAAAAAGCCTACCTTTGCGACTGGAAGGAAGGGACATGAGCCAGGATGTGCACAATTTCCTCGGCGTCTTCGGCCATGTCAACCTCGATTACCTGATGGATGTGGAATCTCTCCCGAAGCCCAACACGTCCGTCCAGGTGACCAATGTCCGCCGATACTTCGGGGGCACGGGCTCCAACATCGCGATGATGGCGTCAGGCATGGGCGTGAGGACCGCGCTGGCCTCTTTCGTGGGAAATGATTTTCCGCAGGATTTCAGGGATGCGTTCTTCAAGGCGGGCGTTGACACCTACGACCTGGCAGAGATAGAAAACGCCATGACCCCAACATGCCGCATCATGACGGATGCCAAGGGAGACCAGGTATGCATAATGGACCAGGGGCCGATGGGCTTCATGGACGGACTTCCGCTGGCGGTGCATGCGATAGCATCAAGCGAGATTATTCACATTGGCACAGGCCGACCGGCATATTACCTCAGGGTCATGAAAGCCGCGAGAAAGCTCGAAAAGCGCATACATTTCGACCCGGCCCAGGAGCTGCGTTACGTCTATTCGCCTCAGATATTCGCGGAACTGCTGGCTATGTCCGACGCCCTGTTCGTCAACAGGCATGAGCTGAAAATCGCGATGAAGTACCTCGGGCTGAAGGACAAACTGAAATTACTGGACCGGGTCAGCCTGCTTGTGATCACCAAGGGAAAGGACGGCAGCGAGATTATCACTCCGTCGGGTCATTATAAAATTCCTGCCATCAAGCCAAGGAAGATAGTCGACCCGACCGGCGCGGGCGACGCCTACCGGGCCGGTTTCTACGCCGGGCTCAGCAGGGGCTTCGACCTTGAGACATGCGGAATGCTGGGGTCCAGCGCGTCAAGCTTTGCGATAGGCGTGCGCGGGCCGGTGGGAAAGCTGCCGACTTGGGACGAGACCCTTGAGAGGGCTGACCTGTAACCGACGAAGAACATCAACTATTCCGGGGAATTGCTCACTCGTTCAGAATGCTCTGCCTTTCCTCTTCCGAGAGCTTCTCCCATTCCCGCGCGACCCTTGAGGCATCCCTCAAAGCCAGCATGACGCCGCCGCAGTGGACGCATGCCAAAGGTACGACGGCTTCGTCCATCTTGAGAATCGGGCCCCAGGGCTTCTGCCAGTAGATATGAATTCCCTGAAGCATCGACTTTCTGCTTGCCACCATCGTGCCTTTGCAATAGGGGCATTCGATCCTCTTCAGGCTGCTGTCGATGTCCGCCTTCCTGGCAACCTCTTCTGTCATGGCTCTTCCGAGGCAAGGTAAGGTAAATCCGAATAATAAGGTTGGCTTTTATTCCGGTGATTCGCCGTGGCAAACCGGTAGGGAAGCTGCCGGGGTGAGACGAGGTGCGGGAGCGGGTCGGGGTAGAATAGGACCCAAAAATGAGAAGAGCACCCACGGCACCGACCTGGCCAATCATGCCCCGCCTGTGAGGGCGGGGTAATGCCATCGAAGCCGTCAACTTCGATGAGTGTGACAAACACCAATTGCATGAATCCCTTCACGCCCCGCCCGTAAGGGCTGGGTATTTGCCTCACCGATACCAAAGGGCAAGATGCCGGTTCGAATCCATAAGTCGGGACAGAAAATGATGAAAGAATCGCTCCAGTTATTTTGCTTCTATCGCCAAACAGACTTTGCTACAATATGCAAACAGTCGCTAGTTTGGCGGCGCTGCTTGCGCGCCCGAGGTCTTCACACGAGGCGCATTCTCAGAAATAGACCGAGGGAAGATTAATGCGCCGGAAAAAGATGATAGAGACGATATCAGTGCAAGAGTTCATAATCGCCAAACAGACTCTGTAACGACATGCTAACAATCGCTAGTTTGGCGACGCTGACTAATACTCTGCAAGTATAAGCAATAGGCGTATTAGTCGCGCTTTCTTTTTCTCCGGGCTTAATTTAAACAAACGAAAAAGAAAGTAGTCCCGACCGGATTCGAACCGGTGTCACAGGCTCCAAAGGCCCATATGATAACCGCTACACCACGGGACTATAATCCATCAGCCCTTATGAGCCATATGTTATTAGAATATTCCTGTTTTGAATGATGCGGGCTGGATGATTATACCCAAAGCCATGCGCCCGATTTCTCAAAATCGGCAAATTATTACATTATTTGCGGTTTTCCGTCTTTCTCCATGACCCGCCTGATGAACCCTTTCTTCTCGATTGCGGCATAATCGTGCCCTGCGGTATCCGGGTAAATGGCCAGCATGACGAAATCCTCCTTGCCGGCATTGACAGTCCTGTGCGCCCACCCCGGCGGGATGCAGGCCACAGTGCCCGGCCTCAGGGAAAGGTCGCATGCCTGCCCTTCCCTGTCCTGCATTATGATGATGCCCTGGCCCTTCAAGGCGAAATAAATCTCGCCTGCCTCGGGATCCTCGTGGAAATGGCCCTTGGTCATGTGGTATTCCGTCCCGACCTTCCCGGGTTTAAGAATTGTCAGTGCCAGGCGCATCCTTCCCGTGCCCTGTGCCTCGTAAACTTCGTATATGACCCTGTCCGGGTCCGGCTTTTCGAGGAAATATCCTTCCAGGTCCTTTCCTTTCCTGGTGGTATGCTCGCTGCACTTTCCCATGAATTCGGGGTAGTTTTCAGGCGTTATTCCGAAAGGCCATTCTTTTTTCACGCTCATCAACTCGGAGAAAACCGACCCTGCATAATAAGTTAATGCCCTACGCAACCCTTATACGTTTGGAATCATATCTTCGTTCATGGACAAAGCAGGTATTGCCATCATGGGTGCCAGGGGGTCGCTGGGCGATGTGCCCGGCTTCCTGGCCAAGGTGAGCCAGCTTGAGACGCGCCATTCTGCCACCATCCAGTTCTTCCGCGCCGACAGGGTGTTCGGCGCGGAGCACCTCCTCTCCGCGACGGAGAAGGCATGCCGCGCGATACAGGACGGAACCGCAATGTCCAAAACCCTGGGGATGGAGATAATGCTGTATGCGGCCGCTGAGCGGCAGACCAGCGAGGCACTGCGGAAGTTGGGCATTTTCGACGGTGTCACCGAAATGGGCGCGGTTGTGGTCGGCAATGCGCCGCCGGACGACATATTCAAAGAGCTGGGCCTGGAAAGGGACGACTCCGTGCTCCTGCCCGCCGGAAAAGACATATCCATATTCGGCATGACCCCGGAAGAAACGAGCCTTGCCGGCGAGACAGTCGCGGACCTTGTCCTGGAGAAGGTCGCCCTGAGCGAGGTAATGAGGTGAGTGAATGAAAGTCATAGGAAGCGAGCTGGAGATACACACAAAAGAAGAGAATGAGATTATTAACATAACCGCGGAAGTGAAGGACATTCTCCTGAAATCCGGGTTGAAGGACGGCCTGGTCTGCATTTTCGTAGGCGGTTCCACGGGAGCGATAACGACCATGGAGTTCGAGCCCGGGCTGCTGGAGGATGTGCCCGCAGCCCTGGAGCGCATAGCACCGGCCAGTGACAAATATCAGCATCATCTGAGGTGGAACGACGGAAACGGGCACTCGCATGTCAAGGCGGCCATAATGGGGCCCGGCATCACAGTCCCGTTCAGGAACTGCCAGCCCGTGCTGGGCACCTGGCAGCAAATAGTCTTCATCGAGTTGGATGTCAAACCGAGGGACAGAAAGATGATCATCCAGATGATCGGGGAATAGTTACTGCGCAGATGCCGAGATAATGCCTAATCGCGGATTAGGCTAAGTCATGGCCATCTA
>DAJR01000055.1 GCA_002496385.1 Methanomassiliicoccales archaeon UBA147 | reverse complement strand
CGGGGCTGTATGTTTACCATAGGGCAGTTGCATGCCTGATTTATCGAAGCTGGAAGGCTTCGATTTCCTTTGAATATATTAGGACGGCATGCAACGGTGGATTCACGACTGCCTATGCCGATTCATCTCAGTCCTGAAGGGCTGAGCGTTCTCGGCATTTGCGCAGTAAAATAGAAAAATACACAAAAGAATATGAAATAGGGCTGGCCCCTTTCCGAGGCCAGCATTCTATATTTCTCAGTTCCGTTTCCTGCGGTGCACAGAATAGACTATTGACATTCCAGCGAGCAGGACAATTATTGTCAGGAATGACGGTGCCGGAAGTCCGAGCAATCCCCTGTCGGTTGTGCTCTCGATTGTCGGGTCCCTATTGACGCTGATACTTGTTGTTTGAACGGCATCCACATACCCGTCCATTGTCACATAAGCGGTGATGCGGAAAGTTGTGTCTATGGTTACATTGTCCGAGCCGAAAGTGGTGACGAATTCGCCTGCTGAATTCGTGGTGCCCGTTAATTCCTTGATATAGCCGCCGAGCCCGGTCGGGGTCATTGTCAATACAACGTTCGCGCCACTTATTGCGGTGCTATCAGCCTTGTTCTGTACCAATATGGAGAGGGAGGTGGTGTTACCGGAGGCCAGAGTTGTCGCGCCTCTCGAAATCTCGATGTTCAGGTTCCTGACGAGCGGATGGATCGTGATGTCCATTGAGTCAGTGGCCATGGTGTAGCCGATTGAGTATGCTTCCACTTTAATTGTGGTTGTCTTGGATGCAGCCGTGCTTGGTGCTTTGTATAAGACTGTGTATTGCTGGCCGACATCATCGTACTCGGGCATCCCGAATGAGCCGTCGCCCGAGAAAATAAGCGTGGATTCGGAAATCGGCTCGCCGTTGAGATCCTCCACTTTCACGAACAGGTTCATTTCATCCCCTGAGGACAGATACGATTTCACGCTTGATAGCATGACAGTCGAGTCCCCCATTATCTTGTTCTGGATATTCGTGAATGACCAGTAATTGTTTATCCCGCCGAGGGTTTGGACCCATCCTGTATAGACATTTACTCTGTATGCATGGTTGACTTTGTAGGAGAACAGGGGTATCGACGGTTCAAGGTCATCCAATACCGCCTGGGCTTCTTTGATGTATTTTGCTCTCTCTGCAGGATCCATCTGTATATTGGATTTCTCGATGAGGTGATCGAACGGTCTGTAGGAATAGGTGATGTTGAGATAATCCGCACCGTAATCATAAATCTTATAATTCTCGTTC
Source organism: Methanomassiliicoccales archaeon UBA147 (assembly GCA_002496385.1). GTDB lineage: Archaea > Thermoplasmatota > Thermoplasmata > SG8-5 > SG8-5 > UBA147. The sequence continues at coordinate 19,037 of DAJR01000055.1, read as the reverse complement.
AGCCCGAATGCGCCAGTCTTCATGTTGATTGTGTATGAAGCGTTCGAAACGTTTCCGCAGACACTGGAATTGTGGTAGTAAGTGACTAATACATTTCCGTTTAGGTTGGTATGCGGGAGATTGATTTTCCAGGTCTGGTTGTCCTTTATCAATTCCAGCAAATTGTATTTGTCGACCGTGTATTTTCCGTCGAAATTCAGCAAATTCGTGTTCGTCGCAATTGCGTTGGAATGGTAGAGATTGTTCATGAACTGGGGATCGAGCCTGATGGATTCTTCATTTGTAAGATACATATCAAAGTTGTCTGCCAGAATATTCGGCATATGAACATCCATTGTGTTGTTCACCAATTCTACCTTGATACCCAGTATCTCGAACCATGTTATGATGTTCTTGGACATAGTGTATGGGGTGACATCCTCAATTTTTGGTCCGAACAGGGTAAGCGAGATGTTCTGGTAACCTGACTTTGGTAAGATGGGGCCCGGTTTCTCAATGTAGCCGTCGGAATCGTAATCCATGTATTTCGCATCGTCAAGTATTTGTTTGGCAACCTTGATGTCATACCCATGAGGGACTATGGTAGAGTTGAACCAAGGAAGGTTAAACTTGCTTATAATGGAGTCGGACTTTTCCAGGCCCCCGCTGATATCGTAAACGGTGAGCGCTTCTTTGTTGATGGCATACGATATGGCCTTTCTTAGGGCCGGATCGCTGAGGATATGGCCCGGGGCATTGTTGAAACCGAGATACCATTGCATCAGGCCGCTGCTGCGGACAAGTGTCGCATTGGAATTCAGCATTAATGTGGTCAGGTTGCCGGACAAAGCTATGTTTGAAGTGGTCTGATTCGTTGTAAGGTCCCAGCCGATGTAATCAATCTTGTTGGTGATTAAGTCATAACCGGCCCTGTAGAAACCATCCCATCTGGGGTCGTCCACGAAATTAAGGTGGTAGGGATATAGGGTCTGGTCGTAATTCTTGTCGAATGGGTAGTAAGTGTATACCATCTTGTCGATGAATGGCCTTGCGTTGAAATGGTCATCGAAGGCGACGACTGTTGTATTCGAGCTGCCGGTCGAGAGGAGTTTGAACGGTCCGCAGCCTTTGGGAGCTGTGGTCGGAGTGAATCCCGTGGGAACGATTTTCCTGACCAGGAGGTCGCTGAAGAACCTTGAGTCCGGAGTGGTCAGATTGAATACAATGGTGTTTGATGTGGTGTTCTTCGACATCGATGAGATGTAGTCAATGCCATAGCCATTGGGGCCGAATGTATATTCGACATCGTTGAGGGTCACAGTCGAGCCGTCGTGCCACTTTATGCCGGTTTTTAGTTTTACCGATACAATACTGGTGTTTGCGGGGTTGATTGTCCAGGCTGATGCCATCCACGGTTTGACCTCAAGCGTGTATGGATCTATCCTTCCGAGTGATTCGTAAAGGACATCGATTATATGGACCGCGGACTCGTTGAGTTTGGCGGCGAGCGGGTTCAGCGAGCTGGGTTGGGATTTCAAGGCCACACGTAGAGTGCCACCGTACTGGCCGCCCAGGTTATCTTCCTGGGCGATCGAAATCGGTGCGGAAAGAACGGCGAATCCCGCAATCACCATTGTCAGAATCACCGCTATGCTCAATCCTGCGTTCTTGGCCCTGAAGCCAGAGTTCTTATTCTTCATAATCTTCTCCTCCGTTGCGAATATTCATGAAAATGACCTGTACCTACCTGCATCCATTGGCACAGGTTTCATATTTCGCTGTTAATAACAGGAATATATAAATATCTTTCTATATGCTGCGCTATCAAACAACGCGTTATTGTTCATTTATTCATGCTGGTTTTAACAAGCGGATTAAGCCTTTCCCGCACAATTCTGGATGCATTGCGCCACCATCTTGAAAAGTATAAATAAGCTAGACGCGATACGGATACGGTGCGACATTGGTTTCGCTGAAGAACATAATAACCCATATACTTCAGGCGCACGATTTTGAGGTGTATGAAAAGGACAATATTGTCTATGGCGAGAAGGACGGAGACAGCGTCAGTATCGGACTGTATGACGATATCAGCGTGGCAGAACTGAGGAAACATTCTAAGGCTGTTTCGGAAAATGCGTCACGACATATAATATGCGTCCTTTCGGCGGGGCAGTCGGTAGAGGAAGAATCCTCAAAGCTTGGACTGGCCATTTGGAAGAAAGCGGACATCGAGAAAGAGATGGGATGTGCAATAAAAACGCATATCGAGAGCGTCCCTGGCTCACTCCTAACGGAGCTGGTCAACCCTCCGGACGGGAGTTCGCAGAACCCTTCCATCACGGTCGAGTCGCTGGGCACCGAGGGGCAGCCCCAGATATTCAAATCGGTCCTCACCGCTGAAGATGTCGCTGAAATCTCAAAGAAGACGATACAGGGATTCAAGCAAGAGCTGGAGCTGGTGCCTCATTACCTCTTTGACTATTCTTGCTCCTTCGAGGGGAAGGACGGCCAGACAGTGAAAAGGGAGGGGGTCGTATCGATTAACGCACTCACTGGCAAGTATTCGTCCTGGAACAATGAGCCCGAAACAGACCCGAAGGCTGCGCACCTCGTGCAGCTCGAACCGAAGATAGACGGGGAGAATGCCAGAAAGATAGCAATCCATGCCGTCACCCAGCTCAATACGGAGTTCAAGGAGATAATCACCGAGAGGGACCACGCGACCATAATCGAGAAGGCGACCTTCAGGCCCGAGCCCAGCGCGATAAATCTGGACAGCCAGAGAATGGTCATGATGCCCGTCTGGTGTGTCGAGGGCAAGCACGGCGTGATGATACTGGACGGAATATCCGGGAAGATAATCAGCGAGGATTATTACGAGAAGAAATGATGCTCTCGGCTCTCATACGCATTGCTTTCCAGTGAGTACCTGGCCAATAATATTTGTTGCATATTCCGCATGTCCAGAATTCGCTGTGCCTGGCCAATATGGATTCCTGGACCTTTCCGGAGGCTTCTTCACGTGTCAGTTTCATCAGGACTGAATTGCATTCCAGGCACCGCGATAGCACCTCCGACTCGACCGGCGGATGCAACGAAACCACCTGCTTTATCTGTTCATCCAGGCCCGTAGCCGCTACGTAAAGCGAGTCCGCCTTCCGGCCGCAGAGTTCCATGTCCCTGGAGAGGATTATCCTGTTTTCAGCAATCGCCATCTCCAATATTTCGCTGTCATCCAATCCCTTTGCAAAAACAGTATCGAACCCGAGAACCCTCAGCCATTTGGCCAGGGTGCCGAGCATCGCGTCCGCGATGAACCTCATTCCACTTCGAACTCCAGGAGCGCGCCTGATTCGCTGAGCCTGGTCTTGACCAGCTTGAGCTGGATGAACTCATCTTCCTGCGCGAATCCCTCGCCGTCCACCGGCGTCGGGGCAACGTCGCCGCCTATTATCTTGCTGCCGATGAATACCTTGAACTCATCAACCAAGCCTGCCTTGACGAACGACCATATAGTCTTCCCGCCGCCCTCGACCAGCAACGACCTCACTCCTCTTTTCTCGAGGATGAGCATCATGGATTCCAGATCTATCTGACCGACCCCGCATGCTATCACCTCGGCCCCATTGACCGGTGTCACGTTCCCCTCTCCAACGAAAATTAGGGTTGGTGATTTTCCGTCGAGCACTTTCGAGTCCTGCGGGATGCGGCATTTGGAGTCCAGCACAACCCTCATCGGCTGCCTTACCTCATCTACGTATGTCTTTTTGACAAGCAGGGAAGGGTCGTCCGCTATCACGGTGCCGACCCCCACAAGGACAGCGTCGCATTCGTTCCTCAGTTTGTGGACCCGGGCCATGTCTGCCTCATCAGAAATCCGGACCTGCTTCCTGAGCCTGCTGGCGATCTTCCCGTCCGCGGACATCGCGCAGTTGACTATGACCTTGGGCCTCATGCACCCACATCCCATCCCGGGCATATTATTCTTTTCCAGGTGTATTTTTTTCCCGATACAGGCGGCCCACGAACCTCATGTAATCGTGACCCGGGCCTTTCCGCCAGGGAAGCTCGAAGAGGCCGTTGATGTCTTCGTAAAGCTCGGGAACCTGGATGAAGGCCACTAGCACCAGGATTATTAGTGCTGCGAGGCTCATCCCTTTTCCCAGCACGTTGTGCGCGAAATCAAAGTATTCGGCTCCGTTGTTGTGGACGAGAATGATGACCATCGCATTTCTGAAAAGATTGACTATCCAGACGACAGGCGCGATTATGAGGAAAACCAATGCCCTCTTCCGCGGGTCTCCCCGGCATCCGAACAGGAAAGCGCCTGCCGCGAAATACGCCTGGACAGCGGTGCATTCGAGCACTATGGTTATCGGAACGCCTATGAGGTGGGCACCCTCGTCCGTCACAGCACCCACCGCGAAATCATAACCGGCCGTGTTTGCGAGCCATACGCTCTGATGGGCTACGATCTCGATCATGAAGCGGCTAAGGGGAGGGAAATGTCCTATCAAAAAATACCCCAGCCCCACAAGGAACATCGCCCCTGCCACGAACCTGAGGGGGGGGTAATCGTCCTTCCACCCGAAGGATTTGGACTCATGGTATGCGAGGAACCAGAAGATCGGCAGGGCTGTAGCAGCGGCCAAGGCGTTGAATTGATCGTCCTCCGCAAGGTAAACCGTGACCCTGGAAAGCCAGAAGAGGCCTTCGAGGAACCACCCGGCCAACCGCAGTATGTGCGCCCGGTCATCCTTCCAGAGAAAACCGGCGCCCAGAAGGAGGATGGCGGATAAATTGACCAGATCCAGAATGTCCATATATTCAATCCCTGGTTACGGGGTCATCCTCGTGCTGGTCCTCGGGAAGGCGATGGCGTCCTTGATGTTGTCCAGGCCACATATCCACTGAATCAGGCGCTCGACCCCGACGCCGTAGCCGGAGTGCGGAACCGAGCCGTACCTGCGGAGGTCCATGTAGAACTGGTAGTTCGCGGGGTTCTCCCCGTCGCGTTCGAGGTACTTGGAAAGCTCTGCGATGCTGGTATCCCTCTCGGAACCGCCGACTATCTCCATGCCCCCCTCGGGAGCCAGCATGTCGAAGCATTTTGCCACCGGGCCGGGGGCTGTGGCCTTCTCGTCCACGGGTTTGTAGAATGCCATTATATCCTTGGGGTAATGGGTCACGACCACCGGCGTGTCGAAGTGCCTCATTATGCCCTCCTCCTCCAGCGTTCTCAGGTCCTTGCCCCATTCCACATCCATCCCGTCCTTCTTCAGGATGTCCAGCCCCTCGGTGTAGGATATGGTCGGGAACGGTTTCTCCAGGCAGACCTCCAGCTTCGAGATGTCCCTCCCCAGGAACTCCAGGTCGGCCTTGTTGTTCTTCAGCACCTCCCCTATGATGAATTTAATTTCCTCCTTGGCGACCTCGGTGACCTCCGGAAGCTCCATCCAGGCAGCCTCCATCTCCGCCATCCAGAATTCGCATAGATGCCTCGAGGTCTTCGATTTCTCCGCCCTGAATGTCGGAGCCATGTCGTAGATCTTCCCGAGCGCGAATGTCCCGGCCTCGGCATACAGCTGCCATGTCTGGGAAAGGTACGTGGTCATGTCGTAGTATTTCACCTCGAACAAAGTGGAGCCGCCCTCGCATTGGTTGGGCTGAAGCACTGGCGGGTCGAATTCGTAATAGCCTCTTGACCTGAAGAACTGGTGTATCGCACCGACTACAGTGTGCCTGACCTTGAGTATAGCAACCATTTTCCTCGAGCGTATCCAGAGATGGCGGTTCTCCCTCAGCCACTCCTCGCTCTGATCCTTCTGAATTGGATAGGCCTCTGCGAAACCGACGACATTGAAGCTGGTTGCCAGTATCTCGTAGCCTCCGGGAGCGCGCTCGTCCGCCTTCACGGTCCCGGTTATTTCCACAGAACTTTCGATGAGGGCCTTGAGCGCATCCTCGAACTGCGGGTCTGGAAGATTCCCCTTCTTGACAGTTACCTGTATCGCGCCTGAGGGGTCCCTTACGGTCGGAAACACTATCTTGCCGCTGCCCCTCGTCCGCCAGATCCAGCCGCGAATCCTGACTTCCTTGCCGCTGAACCCGGGGGTCATCACATCGGCTATGTCCTTGAACATGCGTGTGGCATGAAAGCGGCCTTTAAAATACTTTTCGAGGGAATGAGACTTCCGCAAGGAAATCGTTTTCAAGGTGGCTGGCGATGCCGTACACCCTTCCTGACGAGGCCTCGTACTCGCCCGAGTAGTCATCGCTCAGCACGATAACGGGGGCGGACTGGTGCGGATTGACTGCGGAGTAGTTGTATGAGAGCATGTGATAATAATCGGAAAGGTGAGAGCCGTCGCCGTCGCTCTTCCATTCTTCCAATCTGTTACAGTTCCTCACCAGGAATTCGCCGTTCACCACATCGATGGCCACACTGCCGCCTGCCCCTTCCCTAAGGGGGATGTAGATCTCGGCCCATGCATGGGCGCCCCAGGAACCTGTGCCTGAATCGTACATCATGCCGAAAGCCAGCCATGCAGGTATCCCAGCCGCCCTGAGGAGGGATATCAGCAGGATGGACTGGTCGTCACAGTCACCCGCGCGGTCGGAAAGCGTCCGGAGGCAGGACTTCGGCTCGGAACCTGATACTGTCTGGTAGGCTATGTTCTCGTGTACGTAAGAATAAACATTCTTTGTATTCTCATAGACCGTGAGGCTGCCGGAGGTCAGGTCAGCCGATAGTTCCTTGATGGTTGGGTGGCTGGGCCATATCTTGTATTCTTCGGATGGATCGCCTGGGTTTTCCTCCAGTTGCCACTCGTCGCCACCCTGCTGCAGCAGTACCCATTCCGGTATGTCGGCCGCTGTCCCGGAATCCTCGGCCCCGATGTCCCAAATGACAGTCCGCACCGTGGCGCGGTAGGTCATTCGGAGGGTCACCGCAGAGCTGTCAGAGCCAGTCCATACCGCCCAATCTCCCCCATACTTCTCGGTGCCGGGCACATACGGCACGGGATCCGCGCGGTCGACCGATTGTACCGAGCCGCTGCTCCCCGGAATGGTTTCCGGCAGAGGAATGTCGCATATCCATGTGATTGTCCCTGATTGGATATCAATAGTTATCTCGCGCTCAAGAGTGAAGGATGCGCTCTCGGCATAGGTCCTCCCGGTCAGCCCGGCCAGGAACAATCCCGCGAGCGGCGTGTACAAGAGGATGTAAAGCAGCAGAATCAGGACTATCGCAACAGCCAGGAATTTGGCTGCGGTTCCCCTGCGGGATGGTTTCCGTCGCGGAGTATACTGGGAATCCGGGTTCCAGTCAGGCGGCGGTGGGGGAGGCATCCCGCGTGCTTGCTGCGAGCTCATGCTCTTCCAATATTGCTTCATATTATAAAATGCTCATTGCGTTTTCCTGCGATGGGCCCGCCTGGTCTCCTTCTGGACCTCTGGCGGCAGGCACTCTGGGATGGTGTGGGCGTAGGCGCCGTGGAACATCATCGCGGATACCGGGAGGAGGATTATCAGGCTGTACCAAATCTGGTCGTACACGAACCAGGGGAACAGGAGAAGATTGAATATGAAATGGGGAACGACCGCGCCGGGGAGGCCGCGCAGCCCCATCTTCCTGCCGGTGGCGCTTCCCAGAGTTGCGCCAACAGTGCAATGCAGGAAAGCGGAACAGACCGAGAACAATACAATGCCGAGCCATATCTCCGGAGCGATCTGTACCCCTTCCGATTTCGCCCTGTTCGACATTATGAAAACATAACCGATTATCATCGTCGCGGAATAACCCGCCCCCAAGGAGATACCGTAGAACGTGCTGTCGAACCTGCCCTCATAACCCTTGAAATTGAGAACCATGTACTTTGCCAGGTCTTCCATCAGGGGGAATGCGATGACGAATATCAGCATGAACATCAGCAGGTCGATGCTGCCATCAAAAGTGTAGAGCGGGGCCAGGTATTGCTCGAACGTGAACAGGAACGTGCCCAGGACCATCCCGACCGCCAGCAGGAAGAACACTCTTCTGTCCTCGAAGAGCGAGCCCTCGACATACGGATAGGTGTATTTCCGGAGGCTGAACCATATTAGGAACAGCGCAGGGCCAAATCCTATGATTCCGCCGATGTAGAATGGGTTCATCGATTGCGGATTGGGATTCGTCTTTAATACTTTCGGGTATGCGTTTATGTATCAGAATTGTCATACTCCAGTTGGGATCACGATGAAGGACGAGGAAATCACCCTTGCGGTGAAAAAGCATTACGCCGGCGTTGCCAGGAATGAGAAGAGCTGCTGCCTATCCTGCGGCTGCGGCCAGAATCCCGAGGACCTAGGCAGGATGCTGGGGTACTCCGACGAGGAGCTGGCCAATGTCCCGGAGGCGAACCTCGGTCTCGGATGCGGCAATCCCCTCGCCCTGGGCTCGATGACAATGGGCGAGACAGTGCTGGACCTGGGTTCGGGCGCTGGGTTCGATTGCTTCCTGGCAGCAAGGAAGGTCGGGCCAAGCGGCCGGGTGATCGGCGTGGACATGACCGACGAGATGGTCGAAAAGGCAAGGGCTAATGCCCTGAAGAACGGATTCAAGAACGTGGAATTCAGGAAGGGATACATCCACCAGCTTCCGGTGGATGATTCCAGCGTCGATGTAATAATCTCCAACTGCGTCATCAACCTGGCCCCGGACAAACTTGCAGTCTTCCGGGACGCCCACAGGGTGCTGAAGCCGGGGGGAAGGATGTTCATCTCCGACATTGTCCTGCTTGCTGAGCTGACCCGGGAGCAGAGGAACGACCCGGACCTGGTGGCCGGCTGCGTCGGCGGTGCACTTCTCAGGGACGAGTACCTTGCCATCGTGAAGAAAGCGGGATTCCGCGCGGAGACAATGCACGAGGACCGCGCAATCGGCGAAGCCCAGTACGGCGGATTGCCAGTCATGAGCCTGAAGCTGGCCCTCCGAAAGCCCTGAATGAGTGTTCCCGGGGTCATTCCCTGGATATCCTATTGATTTTATAATGACGATAATCAAATTTATGAGCCGGGTCCAATCTGCCCTCAACATTGGCATGTCGGATTGATTCATTTTCGCAGATTGACTGTCACAATAGGGTTCGAAGCCTGTTCGGGACATAATATATCTACTTGGCAATCCTATTCAAAACCATGAAAGAGGCAATGTTCGCCGCGGGATGCTTCTGGGGCGTGGAGCACAGTTTCAGGAAGGTTCCGGGCGTCCTGGACACGGAGGTGGGCTATTCCGGGGGAAGGACCGAGCACCCCACATATGCCCAGGTATGCACCGGTAACACGGGCCATGCCGAGGCTGTCCACATTCTATTCGACCCAGCGAAGGTCACCTATCTGCAACTCCTTGGCCATTTCTGGCACATCCACGACCCTACCACGCCCAACCGCCAGGGTCCTGATGTCGGGACCCAGTACCGCTCCGCGATATTCTATTATGACGCCGAACAGAGGGACCAGGCCATGGATTCCATGAGAAGGATGGCATCGCACGGCAGCAAGGCAATAGTGACAGAGGTTTCACCGGCAGGCAGATTCTGGAAGGCCGAGGAATACCACCAGCGGTACATCGAGAAGGATGGGAGAAGGGGGTGCCACATCTGAGGATCTGGGATGTGCCACCGGAGTTACTCTGCAGGAGCCACCTACTGGGCGAGCACAGGGAATTGCACGCCATATGGGTTATTCTCACGGAGGACAAAAAGGGATATTCCAGGCATCCCGAAACGCTCAGGTGGAGAGGCAAGCTGGCCGCGCTGTACAGGAGGCACACCGCCCTGGTAAAGGAGATGAGGGCCCGTGGATACCGCCACCGGAGCCCGCTGGACAGGAGCCGCGCAGTCGGATGGGCAAGCCAGGACGAGTTCGTAGACGATTTCGGGCATCAGCTGTTTCTGCTGAGCCGCAAGGGGTGTGACTGTCTTGTCGGATGACGGTTGGAGGAAAAAGCTCACGGCCGAGCAGTACCGGGTTCTCCGCCAGCAAGGGACCGAAGCTCCCTTCTCGGGTGAGCATCTCAAAGAGAGCAGGCAGGGAACATTCGCATGCTCCGGCTGCGGGAAACAGCTTTTCTCGTCCGATGCGAAATTCGATTCCGGTTGCGGCTGGCCCGCAAGATTTATAGGGGCATATGAGAAACAGTTCTTGCGGAAAAGCCTAAGCGAATTATTGCATGGCCCTTACAGCTTAGGCTGGCCCAGTTTCGACCGGCCGATGTCAGCAGATTCTGTCGAGGAAAGGATCGACACCTGCCACTTCATGGTGCGCACTGAGGTGAGATGCCCGGATTGCGGGGGCCACCTCGGCCATGTATTCAATGATGGCCCGATGGTCACCGGAAAACGCTACTGCATCAATTCTGTCGCTTTGAAATTTCGCCCTGACAAATAGAAACGATATTGTACTCAGGCGCCAATCACACATCCGTGACGGAGAAATTGTTCGGAAGGAAGCCGGAGATGGAGGCGCTCAGGAAAAATCTGTTCCGAACCCCTGAATATTCCGGCAAAGATATTATATTTAGAATCATATACCGCTCAGCATGAGGGAAATGTGGGTCCGCGGGATTATTTTCAAACAGGTCCTGGACTACATCATCAAGAACCGCGGCCAGACAAGCTACGCACTCCTGGGGAAGGATGTGGAAAAGTACCGGGTAGAGGAGAAATACCCGTTCGAAGAGTTCGCCGAACTTCTTTCAAAGGTCAGGCTGATAACCTCCGGCGAGGAGGATTACATAGCCAGGATATCGAGGGACACGATGAAGATGGAAGCAAGTTGGAAAGGGCTCTTCCGCCGCATGGACCCCGCGACGGTATTCACTTCCACCCAGCGCCAGGAAGGGAGGCAGCAGCTCGCGGATTACGAACCTATTGAGGCCTCGAACGGCAGGGCGGTCATCCGGATGAAGATGTGGACGGATAACCACGAGCACCAGAACCTCTGGGCCGATTTCTACAGGGGCAGGTTAGAGGGAATTCTCGAGCTAATGGGCCGCAAGGGCTCTGTGAAAATGGTTAGGGAGTTCGGGAACGGCGGGTTCACTTACACCATCGGCTGGACCTGAGCATCGGATGACGCCGGAAAGCGCATTTCCCGGAGGATTTAAATATCGTCGCCTCCTTAACAGTGTAAGGTGAAATAATGGGAATCTGGAACAAAACGAAAGAGTTGGGAGGGAAGACCGTGGACGCGGGAAAGACAGTCGGCGCCACGGCGCGGTGGATCTCGGGAAGAAAGGAGTCCACAAGATTGACGACGCCCTGACAGGTAAATACTGCAGGGACTGCAAGCATTTCGCGCCCAAGGACGCGGAACAGGGCGATTGCCCCATAGCCGGCGTACGGATGGCATCCGCCGCTGCCAGCACCTGCCCGCAGAAGGCGTTCGAGTAGAAATAGATTATCAGTACCCCGGTAATCCCATTGTTTGGATAATGCCGATTTCCGGGAAACCACCGTCGCAAAGAAAGGTTTGGGCATGGATGCGAGCGGCCATAATCCCGACGTTGGGGTGAAGCAGCCATGGGCACAACGCAGGGACGAAAGGCTTATTATCTGACTTTCGCATTAACCTGGAGGATGACTGAATGCCAACAAAAGTTGGGGGTGCATATTGATGAATAATTCCTCTTGGTTCGAACGTGGTAAAGAAACTTGGCGAGTTAACTGGCCTATTCAGATTATTGGGATTATAATAATAATTATTTTGATTGTAAACATGATATATTCATACACACATTATACACATGATTCAGAGGCACTTCGTTTTTCTAATGTGATTAATGGCTTATTGATTGCGTCAAACATCATCATTATGGGCTTTGACTTCCATTATCATAAAGAGCATTATCAACATATGGCTAAAAAATACAATATGCCTGGATATGAACGGGCAATCAAATATGCAAAATTCTATCTTGTAGGCGGGACGATATTACTTTTTGCATGGATTGGAATATGGATTGCGTTTTTTTAGCACAGCGCCTCCAACAGTCCGTAAACTACCAGCCCCTAAACAGGCGAGGCACAGCCTCGTCTTAACGCTAACCAAGTATGGTTAGCGAAAGTGGCTGGCGTTTATTGCCAGGGCTGGAAGTTTACAAACATAGGCCATGCACCTGATTTATCAAAGCCTGACTGCTTTGATTTCATGTGCTATTGATTGAACGGTGCATGGCGGAGTCCTATGTACTGTTCATGCCGATTCATCTCAGCCCTGAAGGACTGAGCGTTCTCGGCATATGTACAGTAAACCTAAGTTAGACTCTGGTCAGATAACTATCTTTTCACCCAAACGCCGAGAGGGTTTCGTGGTGCCTCGCCGGAGGATTCCGTCATGCATTTGACGATTTACCAGGAATCCGCACGGTTCCGAGCCACCATGTTCCAAACGTTACAGCGAAGGAACCACGAGCACAAGACAGGGAGGGTGTGGGCTGACGCAAGGTATTTATCGGACCATGCGCATTCATGTGGGGCAGCCTGAAAAGGATGAATATAATACGGAGGAATTGAAAAATGCCAGTACTTTGGTTCATGGAATACGATATACCCAAGGACGAGGAAGCAAAAAAGAAATATCTTAACTTCATTTTTGATGAGGGATACAGCTGCATGGTGATGGAAATTTGTGAGAAAATCGATGCAAAACTGAATGTTTGGGTGGATGATTCGGGCCATATTATTTTCACAATAGAGTTCAAGACAGCCCAAGATTATGAGAGATTATTCAATGACCCTGAATGGCAGGAATGGCAGAAGGGCCAGTCCCGATTGGACCAACTTGTGCTCAATGTCAAAACCAGATTGATGAGGCCTGCCGGCGAATAGAGTTTCAGCACATGGAGCACAAAGTCTGGGCCTTACCATGTCCCGACCCTCGAAAGGCCCCGACCGATGGCACTGAGACTGACTCCAAACTTATAATTGTTCATGGCAAAGATATATATACTATGAGGATGTTGTAAACTCGTCCATGCTTCAGGATTGTCCTGAAGGCTTGGATAAAAGGAGAAAAGTAATAATGTACGACAGAGACAGACCAAGGGACAGCAACAGAGAAATGTTTAAGGCACAGTGCTCGGACTGCAAGGCAGAATGTGAAGTTCCATTCAAGCCCTCCGAAGGCAGGCCAGTATATTGCAGAGACTGCTACCAGAAACACAGGCCACCGCGAAGGGACAGATATTAAACAAGGAATTTTTTAATTCCATTTTATATTTAATGGGGGGTCCGGTACCCCCCTCCATTTTCCACTTATTGCTGTAATGAATTTACATTATTGGTTGCTCGGAATCACTCATAGCCCCTTTTGTCGTCATAGAATTCCTGGTTCCAGTAATGGTATGGGCTTGTGGCCTTCTGTGCTCCGGTCATGTCACTGGCGACGCCTCTCTGGTAAGAGCCGTACTTGTCTTTGATCTGATCCTCGATCGTCTTGCTGCGTTTCAGAGCCAATTCGACATGTTCAGGTAAGATGTGCGGGGATTTCTTGGAGATGGCTATGTCGCCAGCTGTCCGAATAAGTCCGCCCAGCTCCCTTAACCGCAGGGTGAGTGCGTTCTCCGCCTTGTCTATTCTCTGGGCTCTGCGCCTTGCTTCTTCCACAACGGCAACGACCGTGTCCCTCGTCGCCGGAGGGATCCTCTGGTCCATCATAATTTCCTGTGTCAGGAACTGGGCGAGTTTCGCCCTGTTCGATTCATTGTCGGGCATTGTGACATCCATCAGCACCTCATAGCCTGACCCGATTATCCTCGATCTTAACGGAGACAGAATATGCTCCAAGTCCTGGATGTTGCAGGCGCCGACGAATATGAAATTGCACGGAACATTGTCCACCCTCACGCTGGCGCCCGAGCTTTGGGGGTTCCGGCCGATTATCGGGAACCTGTGCTCCTGCATGGCGGTGAGGATGAATCTCTGGTAATAGCCCAGATGCGGGAGTTCGTCGATGAAAAGCACGCCCTGGTGGGCTTCATGTATGGTTCCGGCAACGACCCTCTCGTATGAAGGTGTTCCCAGGTTCGGGTGCGAACCGTAGGGGTCATGTCTTACGTCTCCGAGAAGCTCGGTCGGGCTGGCTCCGGTTGAAAGCACGAAAGATTTCCTCTCGAGCGGCACCAATATTTTCGACGGGCTTATTTTCTCAATCTCCCGGCGCTTCTCGAGGGTCTGTTGGTCCAGGACCATGATCATATCCCCGGCTCTCTCGTACACGACAACTTCCTCCTTGCCGTACCTCTTCCTTGTCGTTGTAACGCGCTCTTTGTCGGCCAACTGGCCAAGTGTAACCTCCACGAGGCCGCCAAGGAGGTCTCCGAATGGGCTGTCTGCATTGTGGCCAATCTGGGTGCTCTTCGGCTTGGCGCATTTGGGGCATATCCTGTCTTTGGGCGAGGAATATGTTCCGCAGTTCATACATTTGTAACCCAGGCGCTCGGCGACATTCACCGGGACCGCTTTCGGATCGATGTACTCGCCTTCGGCGGATTCCTGGGTTTCCGCATCCTTGAGGACCTGCTCGCGGTCAAGCACCTCGACGAAAGGCCTTTCTGGGTTCTGCGGGTTGTGCACCACCCGTATCTCCTCGGAGGGAGGGGGAAGATGCAGTGCCAGGGCCTGGGCTATCATGGATTTCCCAGTTCCCGGGGGTCCGACGATGAGTATGTGCCTGTGCTGTGAGGCGGCGATCGAGGCAAGCTCTACCGCCTCGTCCTGCCCGATGACCCTCTTTAATGGGTCAGATGGAATTATTACGTCGTCCGTGGTCTCAATTTCAGACAGGTCAAACCCCTTTTCTGCGTCAAGGAACGCTTTTTCCTCCGTTCTCCGCGGATTGCTGGCTATTGCATTCACCACCGGCTTTCTATTCGAAATCTTCCTTAGTGAGGACAATCAGGCCTTCCGGGAACTTTGACACTTTTCCCATCTTAGTGGCGACAAGCGTGCCTATGCCCATGTCATTGGAGATGTCCAGCAGCCTCTGTGTGATTATCCCGTCAAAGACGACCGCCTTGATGCCCTGGGTATCTGCCTGGCCTTTCAATGCCTCAGCCAAATCCTTGACAGCCATCTCTGCGATGACCGCATTTGCCTCGGAAATGAGCCTGGCCTTCGAATTCCCGACAACCTCTTTGAACATGTCTTTGTACATAATCTGCTCGTCAGAGAGTTTCGGCTCTTCTTTCTTGGGTAGGGCTGGCTTTGGCTGCTGAGGCTCTTCCTGATATTCTGGCCTCTTGGCCATTGGCCGCCTGTCTCTCTGCTGTTGCTGGGGCTGCTGGCCATCCTTCCGGCCTCTGAAATCATTGCCCATTTTTGGGCTCTGTTGGGGTTGGTTTCCTTGGCCCTCGTTCTGGGGTTGTCCGTTCGGGTTGAGAATTTCATGGGCCTGTTCAGCCATGACCTTGTGCCTCAGCGATTTCATTATCTGCTTACTCGTGAGCTCCTCGACTTCCTTGCCCGGGGGAGCCCTGGCGATGTAATCAATTTCTGAGGTTTGCAGCAACTCCCTTAGCACAAGCTCGCCACCCCTGTCACCATCGACGAAAGCGGTAACCGTCTTCTGCTTCGTAAGTTCGATCACAGACCTGGGGATGTTCGTCCCTTCGACCGCCAGCGCGTTCTTTATGCCCGCACGGAGCAGGTTCAGGACATCGTTCCTCCCCTCTACAAGTATGATTGCGTCCGAGTTGGCCACGTTCGGGCCAGCGGGGAGATGTTCCGCGCCATAAGTGAGTATTTCCTGGATCTGCACGGCTTCCTTAACGGAGTCTGCCAGGTTGCTGCTTACGCTCTTGGAGTCCTCCAGCATTTCTGAAAGGAGCTCTTTGGCTCTCTCGATTATCACATCTCTCTTCTTCACCCGGACATCCTCTATGCTCAGGATCTTGACTTTGGCTTTGCAAGGGCCTACGCGGTCGATGGTTTCAAGGGCGGATGCCAGAATTGCTGTTTCAACCTGGTCGAGCCCGGAGGGTATCTCGACTACGCCGTCGGATTTTCCTTTCGAGGAATTCACATCCACCTCGATCCTGCCAATCCGGCCTCCCTTCTGGAGATCCCTGAGGTCAAGCTCATCTCCGAGCAATCCCTCTGTCTGTCCGAAAATAGCGCCAACCACATCGGGTTTATCAACAACGCCATCTGCACTAATATTAGCCTTAATAAGGTATTTTGTTGTATTTGGGTCTAGATTCATGTATTTCACATTCCTGTTTTTGCTTCATTATTCTTCAGGGTTCGCGGTCATCAACTTTCCATTCGCTCGACTGCGGAATCACAGCAGCCATTGTTCAGCTGAGATAACATCCAATGAATTCTACCCGATATTACTGGGGTTTTATGAATTTATTATGTGATAGTCATATAGGCAATCTTGTAAGTTGATGATTTAAACCTTTTCAGTAGGTTACTATATTTTCTAGTATATATAATTTGTTATACAAGGCGGACCAATGGGCAATTTGAAGAAATAAAATTTACCCAGCACAGATAAAATGAATAGTATTAAGTATTGAATCCGATATTGCCCAATGTGGTTAATATGGTCAATACTGCAAAACCGCTATCATTGCTTAGCAAGACCCTTAACAAGCCAGTTATGGTGGAGTTGAAGGGAAACAAAGGATACAGAGGAACCCTCGACGGATTCGACCCGCACATGAATCTCGTGCTCAAGAACGCAGAGGAGTTGGAGGGCGGCGAGGTCAAGCGCAAGCTTGAGTTGGCGATAGTCCGAGGGGACAACGTAATATTTATTTCACCGTAGGGGCGTGATTGGATGAGCAAGGGAACACCATCGATGGGCAAACACTCTTCGAAGAAGACCCACATCAGATGCAGGAGATGCGGAAACCATTCGTATCATATACATAAGAAAACCTGCGCTTCGTGTGGTTTCGGAGCCACAGCTAAATTAAGAAATTTCACCTGGGCCAAAACGCATTAGGGGGATTGCTGTGGGCGGCTGTGCTTTTGATGTGTCCGACAAACCTCACGAGGCTTGCGGGGTCGTGGCCGTCAGAAGCAAGAAAGATGCGGCTTCATACATTTATTATGCACTAAGGGCACTTCAGCACAGAGGCCAGGAAGCCAGTGGAATCGCTGTTTATTCCGGCGGGCTGAAGGTGAAGAAGGGGTTGGGACTTGTTTCGGATGTATTGAACACCGAAGAGATATCCAAACTTGAAAGCAAGGTCGGCATCGGCCACACATACTATTCCATCAAAGTTTCAAAGCCGGAGAATGTTCAACCGCAGTTCCTTAAAACCGGCGTAGGCGACATTGCTATTGGTCACAACGGGATAATCGTAAATTCCGGGATTTTGGTGTCGAAGCTTAAGAACGAAGGGAAGCACTTCATCCTCGAATCCGAGGAGGAAGCCATCATAATGATGCTGAGCGAGCAGATCCGCAACACGAATGACATCCCAAAATCAATCAAAGCCGTGTGCAAGGAATTGATTGGTTCATATGCATTCGTCCTATTGATAGATGACCGTGTTTTTGCGATACGCGACCCATATGGCATCAGACCGCTGTGCCTCGGTAAAATGAAGGACGGAAAGGGATTCGTCGCAGCCTCGGAATCGGTGGCCCTCGATGTTCTGGGCGCAGATTTTGTGAGGGATATAATGCCCGGCGAGGCCGTCGAGTTAACCGAGGACGGATTCAAGTCAATCAACATCGGGGCTTCGATAAACAGGGCGCACTGCTTCTTCGAATGGGTGTATTTCGCCCGGGCCGATTCAGTGCTCGACGGCATGAGCGTCTACGAGGCCAGAAAGAGAATCGGGTGGAGGCTTGCCAAGGAAGCCCCCGCAGTCGCCGACGTTGTTGTGCCAATTCCGGACTCCGGGAGGGCGCATGCATATGGGTATGCCCTCGGTTCGGGAATAAAGATGAACGAGGGATTGATGAAGAACAGGTACATCCACAGAACATTCATCATGCCGAGCCAGGATGCCAGAGAGATAAGCGTCCGCGAGAAGATGAACCCTGTAAAGGCGGTTGTCGAGGGCAAGAGGGTGGTCATCGTGGATGACTCCATCGTCAGGGGAACAACGATGAAGAGGATTGTCAAAATGCTCAAGGAGGACGGCCATGCCACAGAGGTGCATGTGAGAATCGGTTCCCCGCCCCTCATAGCTCCATGTTATCTGGGAATCGACATGACCGACCGCGACCAGTTCATAGCGGATAACAGGACGGTCGAGGACATTAGGAAGGAGATCGACGCAGATTCTCTCGCTTATATCTCGAAGGAGGGGCTCGTCGAAGCCCTGAACATTGAGAAGGAGAATCTCTGCATGGGATGTGTCTCCGGAGAATACCCAGTAAATATCCCCGGGGAGAGGCGCCGGTTCCAGCAGACACTCGAAGGATTCACTTGATTGATACCCGTTAGGAAAAGGTTTTAAGCTTATCGCGCATCACCTGTCCCGAGGGATGCACCGATGGTTGCACAAGCACTGTTATTTACAAAGCCAGACTGCGAGAAATGCGAATATGTTAAGGAGAGGATTCCAGAAAATCTTGACCTGAAGATACTGGATATGACGACCACAGAGGGAATGGCCCATGCGGCCTACCACGAGATACTCGAAAAATACACGCCGATTCTCGTCGTCGGGGATGAGATTGTAGAAGGTTCCATCAAAATTAAAAACAAAATGAAAGAATTGGCGGAAGCTCAAAAATAGGGTTTTATAGCTTGCCGCATTCCTTACGCCGTCAAGAATGGTGATTCATGGCGTCAAGAGAAATTTGTCTCGGGATAGAAGGTACTGCCCATACCCTTGGAGTCGGCATCATGGACGGAGACGCCAATGTGCTGGCCAATGAACAGAGCATGTATGTTCCGGAGGAGGGCGGCATTCACCCGAGGGAGGCTGCCAATCATCATACGGAAGTCGCAGGGGGCGTCATCAGAAAGGCATTCGAGGCCGCCGGGATATCGAAGAAAGACATCTCGCTCATCGCATTTTCACAGGGACCCGGGCTCGGGCC
>DAJR01000045.1 GCA_002496385.1 Methanomassiliicoccales archaeon UBA147 | reverse complement strand
ATATGTTAGCAACCCTAGACCCTAGGCCCTAGACCCTTAATTCACATAGATATACAGACTCGCTTCGATATTCACGCATGCAGCCGCCCTATGGTAAACATACAGCCCCGAATCAAATAGCAAAAAATGCAAGCCTGAACGCCAGCTCCTTTCGCTAACCATACTTGGTTAGCGTTAAGACGAGGCTATGCCTCGCCTGTTTAGGGGCTGATAGTTTACTTTTTCAATGCCTTCTCGCGGGCGGCTATGAAATCCTTTGTCAGCCGCGCAGCCAGGGCCGAGGTGTTGCCGTTGTCCGCCGGGGGGCACACCTCCACCACGTCAAAGCCTATGATCCTGCCGGCCAGATGTCTGATTGCATCCCGGACGACCAAGGGGTCGAGGCCATAAGGTTCAGGGGTTCCCACCCCCGGCGCGAAAGACGGGTCTATGCCGTCGATGTCCACTGAAATATACAAGTTTCCAGGCAGCAGGTCGTCGATGAGGTCGAGCAATTTCTTCGTTCCCAGCTCCCTCACCCTGTCTGCCGTGATGTACTGGAGTCCGTCCTTCTGGGCCTGGATGTACTCGGATTTGCAAATCGACCTGATGCCCACCGGAAGAATGGGCTTTCCCTTCGCGGCCTCCCTCATGCGCATCGTGGCGCAGGCATGGTTGTTGGGGTCGCCCTTCAGTTCTTCCCTGTAATCCAGGTGTGCGTCGAACACAAGCACAGATACATCTTTGAACTCCCCCACCGCATAAGGAGACACGGAATGCTCGCCTCCCAGCATGATCGGTATTTTTCCTTCCTTGATGATGTCCCTGACCGCTTCCGAGATCTCCCGCTTCGGCTCTTTCATCGGCAGGTCCCCCATGTCGTAGATCGGAACTTCTTCGAGGTCGATGCCCAGGTCGGGCACGAAAGGTTCGAAGGTGTAAGACTCGTGCCTTATGGATTCAGGCCCTTTCTTGGTACCCCTCCTATGCGTGCCGGTGATGTCCAGCGGCGCACCGAAAATGACGTATTTGCTATCTTTAAACGCCGCAGTTGCGTCAGAGAATAGGGTTCCGCCCATCAGGCATCAGACTCGGGTAATCTTTTTCCTGTCCATGGCGACGAGGTACTGGATCTCCATGCCTTCCTTCAGTGTGTCCTTGAACTCGTCCGGGATTGGTATATTGAAAGTCTCGTAGGTGACCATGTCCATGAGCTGGACCTCGTCCCCCATCTTGGCCAGCACCTGGGCGGCCCGCTTGTCGATCATCGGCACCTTGACCTTGTGGGACACCGGATGGACGAAGCTGTGCTTCTGGTTGTCGAATATCCCGACGCCCTCGACCCTGGCTTTTGCTTCGCCGTGTTTCCCGGGCTTTGAAGTGGATATGCTGTTTATCCTGCAAGGTTCGTCGTCAATGATGACGTAGCGGTTCTCTTTCAGGGTCCTGACTTCGGCTTGTTCCCATGCCATAATAATCGGCATCCGTATTTCCATGTATATTAAAAGCCTTGCGTTTGTCGGGTGTCCACGAAATTCCAACCCTGTGATTGTGAGAATGAACAATGGCCCTCCAGCAATTCTGAACCTTAATGAATGCACATGGCAAGGGCACGAAAGATTTATTTACACAACCCGATAAGGCGCCGATGTTAGCCTATGTCCAGTTGCTTCGCCCCAAAAACTGCGTGATGGCCGTACTGTCCGTGGTCATTGTCGCACTTGTCGCCTCCGAACTGGAACCCGATATAATCACCTCCGCGAACGTGCTGGCCGCTTCGCTGGTGGTCTTCCTGTTCACTGGCGCCGGCAACACGCTCAATGATTATCTGGACCGCGAAATCGACAGCCTCAACCATCCCGGGCGGCCTATACCTTCCGGAAATGTGAGTCCCCGCAGTGCGGCCGTTTTCTCCGGTTTGCTGTTTGCCGCTGCAGTCATCCTCGGCCTCTGGCTCAGTGTATTTTGCATGCTTCTGATACTCCTGAACCTGGCTATCATGCTCGCCTACGAGTTCCGGACGAAAGCCTTGGGATTATCTGGAAACCTTATGATAAGCTGGCTCACCGCATCTCTGTTCCTGTTCGGCGGTTTGGCGGTGATGGATGGGTTCCCCCGGATAATGGAGCCGGTGTTCTTCATGTTCCTTCTCAGCTTCTTGGCCACACTGGGCCGGGAGATAGCCAAGGACATCCAGGACATGGGCGGTGATCTGGGGAGGAAGACCCTTCCGATGCGGATAGGCCCAGCCAGGGCAGGTAAGCTCGCCTCGTTTGCATTCATCGCGGCGGTCGGCCTGAGCCCAATGCCATATCTATTCGGCATGTTCGGATTTTATTATGTTATCACTGTCCTTTTCGCCGATGCGATATTTATATATGGCGCGAACCAGATTTCCCGGAACCCGGGAAATACCTCGGAAAATGCAAAGCTGGCGATGTTCGCCGCCTTGGCCGCCTTCCTGTTGGGAGTGATATGATGCGCGTGATGGAACAACTATGCGAGAAAATCGAGAAGGGGAAGCTTCACATGACATTGCTAGACCCGGACGACCAAACCCCCGAGGCCGCTGCCGAGCTCTCGGCCGGTGCCGTATCGGCCGGGACTGACGCGATAATGCTGGGCGGTTCAACCGGAGTAACCCAGGAATTGCTGGACGCCACCGTCGCTGCCATCAAGTCAAGGGTGCAGATACCCGTGATACTCTTTCCCACCGAGGCAAAGGCAATTTCCCTCAAGGCCGATGCCATCTACTTCATGAGCCTCCTGAATTCGCGGAACCCGAAATTCCTGCTGGGCGAGCAGATGAAGGCTGCGGCGCTGATAAAGAAGAGCGGCCTGGAACCCATCTCCATGGGCTACATCATCGTGGAACCCGGGATGAGGGCGGGCATGGTCGGGGAAGCCGAGCTCATCAGGAGGGACGATGTGAGGTCGGCAGTCGGCTACTCCGTGGCAGGCGAGCTGCTCGGCATGAAGCTCATCTACCTGGAGGCCGGGTCCGGCGCCCCCGAGCCGGTACCGGTGAAACTGATATCGGGCGTTAGCCAGGCAATCGACATCCCTCTGATTGTGGGCGGCGGGATTCGAACCCCCGAACAGGCCGCGGAGGCCGTGAAGGCGGGCGCCGACATCATCGTGACAGGCACTGTTGTCGAGGAAGAGGGCATCTCCGAAAGATTCCGGCAAATCGTGAGCGCCGTCAAAAAGTGATCAACTCAAGGAACATCGAATGGACACGGCAGTCCGATGCCAATTCGGGATGGAATGTCAGTGCCAGGATGTTTCCCTGCCTGACCATCACATGCTCGCTTCCGAGCCTGGAGAGCGAATGCACATCCTTGCCGATATCCACTATTCTCGGGGCGCGAATGAAAACCCCGGGGAAATCGCGGTCCAGCCCTTCAATCCTCAAGGGCCTCTCGAAGGATTCCGCCTGCCTGCCGAACGCATTTCTCCGTACTGTCATATCGATTAGTCCGAGCGGCTTCACCTCACCCGGCGCTTTCTGGTCCAATATCTCTTTGGCCAGCAGAATGCTCCCCGCACAGGTACCCATGATGGG
This sequence comes from Methanomassiliicoccales archaeon UBA147, assembly GCA_002496385.1. Taxonomy (GTDB): domain Archaea; phylum Thermoplasmatota; class Thermoplasmata; order SG8-5; family SG8-5; genus UBA147. The sequence goes on along the minus strand of DAJR01000045.1, from coordinate 63,467 downwards.
CTTCCCGGACCTTCCGAATTCAATGATTGGCTCCCTCAGCCCGAACCTGTCAATCTGTTTTGCCATGGTCGTGCTCTCGCCCCCCGGCATCAGCAGTCCGGAAATATCCTCGAGCTGGCTGGGTCGTCTGACTTCCACGGCCTCGCCGCTGACTTTCAGGTGCCTGAATGACGATTCCAGCGCAGAGATGTGCTCGCTCACGTCACCCTGAAGTGCCAGGACGCCAATTTTCATACCGCCGGCCATCCCGAATCACCATAAATATTATCTCAAGGCTACCAGGCTCTGAAGTCAATCTCTTCAAGGCCCTTTTTGGCGACATGGTCGGCCGGGTCCGTGCCAAGGACCTCGATGTAATAGCTTCTGGCTTCCTGCATCATCTCCGAATTCTGGACCTTCCAACCGACTCGGTACAGGGAGTCCGCCTTGAAATTGAGAATCACATTCCTCATTGCCGGTTCCGGCTCATGCGTCAGAGCCATATTGCACAGCTGGACCGCCCTGCCGAATTTACCGGCGTCCCGCATGTCGCCTATCCGCCTGATATACATGGCAATTTCCGGCCTGATGTTTTCGAGCTCGTCTTCTAACATATGCCTCCCTCGATGGGAATAATGGTGTGGGGGGTTAAAAGGTTTTTCATGGCAAACATGTATATTTCATTGTATTTTGAAAATAAAGAATAATGGACAGAGCGAGATTTGAACTCGCGGCCTCCTCCATGCCAAGGAGGCGATCTACCGAGCTGATCTATCTGCCCATGTGATTTGGAACATCCAACAGCATAATAGATATAAACTTTTGTCAAAATCAGCTCGGTATAGGGCCAATTTCTGAATGTTTGATAAATGAATCTGAGGAAATTAGCCCGTATCGCAAAACTAGCGATTGAAAGCAATTTGAATTGAAGTCTGTTTTGCGTGGGGAGCATTGTTGATCTATCTGCCCATGTGATTTGGAACATCCAACAGCATAATAGATATAAACTTTTGTCAAAATCAGCTCGGTATCAAGCCTGAATCGGGGAACCTTTGGGCAGACGAAGTTTTAATATATTCGCAGTAATACCACGGGATATCTGGGAATGTTGCCAGCACCAGGGCAATATTACACACCATTATGGACCTGTGGCTTAGCCAGGATATAGCGCTGGCCTTCTAAGTCAGATGTCTCGGGTTCGAATCCCGACAGGTCCGCTTATTTTCTTTATTGTTTATATCCGCGGACCGGTCGTCTCTCGAATGAATGATTACATAATGCTAATAGTTTCATTCTCGATCCCGACAGGTCCGCTAAGTTTATTTATTGTTTATATCCGCGGACCTGTCGTCTCTCGGGCTATTGATTGTTTATTGATAATGGTGAAGCCCTCGATCCCGACAACTCCGCTAAGTTTATTTATTGTATATATGCGCGGACCTGTCGTCTCTCGAATGAATGGTTGCGGTGGTGGAGTGCCATAGCCCCGGAGCCGGATTGTGTGCCGGTTTAAACACCTCCCCGCCCTCACGGGCGAGGTTTCCTAAGGATGAGCTTAATTGTCACCAACCCGGTCCAGCTAACCGGGTCACAACCCCGGCCTCCAGATAGAATGAGATATAATCCAGCCGAGGCATGATGGGTTTGGCCGGTGCCAATTTGCAATCTTTGGCAATACGGGTGTTGCGGTGAAATTTATGATTAACACCTTCCCAGACATGGATGGCGTTGGCCTGGCGCGCCCACGCGCCAGTGTTGTACCGAGCGAGCATGCGAGGGCGATTTTTCTTGTTTACTGAATATTTTTCTTTTGGAGCCCGAGCCGGCGCAGCTCGGTCAAAAGAAAAATACTCAAGAAAAGCTTTAATTCCGGAATGCGCTTGCAGGCCGGGGTTTGCAATGAACAAAGAACTCGACGACGACGATGTGTTCTATGGCAGCAAGAAGAAGCCAGTGAAAGAGACCAGTGCCGCTCCGGAGAGCAAGCCAAACTCTTATGGGACAGCATACAAAGCGCCACCGGCCGAACCTTACCATGAACCATCACCGCAAGCGCAGGAACCTGAACGGGACATCGACAATGAGATAACCGAGACCAGGCGGGAGAAGCACCAGGCCGCCGAGCTTCTTGACATAACAAAGCTGCGCCAGCAAGCGGCCAGGCACAGCTCCGATGCAGCAAAACTGTACAAGAAATATCGTTCCGAGGAAGCGGCAATGGTCAAGTACAACGAGAATGCCAGCAAGGCCCGCCGAACAGCAGAGGCCTACGAGCAAAAATCCAAGAATGCCACTGCCAAGGCCGATGACAAGCAAAAAGATTTAGAGTTCCTGCAGGACCGGAAAGCCGAGCGCGCCCGAATAAAGATAGCCAAGCTCCATGCCAAATCCGCAAAGCTGAAGAGCAAGGAGAGCAGCTACCTCGCAAAAGCCGCCAAATTGTCCATGAGGTCCGCTGCGAAGCGGGAGAAGGCCAAAGCGCTTCTCGAGAAGAGCAAGATGCATGAGGCGGAGGCACACAACCTCACCAAGAGGGCGGACAGGCTGTCAAAGGCGTGAACACCCTCCAATTTAATAATCCGGGGAATATTAATATACTATTAGGTACATTTACTGACAGGTATCGCCGAGAGGCGATGCAAAGAGAGAAATGGAGGAAAATAACATGTCTGGACAATATTATCCGCAGCAGCAGGAGCAACCGGCCCAACCTTATCACCCGCCGCATGCATATCCTGTCGAAAAGAAGGGCATAGAAACGTTCTTCATCGCCAAGGACAAGATCGGCCTGTTCCTGTTCCTATGTGCCGGAATGCTGATGGTCGGCTTTCTGTTGCTCGACCTGGTGTCTTCGGGGCTTGTGGACTACGAAGAAGCGATAATCTTCCTGGGAATGATTGCGATAGACGTCGGCATAATCGTCATCATCGCGCTGATCCTGGTATCGGGACTCTGCCGTGACGACCTGCCCGAGAAGATACGCAGCGGGCTTATCCATGCCGCGGCCATAGTTGTGATAATCCTGGTGATAGTCTACATTGTCAGGACTGCCTTCACCGGCTTCGGCGGATTCTACTGAGCACACTGTCCAATGGGGCGAAAGCCCCACCCCTTTCCCCATTTAAATTATCTCCCTTTTTCCAACTTTTGATTTCAAGCGCAATATTGATATACCCATATTCTATTTATCCACCAAACAAATTCATAAATGAAAATAAAAAATTTGGAGGTAAAAAAATGGGACAATATTATCAGCCCCCGCCGCCGGGATATGGCGCACCGCCACCGCAACCATACATGATGGAGCCGCCGGAAGCAGGGTCTATAAAGAGCATGTTGAATATAGCTGGAATACTAGCGCTGCTATTTGGGATACTTTTCATCCTGGCTGGCATAGTCTTCCTGATATTCACATTTGGATTCGGGATAATATTCTCGATAATGATGATCGTGATGGCCATAATCGACTTCATAATCTGGATAAACTGCAAGGAAATCAACCGGATGATCGATGCACGCCAGTATGAGCAGGCAAAGTCCAAGACGCTGATATGGATGATACTCGGTTTCATCCTCGGCGGATTGCTGATTGGCTTGATCATCCTGATTGCATACCTGAAGTTCGACGGACTCATCAATACAGCCCGCGCGCAGGCCTACGGACCTGCACCACAGCCCTACGGCCAGGCACCGCCGCCGCCACAGCAGAGGCTCTGCCTCGGCTGCGGCCAGCAGATACCGCTGAACTTCAACAACTGCCCGCACTGCGGCAGGCAGGCACAACCGGCCGGCCCGGCGCCAGCCGCCCAGCACGGCGGCATGAGGATGTGCCTCGGCTGCGGCCAGCAGATACAGGCAAACTATCAGGTCTGCCCGCACTGCGGCAAGCATGTGTGAGCCACCAATCTGAAAATCAATTGCTGGGGCCAGCCCCCAGCACCTTTTAAAATTTTTATTTATTCCTGTCCAGCGTAAGCACCGCTGCCGCGAAAGCGCCGTCCATGGCCTTAGCGGCTTCAGGCGAACAGCCTATGATGAGAACATCCCCGTCAATGAGTCCGAAGTCCTGCTTTAAAACTCTGGCGGCCCTCGCGTCAGTCTGGGAAACATCGAACCCGTCAGTGAATACAAGCCGGCTCTTGAAAAGAAGCGTAGTGGCACCCGAGGCGCCGACTTTTATTGCCTCGTCCCTCTGGTCAATCCCATTAGAAATAGAATTGATTTTGCCCCTCAGCCGGATCGCGAAATCCACGTCTCCCACTGTGATGTTTCCGGCATGGACCTCCTTCGCCTTGAGGCCAATTTTCTCGAGAAGCGCCTCCCCATTTTTCGACAGCGAGATTCCCTGCCTGGCTGTTCTAACCCATCCCTTTTCCTCGAGGTAAGATACAAGTGTCCTGGCGCTGCCTTCTCCTATGCCCAGAAGTCCGGCCAGCTCCTTCCTGCCCAGTGGCCCGAGCTGCTGTATGTGCCAAAGGGCTTTCAGTATGTGGAACGGCTGAAACAGGGGCGCGCCGCCCCTGCTCGCCAGTTCGACCTCGAACATGCTCATCAGAAGGTCGCTACCTTTCCGTTGACGATGAGGTTTGTGATGTCGGAGATGTTCTCCAGGCTGTTGTCCACGATTCCGGTGATGTCCTTCTTGACCTTATCCATCTTGACGCCGTCCGCCAGGACAACCTGGACGCTGGCTGTCTGGGGCCTGTCAATCGGCGCGCCTATCTGCGAGAGGATGCGCACATGCACCTCCAGGACATTTCCCTTCATCTCGTTGTAAATGTCATTTGCCAGTTTGTGGGAGAGGATGTTGTACATCTTTCCGACATGGGTAACCGGGTTCTTGCCCGCGGTCGCCTCCATGCTCATTGGCCTGTAGGGCGTTATGAGGCCGTTTGCGCGGTTTCCCCTGCCGACGGAACCGTCGTCGCCGTTCTCCATTGAAAGGCCAGTCACGGTGAGGTAGTAGATTCCCTTCTTGTAATCGTCAGCCGTGTTGACATCCACGGTTATATCGCGGTCCGTGAAGTTGCATGCGCGGTCCAGGGCTTTGTCCCCGAGTTCCTTGATGACGCTGATATAATGACTTTTGTCGGGTATCTCGGAGCTGACCATTGCGGCCGCAATCGTGAGACGGATCTTGTCTTTCATCCTGGCGGCCATGACCTTGACGTCCTCGCCGACCTCGGGCATGCTCTTCTTCAGGCGCCCGTTGATGAACTGCTCGGTTTCCAGGACTATCTTCTCAGTTTCGCTGTACGGGCCGAACCCCACGCCGAAGGATGTGTCGTTGGACAGGAGCATCCCTGTCTCGTAAACGCCCCTCAGGTCCACCGAACCCTGGCCGATGCGGCACTCCATGGTCACGTCAGTGTCCACATCCAGGTGGGAGCAGTGCTTCTTGAGGTACTCGCGCGCGGCTTTTATCGCCACCGACCGGTATGGCAGCCTCTCCCCATCCACCTCGGTCGTTGCCCTGCCGACCAGAATAATCTGTGCCGGCTCCAGCACGACGCCGGCGCCGAACTTCGGGGCGGACTGCCCGCCGACTATCTGGCATTCATCGGTGTTGTGGTGGAGAATCCTTCCGAACTTGGCGATGTACATCTTGCACAAGCCCCGTGAAACCGACTCCGAAAGCCCGTCAGCAATACTGTCGGGATGTCCTATCCCCTTTCGTTCCACAATCTCCACGTCCTGCTTCTCAATGTATGTCGTGCTCAGCGGTTCTACAACGATGTTTCTTGACATTGTGTTCAACTCCTATGATTTCTGGAGTTGCATCGCGGGAATGGATAAATAACTTATGCATGAAAAACATAGTAATATATACACGATATGCATTTGATATTAATGTGATATTATGGTTAAAGCAATCATAGACATAGACCAGCATACCAATCAGATACTCAACATCGTAAAGGCACAATACGGTTTGAGGGACAAATCCGAGGCGATAGTGGCAGTGGTCAAGCTGTTCGAGGAGGAGCTCCTCGGCATCCAGCTCAAGCCGGGGTACCTTAGCAGGATAGGCCGGGACAGATAGGCCTGGAAGCCGTGGTGCATATGCTTTAGTAGAGTATTTTTCTTTGTGATTTTCTGCGCTGAAGTTTTTCTTTTTGAAAGATTTTTCTCCGCTGGTTGACCGTCGCCAAAAAGAAAAATTTATTAATAGAAAAAGCTCTGGTCAACCTGCTCGAAAAATCTATGTGGTTTGTCTGCACATCTCTGCGATGGCTCTTTTTAGCGAACTTTGTGAGCTATAAAGTTTGACGAGGCTTGGCCTCGTCAGAACGGGCTGTAAAGAAAAATATTCAGTAAATAAGAAACACGCCCGAGCCTGCTCGAAAATCATACACGGCCAGTGCACAGCGATAGCATTATTATGGTGTACATGCATCTGATTGTGGAGCGATAAATGTCATATTGCAGGCGTTTTGTGTATTGGATTCCATGTCTAGCGTTATTCACTATATTAATAATTCTCGGTGCGTGCAGCGAAGCGGATGCCCAGACCGCAACAGGTGACTGGACCTCCCGCGTTTCAGGTGAGGGCTGGATTCTTGAATGCAATGTTGGAGTTTATCATTACGATTGGGAATTGCATCTTAATTCAGACAGCAGCGGGTCGCATACTTCGACATTATCAGACGTAACAGACGCTGCGCCTGGCTTTGAAGACTATTGTGACTTCATAGGGGTGACTTCAACTGGTTCAATAAGTTATACTATATCCGGGTCTGAAATCTCTCTGATATGTGGCGATCAGGTATTTAAGGCGACTATTTCGGGCAACCTGATGACAGGAAGCGGAACATATGTAGCGACCGGCGTAACTTACACCTGGACCCTCGATTTAGAGAGAGTAATTTCTAGCGGCAGCGATAGTGACAGTGATGGCGGTATAACACCCGACACCGGCGACGATAGTGACATCTTTCTGGGATTGCCCAGTACCTTAATCGGCTCTGGGGCCATACTGGCGGGCATCGCTGGATTAGGCGCGGCATTTTTGCCAGCCCCTTCATTAACCTCAGCATCCGCTCCGTCGGGACCACAGTCACTGCTCCCACCGGAGCAATCTCTCGGGATGCCCACCTTCCGCCCCCTAGCCCCTCCTCATGTCGTGATGCAAGCTCCGAAAACAGGCGATCGTACGCTACTCCAAAAGGTTCCATCGTTAGACAACAATCACCTAGTTCCTACTGATGCCCCGATGCAGCACGGACCAGATGGTTATCCAGATGACTATTCGGGCGCCCCGGGAACGAACGGTGCTATGAGATGTCCGTATTGCGGGCAAGAAACTCTCTCGCCCTTCACTGTGGGTTGGTTCTGCACGAATGTATTGTGTCCAGCGCGCCGAGACCGCATAACAAAGGGGTACACGCACCACAAGTTCAACAACATGACATGGAGACAGCCATAATGTTAGTTTCAGCATCCAAGCGCAATCATGAGCAAGCCGCGCCTCCGGCCTCCGAACAAGATTTCACGGTGACCAAGCGGCCGTTTACCGAACAGGAGGTGGCCGCAATTGTAGCGCCATGTAAAAAATTCAAGATGTTACTCTTGACATTTTCTTTCTTTGCACTAATCTGCGCTTTTATGATTTTAAATGACGATTTTGACACTGCTGCCGACAAGGATATATTTATGTTATTAAGTCTAATATCTAGCATAGTATCTCTAACCCTAATCTTGTTTTCACTGGACGCGCGTTGGACTGCCAAAAAGGTCTTGAAAGCCAGAGAGGTGACCGTGGTACAGGGGACGGCCATGCGCCGGAAAGCCCAAACCTTGTTCTACACGAATTCGACCTGGCAACTCGGAGCGGTCTGGCTCGTCGGACCGATCACACTTCCTTGGACGCCCGAAAACGATTCATTGATGAAGGAAGGATCGGCGACCGCCGTCACCTTCTTCACCCCGAACAAGAACGACCCGAGCGCGAAGATTGCGTTAAGCGTGAACGGCATCACACTGAAGTATGGGACACCAGTGCACGCTCCCGCCAACGTTGAGCAAAACCCTCCTCCGCTCTCTCCACAGCAACCACCGCCACAGGGCCAGCCCATAACATCGCCCGCTCCTTCTAATCAGGAAAAATTTTGCCCATATTGCGGCACAAATAACCCAGGCGAGTACAAGTTTTGTGCTAAATGTCAAAAACAATTACCATAATTATTTCACAGCAATCTCAGAAATGAGAAAAATAACCCTTCCACCCCCGTCAGGGCAATAGTTTTAGGTCGTAATATATGAAACGCGACATCTCTCAGAACGGGTCATTCGATTTCTCATTTCAAAATCAAACACCTTTTAGTACTCATCAGCGTTTCATTGCCGAGGAGAGAGTTGTGGGTAAATTGAACGATTCGGGAGTTGCGGGTGCTTTTGAGGAACTACCAGTTTTGTTGGTGGTCCTTGTGGCCGTCTCGTTATTTTCTGTCAGCGTGGCACATACGGCAACTTCCTGGAGTCAGAATAATAGTTATAATGAATTGCAGGAGGACTGTCTTACACTTGCGAGGATGGTGCGCAACTCTGAAGCCCTCTGCGTCGAGGGAGACCCGGGAACCTTCGATATCTCCAAGCTTCAGAACATCACCGGAGATGATTTCATTGAGGAATTCAACCCGTCAATGCTTGGGCTCGGTTACCGAATCGGAATACAATGCATCGACACAGAGTCAGGGAACCTGACCTCCGCTTTCTTCTTGTGTTCATCAGAACCGCCATCAGGGATTGACACAGCTGCATTCAGTTCATGCATCAACACCGATACGAACGGACATATTGGGGCGGCTAGGCTTTCCGTCATGGTATGGAGATTACCCTGATGGGCTCCCTATGCGACAATGGTCGCGCGCAGTCTGCGGTTATCGACGCGATACTCTTCATGACAATCATGCTTATTGCATCCGCTGTGATAATTGGCTCATCATGCCCTATTCGCAGCCAGGAATTTGCAGATATGCAGCAATACACAAACGATTTCGCACAAACATATCTGGCTGTGGAATTGGGCGATATGCAATACAACGACAGCTCCGGGAACCAAACCAGCACGGGCTCTGCAGCCCGGACAGTGTGCCAGGCACTCTGTGACGAATGTATCATTGTTCGCAATCACAGCATCGAGGAATTCGAATCCTATAATTCCAGGCTCCTTTCCCTCGGAAATTCCATTCTCCGGCCGGGCCTGGATTTTGCAGTCTCTTGTGACGATGGGGCCGTGTTCATTTCCAATCGCATCGCTTGGTTCGACGAGCTGCCGGAGGACCGATGTGCCAGCCAAATAGAGATATGGCCGGGCGACTCTTCAGCCACCAAGATTCGGATAACAATCTTTGTATGGGTGGACTGATGCGCGGCCGAAAGATAGCGGGTGACGAATGGGCCCGGGTGCCTTTCGCAATGGTCGCGGTGCTGATACTGATGCTCTCCGTCATGAGCATGTCTTACCTGGGCGGAATTCAGAGGCGGGAGGCAGGCATCAGGCTGGCCGGCGAGGAAACATCGCGCCAACAATCTGTACTGCACCAGTTGGAGAAGAAAATGTCTCTGGAAGCGTATTACATAGCGTCCGGTGCGGTGGCGGCATCCACACGATATCTTTGCAACCAATCCATGCTGGATAGATGTTTCCAGGAGAATTATTCAAAATACCTGGAGGAAGTTTTCCCGCTTTATGAAGACCCCTACCTGGTCGAAGTGAGGGATTTCAGGCAGGCTGTTTTCCTTGAGGAACTGAGCCTGCACGACCTTGTTCCTTCCAATCGCACAAACCAATCCAACATCTCGCTGGATGATGGTTCGGGCACCATGACCAATGCCACGGTGGAGGTGCTTGACACTGTGACAACCGAGTCGAGCGGGGAGACATCCGCCCTTGCCAGGTATGTTGTCGTGGGTGAAGGGAACTGCACTGTCAGGAACACCCGTTCGAACGCGGCAATGGAAAGCCCCATTTCATTCCAAAGAACCATAGATGCGCCCTACCCTCTGATGAACTCGAAAGCGGCCATACTGGAGAGTTCCACAGATAACAACGCGATGGGCATGGTCCGGGCAGTGAAATACATTCTCACCACCGTTGCACAGTTCAGGGTGTTGGAGGGCTGGGGCGCGGGACTCGCGGCTTCTCCCGGCCCTGCATCAGGCATTTTATCATTGAGCGATGTCCAGTTGGCAGTCAATATTGCGGTGATCCTTGAAACCGTCCGGCTGTTCAGGGACTTCGATGAGTCTGTGGTCCTTGGGATTGACTCCGCAGGAAACGGGTACGCAGGCAACACAATCGAATCATTGTTGCAGACTTATCTCAACAACGGAACGCTCGACCCCGCGGACATCGTGGCGATTTATTCGGGCATCGGCGACAGGAAAATCCCCGCCGACATTATTCTGGCCCAGGCTTTTAATGCGATAATCGACCAGTTCATACTCAAGTATCTGGATTACTTCGGGATAACCGATATCGCAAACGGAATTTATCGGACCGGGCAGGCCATGCGCCAATGGATAGAGGATGTCGGCAGATCGCTCAGCGATTTCATATGGGGCGACGACGGGGAAAACCGGAAGGGCGCGGAACAGGTCAACCGTTGGCTGTTAAAAAATTCAGAATCGCTCGGGTGGCCCCCCGACCCGGCCGCAATCACCGTTCCCGGCGTCATCCATGGGGATTCTCCAGCTGCCGGGACGGACCTGGCGGTTCTGGATGTGCTTCAGCCCATCCCCACCATATATTCATATTCGGGGAACTGCAGCCAACTGACAGAGCAATATTCCGTTCCGATTATCGACGCTGACGGCCAGATCGTTGGGGCTTCATGGCATGCGGCAATGTGTCTGTACAACATCTCGGCGGCCACCACACCCACCCACTCGAGCAAATACCCGGCAGGCTATATTGCGAATTTCCGTCCGGCAAGCATGCTTCGCCAGCAAACAGAGGTTGTTGCCCTGTGGTCCGAATTTTACACTGAGTTCTATTCAGAGCGCGAGGATGTGATTTACAGCACGATGCGCGATGCCGTCAAAAATGTGACTTACGAACTTTCAACCCTGATAACCTCCTTCATGGGCCAGAAGTCAATATGCCTTTCAGAGTATTCTGACGGCAAATATGCAATAGACCCGAATGACAGGGCCTCAACCCTGGAAGATATGCGAAACATGATCGCAGAAATCATCACAGAGACAACCGACTGCCTTCAAGAGAACCCGGGGAGGGTCAACTCCTTGCTCTCGGTGCTGACCAACAGACAGTCCCAGCTCACGGTTCGATTGATGGAATTCATCTCGCAGAATTATGATGTGCTTGCAGATTCACAGACCTGTCAGCTGAACGCACTTGAATCCTTGTCAAGGGCGCTCCTTCTCAATTCCACCATGTCCGTTCAACCCACTGGAACCGCGTCCGCGGTATATTCCGTTTACAATGAACTCGGAAAATCGAGAGGGTACTTCGACTCGCCTCTGCCTTATGACTGTCTCCAGATTCCTGACCAGGTGGTTTGCGCAGATGTGCTCGGTGTCCAGTGCCGTTCACAACTTGCCCTGGACATCCAGCCTCATGCCGACTCGGCATATTCCAAACTGAAGCTCGCAGAATCCTCCTGGCTGTACCTCGGAAGCGCCCAGAACGGACTATATATCCGTGCGCTGGAGAGCACCGTGGCGAGTCTCTCTGGAAATATCCTGTCCCGCTTCATCGGGAAAGACCCTTCTTCTTTCATAGGCCTCGCCAAAGGTATTGTCATAAGTGTTCTGGACTCCATAATCTGGAGCGGCGAGGTTGCCAACACCCAGTATTCACCCGAACTGTTATACTCTGACGAGGCTGGGGCCATCGGGTTCGGGATGTATGAAGGGGAATATTCTTCCGCGATGGCCGGCGGAGCGGTCTGGGAGGAGAGGTTCACGGTAACCCAGCCAGACGGCCCCGTCATGGCGATTGAGGCCAATATGGTACAATCTGATGTCAGTCCTGTCCGAGGCACGATTACCGTCGAAATTTCCGCTCCCCAGGGGGTGCATTATACCGACGCTGTGACATTCAACGAGAGACCATTCGAGAATCGGTGGAACGTCACCATCAGGGGCAACATAGCGATCCATGCCGCGAGCGGCTCCTATTCATACCTGGGAAACGGGAGCCAGGGGCCCACTATTCTTGAGAGGATACTCGAACTTGATTTTGTCATTCCGGTGACGGCATATTCGGGTTGGAACCTGGTGGGAATCGATTACACAGGAACCAACTCGTTGGCCGGGGATGTTGAGAAGCTGCTTGATATTGTCGGGGCATTTTTCGATTGGGTGTGGGACACTATAGCAGCCCCCATCAATTGGCTCATAGACCAGGTTATGAAGATAGTCGACTTCTTCGCCGACCTGGTCGGCAAACTCCTCGCTTATGCGCAGGACGTGATGAACAAGGTGACGGAACTGATAGGCTTCCTTGTCGAGAAGGTCCAGATATTCCTCAGGGACATCGCGGATCTGATATTCAATTCAATAGTGGATTGGATCATAGACCTGCTCCCGGACGGCTCCGAGTTCAGGTTCAGTCTTTTCGGCTTCGATTTCATCGTGGCCTTCGCGGAGGACTGCGAGATGGACCGGATAGAAATGGGCTATGGCGGCGAATTGCTCTCCGTGAGAACCGAAGGCAAGCTCCTCGGAACCGGCTTCGACATCGGTTTGGAGCTCTGGTCTCTCTCTGACAATGTCTCTGCGGAAGCTGGAATGGAATATGATCTCCTTCTCGACGCAGACATCGAGATGTTCGGTTTCACGCTGGATATTGCGGTAGACCCTTTCATGGTCCTTCGGGGGCACATAGTGGAATGCAGAGGCGAGGGGAACGGCTGGGCGATGGAACTGAACGCTCCCGTGGCGGAGAACATCTACGCCACCGTGGGGTATTCACTCCATGACATTGCCGGCGTGGGCGTCGCCCTCTCCAACATTCCCATTCCGTTCCTGGGCTTGAAGGCCTCAGTCAATGCGGGCTTCGAGATAAAGTACACACTCAGAGGCCTGGAAGAGGACAACCTGGTCATAAATGAGGTTGAACTCAATCCCAGGGGTCTGGACAACGGGACTCAATGGGTTGAAATCTACAACCCGTTGAACGCGAATGTCAGCCTCGGGAACTGGACACTCAGCTATGGGAGCAATTCAAGCTACAATATCACCTTCAACTCATCGTTCTCAATAAAACCCTTCGGCTACTGGATGGTCCAGTATTTCAACCGCACGCTGCCGACCGAATCGGTCCGCTTCTTGCTCCTGGACCCCGGCGGGGCTATTGTGGACGCCACCCCCCCGCTGTCCGAGCCGGACAATGCAATGGTCAACAACATTTCCACTGGCACATCTGGCTGCGACGCGACATGGCAACGGGCACCGAATGGAGCCAACTTCTCTGTTGCCGGGAAATGGAATTTCACCTGGGGGTCGATAGGCGCGGAGAACCCGGCGGTGGACATCCAGTTCAAGCCGCTTGTATGGGCTCTGCTGAAAGGCGCCTTCAACACGACCTGGCACAACCTCAGGGACGAGCTTGCGCTCTCCCTGGATTTCATAGTGAAGTTGGTGACGCAATTCATCCAGCGCTTCATAGAGGATGTGCTTCGCCTTGTGGAAAGGTCGGTCGTGGAGACATGCCTTTTCCTGGACGTCAAGCTCACCGACGCAACCGGCTCGGGCGGAGGCGGCATCACCCTGAGCTTCGTCATCGAAGGCGGCGACACTCTGGCAGCATTGCTCAGATGGGTCATCGGCTCGGTAGCGGTGTTCATGGCCAAGTTCGGCAAGCCAACCCAACCATCCCAGTACCCCAAACTTGGGGACGATATACCCGAGCACCTGTTCGTCCGCCTCGAGTTCTACGGCCTTGTCCGTATGCCCAAGGTCCTGCAGAAAGCATCGGGGAACGAGGAAGAGCCGGACCAGATTAAATTGATTGGACGCATCGAAGCCAACATTCCGGCGCTGGCCGCACTCGCGGGCAGGGAGATGGGACGCTGGCGCATAAACTTCGGCGTCTTCATCGAGAATGTGCCGCCGAAGATTGCCGACCCGCTGTTCAGGACCGGGGACAAGACAATCAATGTCTGGCTGTTCAAGGGGACTGTTTGGGAGAAATAATACCGGAACTTATTAATAGTTATAACGTTATAACCTATTTCATGGCGGAAGTATTCGAAGCCAAGCTCCGCAGAGTCGGTAACTCCCTTGGCATAATCATTCCAAATGATATAATCCATGAACTTGGATTCGGCAATGGGGACACCATCCGAGTGGCGATACCCTCGTCCGATATCGCGGCCAGGAACAGGAAGCTCATGGATTTCATCGGCATCGAGAGGGGCAAGAAACCATTCCGGCGTGAAAAGGGAGACAGGTTCTGATGTTCCTGGATACGAGCATAATAGTGGAACTGATGCGGGGAGAAGGTCCGCGGGTCGATAGCATCATGGCGCATATTGAGAACGAACTGCTTTTCATTTCCGTCATCCAACTGGGCGAGGTCAATGATTGGTGTCTTGCCAACTGCTCGGACCCGCCTGCGCGAATTCTCCAGCTAAAGGATATTGTGAATGTCATACCGCTGAATGAAGCGATATGCATTGAGGCGTCGGAACTCAAGCATCAGTTCAGGGCGCAAAAAATCATTAAATTCAGCCTGATGGACGGAATCATTCTGGCGAGCGCGAGATACATCGATCAGAAATTACTAACCTCTGATGCTGACTTCAGGAAAGCTAACGATGCGATAATAATCACGTAAAAAGTCTGCAATCGAAATTTGCATTTCGATGGTGTGATTAATCGTTCGCCAAAATCGCTTCTACCGCCCTCTCCAGCCCGCCGTCCCCGCTGGCCAGTATGAATTTGAGACCCATCCTCCGGGCCACTTCCCTGTCGCTCTCGAAATCGCCGACGAACCATGAGTCCGGGTAATCTATATCGTATTCTGCATTGGCCAGGTCGAAGAGCCCGGTCTCCGGCTTCCTGCATTTGCAGCCCTCGTCCGGCCGGTGCGGGCAGTGGTATATCTTCTCGATATGGCCGCCGGCCTCCTCTATCTCGCACAGCATGTTGTTGTGAATCACCTCGAGCCCGGCCTCGGTCAGCAGGCCGCGGTTGATGGCCGATTGGTTCGTGACGATGAACACAAGGTACCCGGAATTCGACAGTCTGGCAATTGCTTCTTTCGCGCCTTTCAGGAACTCGAACCTGTCCCAGGTCGTGATGTAATTCCCCATGCTGAGCCTGTTGATGACCCCGTCCCTGTCCAAGAATACGGCTTTAGCCACGCCTGGCCAACTCCTCTTCCTTGATCATGAGGGTGGTGAGGTGGTCGATGAGCATGTGCACGTCCTCGGTCTTCTGCATGTTGTGCACCGGGACTATGAGGCAGAGGTCAACCATGTCCTTCAGCTTGCCTCCGTCGAATCCGGTTATTCCCACTGTGACCCCGTCATTCTCCCCGGCATACTTGATGGCCCTGAGGACGTTCTCCGAATTCCCGCTGCCCGATATGCCCAGCACGACGTCTCCCGGCTCGAACAGGTTCTTGAGCTGTTCCACGAAAATGTCCTCGTAGCAGGCGTCGTTGCCCCATGCGAGCATCTGCGGGATGTTGTCCGCGAGCGAGAGCGCCTTGAACCTTGGCGCACCTTCGACTATCGTGCCTTTGGCAAGGTCGCTGGTGAAATGCGATGCGGTTGACGCGCTTCCGCCGTTCCCGCAGAAGAATATCTTACGGTTGTTCTCCCTGGCCTCCAGGAATATCGTGGCCAGCCTGTCGAAGAAATCTGCATTGTTCGCCTTGATTTCGCCAAGCACCCGGATGATGTCGTCTAGGTATCCGTCGATGAATGTCTTTCTGAATTCGTCCATTGTCTCACTACCCGTTGATGATTGATGCTCCCTTCTTGTCGAAATGGAAATCTAGAGGGCTCAGGCCTTCGGCCACCATCGACTTGATGAGGCGTTTCTGGTTGGCCTTCTCGCAGAACAGCATCATGTACCCGCCTCCGCCCGCCCCTGTGAGCTTCCCGCCCAGGGCGCCGTTCTTCTTGGCTATGCCCATGAGCTTGTCTATCCTTGGGTTGGTGATGCCCTGTGCGAGGTTCTTCTTCGTCTGCCAGGAGTGGTCCAGAAGCCTTCCGAACTCCACCAGGTCGCCCGACTCTATCGCCTTCTTCACGTCGAACGCCACCTGCTTTATTGCATGGAGGGAATCGACGACGGTGCTGGACTTGTCCCTTGTGGATTTATCCTGGGACCTGAGTATCTTTGACGATTCCCGGGTCCGACCGGTGAAGAACAGCATCACGTCCGTCTCAAGCCGCACACGCACCTCCCTCGGGATCTTGAGGGGCTCCACCTCGGTGGTGCCGTTCCTGTTGAACTTGATGAAATTGATTCCGCCGAAGGCGCTGGCATACTCGTCCTGCTTGCCGATCGGCATCCCCAGGTCATGGAATTCTATCTTGTATGCGAGCTCAGCCATCTCCTTCTTGCCCATCTTCAGCCTCTCGAGCTGGTTGATGGTGTTGATCATGTTCACCGTGACTGCGCCCGAGGAGCCGAGCCCGGTGCCGGGCGGTATCTCCGAGGCCATGAATATGTTCAGGCCCCTCTGCACGTTGAAGTGCTTCAGGACCGCGACCGGGATGTCCAGGCCCTCGCCGTATTTCAGATGGTATGCGTCCGAGACTGTGTGGTTGAGCTGCAGGTCTGAGGAGATGATCTGGATGCGGTCGTCCAGCCGCATCTCGAGAATTGTGTAGATGTACTTGTTGATCGACGCGCTCACGACGACGCCGCCGTATTTTTCGTAGTAGGACGCGAGGTCCGTGCCCCCGCCCCCGAAACTTATCCTGACGGGTGAGCGGCTAATCAGTGTCATTCAGTTCCCTCTTCGCGCGTTCCAGCCCTTCCGGAGTTCCCATGTCGTAAAACCTCCTGGGCGTCAATAATCCAAAGAGGAGGCCCCTATTTATTAATTGTGGCAAAATCGACTCCTCCAGGGAGAATTTCCTGCCGGGCGCGAACTCCAGTACGTCCCTGTCGAAGAGCGAGAGCCCGGCTTCCAGGCAGTTCATCGCGGCAGGCGGGTCCTTCTTGATGTAATTCATCACCCTGCCGTCCGCCGCGAGCCTCACATTGTTCGGAGCCAGTTTGTCGGGGTTTTCGTAAGCCGTGATGACTCCTGATGCCCTGTTCTTCTCCATCAAACCCGTCAGGCCGGATAAATCGATTGGCAGGTAGCTGTCCCCGTAGGCCAGGAAGAACCTCCGATCAAGCAGATGCCCGGCATTGAGAAGGGCTCCGCCGGTGCCCAGGGGCTCGGGCTCGACCGAGTGCGCTATTTCAACGCCGAATTTCCTTCCGTCTCCGAAATACGCCTCGATGTTTTCGTGCAGGTGGCCGGTGCAGAACACGAGCCTGTTTACTCCCTGGTCTTTGAAATGCTCGATTATCCATTGCAGGAAAGGCTTTCCGCGGACCGGGACCATGGGTTTGGGGATGTCGAAAGTCAGCGGGCGCAGCCTCGTACCCATGCCGCCGCAGATGATTGCCGCCTGCTTGACCTTCATGGACTACCTCTTGTACACATATGGATTCGCCAGAAGCCACCTTACAGTCCGCCTGACAGTTTCCTCGATGCTTATTTTCGGCTTCCAGCCAAGCGCCCTCATCCTGCCCGTGTCCAGGTGAACCAGCGGAGAGTCCCCGACCCAGCCGCGCTCGCCGCCTGTGAAATTGTACTTGACTTCTTTCAGCCCCATCTCGCTTGTGACGATATCCGCCATCTTCTTCACGTTCACGTATTCCTCATGGCCAAGGTTGAATAGGTTGGTCCTGCCTGTGGCTTTCCCGAACCCCAGGAAGAAGCCGTCCACGCAATCCTCGACGTGCAGGTAGGATTTCCTTGCAGTGCCGTCCCCAAGAATCTCAAGCTGTTTGGGATTTGCTTTCAGCTTCTTCACGAAATCGTATGTTACACCGTGCGGGTGCCGCTCTCCCTGTATCGAGACGAACCTGTACATCCAGGCCTGCATCCCATAAGCTTCTGAGAACGCTTCAATCAGCCCCTCGCATGCAATCTTGGATGCACCGTAGAATGAGGTCTGGCGGGGGTGGTAGGTCTCCGGCGTCGGGAACACGTCCGGCTCGCCATAGGTCGCCGCCGTCGAGGAGAACAGGATTTTTTTTACATCGCTCTTGCGCATTGCCTCAAGGATGTTGTAAGTTACAATCAGATTCCGGTCAATGTCCCGGAAGCTGTCCTCGAGCCCGTGCCGCACATCGGCATTGGCGGCCAGATGGAAAACCGCGTCCGCGCCTTTGAGGGCTTTCTCTGTTTTCTTGAGATTGCCCAGATCGAATTCCAGTAACTTTATTGATTTGGATTCCAGGTGATGGCATATGTTCTCCCTGAAGCCTGTGCTCATGTTGTCTATGACCGTGACCTCATGCCCAAGGTTTACCAGCCTGTCGGTGACGTGGCTGGCGATGAACCCGCAGCCACCAGTTACTATGGCTTTCATTTGTATCGCGGGTGTATAATCCTAGACATTATAATTCATTTGCTCCTTGGAATTATTGAAATAAAGGATATGTTTATATTATATAACTAACTTAAAGGCTTATTGCAAGAATAGCATCCAGGTGGTTAATATGGAAGCAAAGAGAGATTCCCTATTTGTGCAGGTATTTTCGATAGCATTGGTGTCAATCATGCTCGTCGGCTCGGTGCCGATAATGTCACTGGCCGCAGAACAGGAAGCCGGAACTTCCGTGATTGTCGAAGCCGGTTCTTCCGCCGAATATTCATTCCCGGTGACGGCGATTGAGCAGCCTGCATCCCTGGTTGGGGGCGAAATTGCAGCCCAATCGCCGGTTCTCCCGGTTCCGTCCGCCGTCATGCAGGACATGTACGCCGATTCCGCGGTTGATCAGGTAGCCGTGCCAGTTCCTGCGGTCATCGGCTCCCCGGACGATGTGAAATACCCCTTGGCCACAAATCTCTATTACGCCCGGGCAAGCGGCTCGGCATGGGGCCTGGGCAGCGGTGCGATCCTCTCGGTCGAGATTGCCGCGGAATGGTCCTCCAGCGGCCTGGCGGATGACGGCGCGATAGTGAAATATTATGACAGTTCCCTAAGCGCTTACGGCGCCACCCTCACCGCCGTGGATTCGGCCAATTACGCAACCGATCACACCCTGTACCTGGATGTGACCGGCGATAAAGCGGTGTGGACATGGGCGGATGTGGCCAACATTCATCCGGAAATCACTTTTGCCAAGATCGGGGGTCCGGACGGCGGCTCGGTGTACGTCGATGCACTTTGGGTTCGCATCCAGTATGACGCTGTGCAATTGGAATATAACCTCCCGGTGTCCCTCGGATGGAACCTCCTGAGCTTCCCCCAGGTAGTGTCGAACAGCAATATCCTGTCCGTGCTGGATGATTGCGGGGGCGACACAGTTTGGGAGTCGGTGAAGGGCTACGATGGCCTGCTAGCCACGCCCTGGCAAGGCTACAACACGCTGATTCCCCCCGAACTGTGCAAGCTCAACAATGTCAACAACATGATGGGTCTCTGGGTCAAGATCACAAATACTGGCACCGACGGAACCCTCAAGGTCAGCGGCACCCCGCCCACGACCACCGCCATTAACCTTTACTCGGGCTGGAATCTTGTCGGATACCCCACGCTCGAGCCGAAACTGGCATCGGTGTCCTTGTCAGGAACCGGAGCCGACATGATATCTGTCTTCAAGAGTACGACGCCGTATATAGAGGACAGGATGGACCTTTCCACAGTGACGATGCAGCCCGGGAACGGATACTGGATACATGTCCCGAGCGACAGCGTCTGGAATGTGGGGGATGTCACGCCCCCGACCTTCGGCGGACTCGTTTCGGCCACTGATTCCATCACCGACGGGGCCGTGTATCTCTCCTGGAATCCCGCGACCGACCCATCCTACCCGATTACATACAACATCTACATGGCCACGACCGCGGGCGGACAGAACTTTGCCTCACCCAATTATGTCACTGACCAGACCAGCATAGAGGTCGGCGGCCTCATCACCGACCAGCCATACTACTTCGTCGTGAGGGCTCAGGACTCGGCCGGAAACGAGGATGCCAACGCGGTCGAGAGAAGTGCCACACCGATAATCCCGGACACCACCGACCCGCAGATAATCGCCACCGTGCCTGCGAATTCGGCAACCGGGATCGCGGTCGGGCAGAGCATCATCGTCACGTTCAGCGAGAGCATAAACACTGCGTCCTTCGCCTATTCCTGCGCCCCCAATCCGGGGGGATGGAGCACAGCCTGGAGCACTGTCACATACACCAATGACCGGGTCACACTCACACACACGAATTTCGCCTACGGCACTTCACACACCTTCACAGTGACGGCTGCCAATGACCTGGCCGGAAACGCCCTGACGGCAGGAGCCATTCCCAACCCGTGGAGCTTCACCACGCTTGCAGCACCGGACACCACCGGGCCCATAGTCTCCGGTGTCTCCGCGGCGCCAAACCCGATAGTCCAGGGGAACACGCTGACACTCACGGCATCGGTTTCCGACGCTACCACCGGCAACAGCAACGCGGCTGCGGCAGAGTGGTCCCGCGGGGCATCCGCTGCCGCAGCCGGCAGCGGAACCGCGATGAGCGCCTCGGACGGGAATTTCAACTCTCCCACCGAAGGCGTGACAGCCAGCCTGAGCACTGCTGGGTGGCCAATAGGCACAAACACGCTCTGGGTTCGCGGCAGGGACGCGGCGAACAACTGGGGCAATGCCGTTTCGACAGCGGTCACTGTGAACGGGGCCGACACGGTACCGCCGCAGGTCGAGAGCAACACGCCGGCCAACGGCGCGACAGGAGTTCTGGTATCGGCCAACATCGTGGTTGACTTCAACGAGGCGATGAACCAGGGCAACACCCAGGGCGCATTCAGCACTGTCCCATCCGTGGCAGGGGCATTCTCCTGGAACGCGGGCGGCGACATAATGACATTCAACCCGACAGCCAACCTTGCCTATTCCACCCTTTACACCGTTACAATCCTGGTCGCCGCAACTGACCTTGCCGGCAACACCCTCGACGGGGACAAGGACGGCGTGATGGAGGCGGACAACAAGGACAAATGGGTGTTCTCGTTCACCACCGGTGCCGAGCCGGACACGACGGGTCCGTACATAATCACAACCACACCAGCAAATGCTGCGACCGGCGTTGCGATAACTCAGTCCGTGATAATCACATTCAGCGAGAGCATCAACACAGGCACCTTTGCCTACTCATGTACCCCGAACCCGGGCGGTTGGAGTGCAACCTGGAGCACCGCAACATACACGAACGACAGGGTCACCCTCACACACACCAATTTTGTTTACAGCACCGGGTACACATTCACAGTCAGCGCAGCCCAGGACACATCCGGTAACACATTGACATCCGGCCCGGTTCCGAACCCCTGGTCATTCACGACCCAGGCCAATCCCGACGCCACAGGCCCGATAGTTTCATCCGTGACCGCGACGCCCAACCCGGTGTCGCTGGGCTCAATGCTCACCCTCACAGCCTCGGTGTCCGATGTCACCACCGGTAACAACAACGTGGCTCAGGCAGAATGGTCACGCGGAGCGTCGGCTGCCGCAGCAGGCAGCGGAACCGCGATGGGCGCTTCTGACGGCACCTTCAACACCCCGACCGAAGGCGTGACTGCATCAATCAGCACCACCGGTTGGCCCTCAGGCACAAACACCTTATGGGTGCGCGGCAGGGACTCTGTCGGGAACTGGGGCAACGCAGTTTCAGCTTCAGTGACAGTAACAGTCCCAGACACGATACCGCCGCAGGTGACGACCAACACGCCGGCCAACGGCGCGACAGGCATTGTCATTACCACGAATGTCGTTGTTGACTTCAACGAACCGATGAACCAGGGCAACACCCAGGGCGCATTCAGCACCAATCCCTCGGTGGCAGGTGCATTCTCCTGGAACGCGGGTGGCGACATAATGACCTTCAATCCGACCGCCAACCTTGCCTATTCCACACTTTACACCGTTACAATCCTGGTCGCCGCAACCGACCTTGCCGGCAACACGCTGGACGGGGACAAGGACGGTACAATGGAAGGGGACAACAAAGACAAGTGGGTGTTCAGCTTCACGACCGCAGCGGCACCCGACACGATCAGGCCCTACATCACCACCACGACACCGGCGAGCGGCGCAACCGGCGTTGCAGTCACCCAGTCGGTAATAATCACATTCAGCGAGAGTATCAACACAGGCACTTTCGCGTATTCCAGCAACCCAAATCCGGGCGGCTGGAGCGCAGCCTGGAGCACCGTTACCTTCACCAATGACCGCGTGACCCTCACGCACACGAGCTTCGCGGCAGGCACCACTTACACACTCACAGTCTCGGCAGCAAGCGACCTCGCGGGGAACACGCTCACCTCCGGCCCCGTGCCCAACCCCTGGTCCTTCGCGACGACCGCCGGTTCGATTCACAGGTACGCCGTATGCGTGGGCATCAACAAATACGACTACCAGAATGACCTGACCTACTGCGTGAACGACGCCAGCGAATGCAGGGCCAATCTCCTCGGCGCGGGATATTCAGTGAACCTGCTGACCGACGGCCAAGCGACAAAGGTCGCGATGCTGGCAGCCTTGAACACAATGGGCACCAATGAGGTCGCTGGGGATTACACAGCGTTCACCTATTCAGGCCACGGCGGGACGAGCGGCGGCAAGTACTTCATCTGCCCCGAGGACTGCTACTACATCACAGACATGATAACCGATGACGAGATGGATGCCATATTCGACACCTATCAGAGCACGCACCAGCTCCTGTTCTTCGACAGCTGCAACAGCGGGGGCCTGTCCCTCGGCCAGTCTGGAAGGCTCCACATCATGGCGGCTGCAGCGAACCAGTATTCATGGGACGGGCAATCCGACATCGCCAACGGCGTCTGGACATACTACTTCTGGGAGTACGGGTACCGGCTGGGTAATGCCGGCTCGACAGTCCTTGAAACGGTGTTCGCCTATGCCAAACCCCTTGCCTCGGCCTACGTTACTACGAACTACGGGTACTCGATGACCCCGCAGATATCCGACGGCTACACAGGTTCGTTCTACCTGTAAACAATCAGTCCCTGAAAGGGCTGGCGTTTGGAGCAACGATATTCGTTGCGACTTAGCCGAATTTTGAATTCGGCGATAGCGGCCGGGCTGGTAGGTCAAACAAGACAGGCAGCGATACTCAGCGTCTCTTTACCAGAAGGAACGCCGCGACCGCGACGACCACGGCTATCGGAACAAGTATCAGGTAATAGCTCCCGACATTTTCAGTTGAAAAATCGCACTCGACCATTGCCAGCCAGGTGTTGGCGGTCACAGTCAGCAGGGGGCTTGCATTCGTTTCCCATATTATCATGAGTTTGTCATCATAACTCGCCATCGCAGGAGTCCTGTAAGTGAATCCGCCGCCATCGTTGCGTTCGCCATCTGCCCTGGAAATGTCGATGGGCTTGCTCCATACCGTGCCATTGAATGAAGCCATGATGACGTCGGTATCGGCCCCTCCGGAGTATTCAGGGCTGCCCGATATCCAAGAAAGAATGAGATTCCCCCCATGCACAGCGACGGCGACTCCCGTGTCATTCCCTGAATCCTGGACCGCCGCGATTTCAAGAGTTGTATCGGCCCAACTTCCAGCTATGAATCTTCGCCCGACAATGTCCGAATCGCTTCCAATCGACAATTCCTCCGAGTCGGTGGACCAGAACACCCAAGCTGCTCCGCCATAGCTTGCCGCGGACGGGTCGGCGTTGCTCGGCCCGGCGTCACCGGACAGGGATGTGAATCCCTCGGACCATCCGTGGGAATCCAGTGTTCTTGAAATGATGGAACAGCGGGTATCCCCAGCAAGCTCATCGCTGTATGATTCCCATGCCAACACCAGCGACTCCCCCGACACTGCGGCGGTCGGGTTGAGGTTGTGGCCCTGGATGACCCCGGTCACGCTCATCATCTGCTCCCAATCATTGTCCAGGAAGGTGCAGCCGATCAGGTACGAATTGCTCTCCGGCCAGAAATATTCGAAGAACACGTAAAGGCGGTTGTTGAAGACCACAGGCCAGGGATTGTAATCCCCCCGGGAGCCCATGCTTGATGTGAGCGACTCGGGCTCTGACCAGGCTGTGCCGTCGAACACTCTCACCACGATGTCCGCGTCGGTGCCGCCTGTTATGTTCGGATTGCTGGAGGACCAGAACAGGTACATTTCCCCCCGGAATATGATGGCCTGGGGCGTATGGTCATTCCCCGCGTCATTCGGCGTGAGAACAATATTCTTGCACCAGTCATGGCCGTCATATGTCGCATACGTGATGTCAAAATCATTGCCTATCGGCGTCTCGGCCGAGTTGCTGGCCCAAAACACATACAATAGCCCGTTGAACACGATGGACGAAGGATTGGTCTGCTGGCCGGGGATGCCCGGGTCTGTCAGGTCAATGGGTTGTGAAAGTGTCGCACCCCCACCGGCCGATACCGACACCGGCAGAAAGACGGTTGCCAACAATACAGCGGCCAAGGCGATGCCTGAGAAATGTTCATGCGCCATCTTTGCTGCACTCTCTCAATCTTGCAATGCTGGCAATCGACACAATTTCCACATTCATCTTGCACAGGTTCTCCTCGGCGCCTTCTTCCCTGTCCACGATTACGATTGCCTGTTTCACGATTCCGCCCATCTCGCTGACTGCCTGGATGGCTTTGATGAGGCTGCCCGCGGTCGTGACAGTGTCCTCGACGAACACCACCCTCTCTCCGGGTCTCAACTCACCCTCAACCAGCTTACCTGCGCCGTGGTCTTTCTTCTGCTTGCGGACCATGATGTAGGGTATCCCGGTCTCAAGGGACAGCGCCACTGCGATAGGGACTGCGCCCAGCTCGACACCCGCTATCCTGTCGCAATCGACGACATGAGGCTTCATCGCCAGCGCCACCTTCCTCAGGAGGTGGGGCTGGGTGGTGACCGCCCTCAGGTCAACGTAATAATCGCTCTTCCTGCCCGATGCCAGCGTGAAATTTCCCAGCTTGAAGGCACCGGCTTTCACGATTTCTTCCTCTAACATTTAAACACCTACCATGGAACATCCTTCTTCCCCATCTTAAATCCTATGATGTTCATCGCTCTGTGCATGAAGGGGATGAGAATTATAAGCCCGATGAACCCGACTATGTAGATCCCTTCCAGCATGTTCGCGTAGAACCAGCTCCATTGCAGCGGAACGACGAGCAGCAGCGTCCCGATCAGAAAATCGTACTGGTCCAGGATGGGCGCTTTGGCGCCCCGCGCTATCTTGATCCTGCGCTTGATGAAGCTTCCCAGCATGTCCCCGAACATCGACCCGAACGCCAGCAGGAACAGGATGAGGACGGTGCACAGGATGCATGGGTCATAGGTCCACTCGGGAATGTCCAATGCGGTCATGATGCCCACCTGGATGAGTCCGAGCGTGATGCCGCTGAGCGTCCCGCCTACAAGCCCGCGCCAGGTCTTTCCGTCCCCCAGATACCTGGTGCCGTCCTTCATGGTCTTCCCGAAATCAACCGGAGTGCCTCCCCCGAATAGCACTGCTGCAGAATTCGGTATGAGCATCGGCACCATCAGCCAGAGAGCACGGAGAATTGCGATTATACCATCAATAATCCAGTCCATCAGGCCAGGATGGTGGTGCGGATTTATAATCTTATGTGCATGGTATTTTAGTGATAAAGGCCGAGAACCCCCCGGATTTTAAGCCGGGGATGAGAGGCCATTTACACGAATATAAGTAGAAAGAAAACCGCCATGCACCGTTCAATCTACTGCATAGAAAATCAAAGCTGTCTGGCTTTGATAAATCAGGTGCATGGCCTATGATTGTAAACTTCCAGCCCTGGCAACAAACGCCAGCCACTTTAGGGGCTGGTAGTTTACATTGTAGATTTTCGATTTTAGATTGTTGTTCACGGCATGATGGGTTATCGTTTCTTTTTGTAACGGGGTCTAGGATCTTTGCTTACAAAATGGGATAAAGGGTCTAGGGTCTTTGCATGGATAAAAGGATAAAGGGGCTAGGGTTTGCTGGCTGTCGTGAACAGCCAGCACAAAACTCATGTTGGCAACCCTAGACCCTAGCCCCCAGACCCTAGCCCCCAGACCCTAGTCCCCAGACACATAAAATCGTTATTTAGACACCATTCCGCTGAACTTTTACGACCGCCAGTCCGTCCGTGAATCTAAAATCTACAATCCGTAAATCTAAAATCCTTCAATCCGCAAATCTACAATATGAAACATTCTTATATCGCAGATGCATTCTATCCGTTGTGATAATATGGACTGGGGCATGAAGAACCGCTTGTCAAGGATAATAAAGCCGAAGGACGGAAGGACCGTCATGCTGGCCGTGGACCACGGCTATTTCATGGGCCCCACAACCGGACTTGAGCAGCTGGGCAAGACGGTCGGGCCATTGCTCCCGCATGCAGACACTCTCATGCTCACAAGGGGCGCGCTCAGGAACTACATTCCCCCGGAAACCGATGTCCCCATCGTCCTGAGGGTCTCCGGCGGCACCAGCATCCTCAACGAGGAGCTGCTGCATGAAGGCATCACCGTCTCGATGGAGGACGCTGTCCGGCTGAACGTTGCCGGGGTCGCGTTCTCGATTATGGTCGGCGCCAAGTACGAGAGGGACACACTTCTGGCATTCACCGAAATCGTGGACGAGGCCCAGTCCCTCGGAATCCCCGTCATTGCGGTTACCGCGGTCGGGAAGGACATGACCCGCGATGCAAAATACATGGCGCTGGCCTCGCGGATTGCAGTCGAGCTCGGGGCCAACATCGTGAAGACCTACTATGTCGACGGTTTCGAGAAGGTAATCGAGTCATGCCCTGTGCCGGTGGTCATAGCCGGCGGCAAGAAGACCGACGAGATAACGGCCCTTCAGACAGCCTACAATGCGATACAGGCCGGCGCTGTGGGCGTCGACATGGGCCGGAACATCTTCCAGGCATACGACCCGGTCGCGATGATACAGGCCATCAATTCGATTGTCCACGGCAACAAGACGCCGGACGAGGCCTACCAGTTGCTTAGCAGGAGCAAATCGGGCAGGTACTCGAGACGCTAGCCAACCATTAAATATCCCGCATTTTGATTGGCCATCGTGGACTGGATTACGCATTACATGGTTGCCTTCTTCCTGGGGAGGAAATTCCGGCTTGACAAAATCCGGATGATTGCCATCACACTGGGCGCTCTCGTTCTTGATGTGGACATCATCCTATACCTGTTCCCGGGGCCGCTTTCACACGGAACCCTGACTCACACGCTCGGCGGAGCACTGGTCCTCGGCGCGATATGCACTGTTGCGATTTTCCTTTGGAAGAAGAAATGGACTGCTCAATGGGTCGCCCTGGGAATCGTAAGCCACATTTCATTGGACATGATAAACACGATGTCAATTTTTGACGAGGGGAAACAGCTCCTCTACCCGTTATCCGATAAGGTCTTCACTCTGAAGGGCTATGTACCCGACCAGGACTTGGTCTGGGCCATCATGTCGGCAGCGATTTTTTCCTTCAGCATCATCATGCTGGCAAAGTGCATTATCGAGGGAGATTACCCCTGGAGAGTGTGGTACGACGAGAGGCCATTGATTAAGTACTGGCGGAGTAAAGTAAAAAAATGAGCTTCACCCGAACGCCATCAACGCCCCGATCGAAGTCACACAGAAGATAATCGCCGCGACAGGTAGTGCGATGGCCGTATCCCGTTTCCATCTCCCTCTGCCATGTTCTATCCCCGAGCAGAAGTACATGATGGTGCCTACAGTTAAAAGCAGATATATTCCGATTATCATTATGAAGTAAGGCGCTGGCATGGGAACCGAACCGTTCATCTCGGCAAAGGTCCGGCTGAGCAGTGCATACAGGCCGACTGTCACGCCCATGATGACCGGGGCAAAGAGTATGGCGGTGTTCTTCATGCTGTCGATGGTGGACCGCAGCTTCAGGCGCACCTCCCTGTCGGAGTTTGCAAGGTCCCGGCTGTGGTTCGACATGGTGATGAGGATGCTCCCGGCAGTTTCCGCGTCCTTCCTGGCGGCTTCGACGGTCAACCGCATCGCGGCCCTCAGTTTCCTTGAAGGATGATGAGTCATCATGCCGTTCGACGGCGAAAAGAGGACATCCTCAAGCCCCTGGCCGCTCCTGCGCATCCGGGCAATGATGCTGCCGAGATAGCCCCCCATCTCGGTGCCTGCCATTGTCTCGGCCGCGTCCTCCAATGCCTTCTCGAGGGCGACACCCTCTCCCAGCCGGGAGCCCAGCTGGAAGAGCATATCTGGCATCTGTTCCTCCAATCTCAGGAGCTTCTTTGCGCCGATCTGCGGGACATGGGGGGCCAGGGCGTACCACAGACCCGCGCTGAGACCGAACAGGGCCACGAGTGCCGCAACGGACCATTGGATGTCCCAGAAGTGCATGAGCGTTCCGATGCCAAGCGCGGCGCAAAAGAAGATTGCCATTATGACCAATGAAACAGCCATCCCGTTTGCCTCCGTTTTCTCCGAAGCTTCCGGGGCAGTGTGGATTCCGGGCCGCTTTGACAGTATCGACCTGGCATAGGCAAATGCAGTGAGCGGGAACGCTACGTTCATCAGAAGAATGCTGAAAAACAGAATGCGGTGCCAACCTTCGCTCACAGCAACGGCGGGTTGCTGGGCCATGTCGAAACCCCCCATCGATATCATTGGCAGCATCGAGCCGATAATCATTGGCAGGAGGATGCCCAGCGAGAAAAGTACAGTCGCAGGGGTTCCTAGCGATGCAGCGAATCCTTCAACGCGCTGTCTCGTGCCGGTGAGAACCGTGCCTCCCGCCCTCCTCAGACCGGCGCGGGCCTTCATGCGGTCCTGCTCCTTCGAGACGCTCAGGATGCTGAAGATGGCCGAGCGCAGGTCCTCGTTCATGCCCTCGAGCTCCTTGGCATAGGCCATGAGCGCCTCCTCGGTGGTGGCGCATTTCCTCGATTTGACATTCCAGATGAGGCTTTTCAGTTCGTCGGCCATCGGACCCTCGGCGTTGCACGCTGCAAATTCCAGCGCCTTGTCGATGGACGGCGACAGCTCCATCGACATGACCATGTAGTTCACAATCTCCGGCGCGGAGCCGAACGCCTCCAGCTCCAGACTCTTGGCCAACCGTTCAGGGTATCCCACAAGGGCTATGAAAACCGTCAGCGGCACTGCAATCCCGCAGGCTGCACATGCAGCCAGCGTCATTATCGGCTCCAAATCCAGCCAGGCCGCAGCCATTCCCGCCGCAAGCAGCGCCATTATCATTGCCAGGACTGCCATGGCTCCGGAGAACCGAACGACCTCTTCCACCCTCAGCCCCATCCCCGTGATCCTCATGGCGCGCCTGAAGTCCTTCTGGTCCCTTACCTTGGTCAGGCTGGCAAGTCTTTTATTTTTTCCTGAAAGTTCCGCACTGACGCGCGACATTTCCCTGCTGTCTGCCTTCGCCAGTCTGGCGGTCTTCAGCACGTCCTCGAGCCGGCGGATATCTGACTGGCTTCGTGCAATGTCCGCTCTGAGCCTCTCCACTTTGACAGGATTCGGCCGTGCCGCCCCGGACAACCTGCAGGCCTTCTTGAAGAAGTACCCGGGCTTTTGCAATTCAAACATAAGGCGCACTTCTCTCGAACCACTCGTTCCACTCGTTCATGAGCATTCCGGGGTCTCCGGAGCCCAACTTGTCCACCAGACTCCAGTACTGGCTGTTGGTCTTGACGACTGCGCTCGGCTTGAGCAGGCCGGGATTGCCCGCGGATTCGCTGACCATCCTCTCCCGGATGTATGCCCTGGCCCTTATGTTGGCCAGAGCGGAATCATAATCCAGGCTCCACTGTCCTGCTATCGCATTTATTCTCGACGAATTGCGGAAATGCTCGGTTTCCACGAGGGTATCGGTCTCGTCATCATACGCAAGCAGGTCCGCGAATTGTCCGGGCTCTCCGTCCTTCACCAGCTCGGATATGGCAGTGACCCTCCTCACCTGCCTCTGTCTGCCCTCTGGGCGGACCAGGCCGCACACAACAACTATGTCCGTGGCGGAGAAAGCCTCCGGGTGAATGTCCAGGTCGTACACGATCCGTTCGAAAACGGATTTGGGTGAATTCCCGTGGATGGTTCCCAGCACCGCGCTTCCGGCGCTTCCCGACCTCATGGCCTCGTACAGGGTCTTAGCCTCCTTCCCTCTGACCTCGCCAAGCACGATTGCCGATTCCCCCAGCCTGAGAGAGACCCTCAGTGCGTCATCGGCGGTCCTCCCCCCGCTCCCGTCAACGGCGGAACGCACGAACAGGCTCTGGACCTTGTACCCCAGCTCCTGCATCTTGGCACCCGGAAGCTCCAGCGTATCCTCTATGGTGAGAATGCGCTGGCTGAGGGGAAATTCCAGCATCAGGGCACCAAGCATCGACGACTTTCCCGCGCCCCTGCTCCCTGCCACGAGCACCGTCGAGCGCCCGTCTATCAGGAACGAGAGCAGCCCGGCTGCAAGGGGATTGATGCTGTTCCGGAGGATGAGCTTCGGCAATGTCCACGGTTCGGTTGAATGCCTCCTCAGGGCGATGGCAGCCCCCTCCGGGCTGAGCGGCCTGCCTACCACGGTGACCCTGGTGTCAAATTCGACAAGGTCGGTTTCCAGCATCGGCATCGCCTCGGAGAACGGCCGCCCGGATTCATACCTGAACCTCGACACCAATGACTGGACCTCCCTCTCGCTGAGCAGGATATTCGTCAGGCATTTTCCCCCCACGATGTCGCCGCCAATGTCCCCGATGACCACGTGCACCGGATTGTCGTCAGCCGGCGCATCGATATAAATGTCCTGGACGTGCTCGTCCTCAAGAAGGTATTCCAGCATTCCCAGGCCGACGGTGTGCCTCAGCACCGCTGTCGTGAGAAAATCAAGACCCCCCATCTGTTCTATATGGCCCGGGGTGACGCCGGTCGAGCGCGCGACAGTCGAGATTATCTCGTCAACCTCCTTCCTGCACCTTTTCCTCAGGCTTCCCGAATCCTGAATGTTCCGCCCTTCCAGAGAGTTCTCGACGAATTCCGACTTGGCCAGGTAAAGCAACTTGGTTCCCGCCTCGGGAAGCGTGTACTCTCTCGGAACGATGCGGTACACGGTCTCGCCTCCCCCGACTTTGGAGCAGATGTCGACCCTGGCCGTCCCGACATAGTACCTTGCCTGCCTGGAACCGGCGTCCGCCAGCGTTTCGCCCACCCATGCCTCGGCAAATCCGGGCCTGAGCTTCGAGTCGTCATGCAGCGATTTCCTGAACAGCTGGCCAAGGTCATACTGTACGGGCTCGCAGATAATGTTTTTTTCGATTGCCGATTTCCCGCCCGGACCGAGCACAGCTTCTTCCGGCAATCCTACTCCTCCGCGATGTTAAATAAGTCCCTGACGATTATCTTTTCCAGGTCATCGGCCGATCTGGCAATGTCCGAAGCCTGCACCAATGTAATTCCCCTGCACTCTACGCAGAACTCCCTCCCGGAGCCGAAGGTAAGGCCTCCAAGCACCCGGCCGGATGAGATGGCGCTTCCGAGGTCCATGGAGAGAATTCCCTGCCTTACAGCAGAAAGCCTTTCCGCAAGCGGGCGGAGACATTCCGCGCAACCTTCTCTTTTCAACGAGTCCGTTGCCAGCTGTCTCTGCAGATTCTCCACGCGGCTCAGGATGTCAGCTATTTTTCCCATCGTGCCGGCCGCATAGCCACCATATCTCTTCTCCATATGGGAACGCAGGGCGATTGCAATCGGGGCCCCCTCGCGCTGCACGGCCGCGAGGACATTCCTGAAGCAGGCCGGATCGTCCAACCCCCGACCTGCTCCGCAACTTCCGCACTCGAAGACCAATTCAACGCCGGCCCGCCTTTTCACAACTGTGTAATCGCATACCTCCCTGACAATCGAACGCCCTCCCCTGACATTTCCTCCCCGCATGTTATCTCCACCACCCCGAACGGCCTGCCCTCTTAATGGCTTTGTCACGAGATTGCAGATTTTCGATTTTAGATTGTTGTTCACGGCATTATGGGTTCTCAATTATTTTTGTAACGGGGTCTAGGGTCTTTGCTCACAAAAGAGTATAAAGGGTCTAGGGTCTGACGAGCTGGCTGTTATCAACAGCCAGGCCGTCCGCCGTCAAATCTAAAATCTACAATCCCTAAATCTAAAATCGTTCCACACTTCATTCCAATGAACTCTTACGTTCATTAACATAAACTATTATAGTATCTCAATAATACACCCATGCAGGTTTTCAATGGCCTACGATAAGAAACCAACCGGGGACAGCCCGGACGAGATGATGCGCGTCCCGATGCCCAAGGACTACAAGCGCGAGATGTTCGCGATAGCTGACCAGCTGCTGGGCGCGTCCAAGATAAAGGTAATGTGCGCCGACGGGAAATCCAGGATCGGCCGCATCCCGGGAAAGCTGAAGAAGCGCATGTGGATTCGCGAGGGCGACCTGCTGATAATCCGGCCCTGGGAGTTCCAGGAAGACGAGAAAGCGGATATCCTTTTCAGATACACCCGGACGCAGGCGACCAATCTGGCCAGGCGCAGAATTATTCCAGAGGTCATCAACATCTACTGATGGGGCTTCCCATGCGCGTGGACGATAAATTTCTCAGGGACCTGGAATCCAAGGTACTCGCCTATCGAAACCGGGACAAGGACTCGGCGGACAGGAAGACGTACGATGAGGTTTTCGACCGCACGACCCTGATGACCCTTTACGACCTCATGACCAACGAGATAATCGACAACCTGGATTTTCCGATAGCCACCGGAAAGGAGGGCAACGTCTTTCGGGCCACGACGCACGACGGAGGGTATCTCGCAGTAAAAATATACAGGATGTCGAACGCCACTTTCAACAACATCCAGAAATACATAGCCGGGGACGAGCGCTTCAGGAACCTGGGAAAGAGCCGGAGGAGGACCATCCATACATGGGCGCAGAAGGAATACCGCAATCTGGAGAGGATGGGCGCCATTGGGTTAGCCGTGCCGAAAGCCCGGGTCTGCGTCAAGAACATCATAATCATGGAATTCATCGGCCAGGACGGCACTCCCGCCCCACACCTGAAGGACATGAAGCTGGAGAATCCCCAAGAGGTCTATGACAAATTGTTCGGCAACCTCAAACGGATGTACAGGGAGACCCAGCTGGTCCATGCGGATTTCTCGGAATACAATGTCCTCATGCTTGACGGCGAGCCGATAATCATCGACGTGGGCCAGGCAGTCCTGAACACCCATCCGATGGCGATGGAGTTCCTGAAAAGGGACATCTCGAACCTGGCAAGGTTTTTCAGGAAGCACGGCATCAAGTCCGACGAGAACGACATGCTGAAACAGATTGCAGGTGGTCCGTGATGCTGTACGTCAAGATGCCCAAGGAGAGGGTGGGCGTGCTGATTGGCGAGGACGGCCGGGTGAAGCACCAGATAGAGAAGTCCTGCAAGGTGAAGCTCGAGGTTGACTCGGCAAGCGGCGACGTGACGGTCATCCCCACCGAGGAAGGCGCCAAGGACGGCCTTGTCGGCCTCAACGCGAGGGACATTGTCAAAGCCATCGCGAGGGGCTTTTCCCCCGAGCGGGCGCTGAGGCTCGTGGGCGAGGACATGTATCTCGAAGTTATAGATATCCGCGACTTCACCGGCAAGGACCCGAAACACATATCCAGGGTCAGGGCGCGCATCATCGGCACCGAGGGAAAGACCCGGACCACGATCGAGGATTTCTCGGGCGCGGAACTGTCGATTTACGGCAACACAGTCGCGATAATCGGAGATATCTTGTCAATGGACGCGGCCAAGAGGGCGGTCGAGATGCTGCTCGAGGGCAGCGAGCATTCGGCGGTCTACAAGTTCCTGGAGAACAAGCGGCGGTACCTGAGGTACAGGGAAATGGCGATGGAGTAAGTCGGTAATCTCATTGTTTGGAGATTGCCGATTACCGAAATTTTATTGAATCTCATCGCAGGGTTGATGATGATTCTGGTCTGGCTCACTATGTCTTTTTATTGAATAGTCGTGAGTCAGGCCAATTTCTGGCTATTGTCGAAGATCGTATCTAGTGAAGCCAGAAATCAAGGCGAATTCTTCATGTACTGAGATTTAGTGATAAAGGCCGAGAACCCNNAAACCGCCATGCACCGTTCAATCTACTGCATAGAAAATCAAAGCTGTCTGGCTTTGATAACTCAGGTGTATGGCCTATGATTGTAAACTTCCAGCCCTGGCAACAAACGCCAGCCACTTTAGGGGCTGGTAGTTTACGTATCGAATTCACCATTTGTTAGTAAAATGGCGCGAGTAGCATGGCCCTGATTTAGCTCGCACATTGTGAGACGGGCCATCGTCGAATTTTCTAATAAAAATGATACCAATCAATTCAACACATACTGTCTTGAAAACGCGTCACCCATACATCGCGCTGTTATCCTCATCGGGCGTCTTGAACTCTTTTCTTTTCTTCATTTTTTCCTGGACCTTCTTCAGCTGTTCTGTCTCTCTCCCCTTGAACTGAAAATCCCCGCTGGCAATGGTCACGAAGTTCGTGTCAGGCAGCGGCTCAAGCCTCACCAGGCCTTTCTTGACAAGTCCCTGGAGGCAGGCACTCACCTTTCTCTGGGATGTCTCAAGGTATCGGGCAATGTCCTTATCCGTGATGGGATAGACTTCGACCAGGAGCAAAAGGATCTTCGCCTCCAGGCTGCTGGTGTCGAACACGTGTGGCATGTAAACCCCTCAAAGAATTAATTGATATATAAAATGCATGAAAGGAATCGTCGTGCACAGTGCATATCAAAACAAATGTCACCTGGCCTTCAAGCCGGTTGATTTGATGGATTAGTAAGATGATAGGTCAGATTCTGAAGTTACCCACACCTGGAATTTTCGATTTTACATTTTTAATATTGTATTAGTGAATAGTGAATAATGAATAATTAGGCTTTTTCTCCTGAATATTTGATTATTCATGATAGACTTTCCAGCCCGTCACTTTTCACTCTTCACTTATCACTTTCGTTTAGTGAATAATGAATAGTGAATAGTTAGGCTTTTTCTCCAAACATTCGATTAGTCATGATAGACTTTCCAGCATTTCATTGAAATAGCGGTGTCCCGGTCCACTCCCGGTTCAGCGCACCTAAGCCCTGGTGCAATGGAAAGTGGTGGTCTCGCCGATGCCGAATATGGATATCTCGTTCTCGAGGGTCAGGGTGTTCCCGTTGACCTCGTAATCCCATTCCAGCACATTTATCGTCAGGGTGTTCCCGTCCTTTTCGTAGGTCCCCGAATCCGAGAAATAGGCCGTGGTCTGGCCCGTGGTCGTGTATGTTCCGTCGGAATTGAAGGTGATGGTGCCGTCCATGGGCGTGGTTACGCCGACCCCGCCGATGGTCGATACCTCCATGCTGTCAATGTTCCATGTGTCGTACAGGTTGCCGCTGTCGGATGACCCACCGCTGAGCAGGAAGAACAGCGCCACAACGACAACTATCACAATCACGATAATGGCGACGGGAAGAGCCATGCTCTTCTTTGGCGGCGGGGGAGGAGGTTGCTGGTACCCCGGGGGTGGGGGAGGTTGCTGGTATCCTGGCGGCGGCGGCTGGTAATACCCCGGCTGCTGGTTCGGCTGCTGTCCGTAGCTTCCATCCGGTGGCGGTGGGTTTCCCATGTTTATCTCCGACCTGATATTGCATTTAC
This sequence comes from Methanomassiliicoccales archaeon UBA147, assembly GCA_002496385.1. Taxonomy (GTDB): domain Archaea; phylum Thermoplasmatota; class Thermoplasmata; order SG8-5; family SG8-5; genus UBA147. The sequence goes on along the minus strand of DAJR01000045.1, from coordinate 27,535 downwards.
AATATAAAAATGAATGCTGACGCTTGCGATTGTAGATTGGGGGATTGTAGATTTTAGATTGGTGCTTGCAGTTTGCTGTTTTTCATATCTGTTTTAGTGAATAGTGAATAATGAATAGTGAATAATCAGGCTTTTTCTCCTGAATATTCGAGTATTCATGAATACCATCTAACTCGTCAAATCTACAATCGATAATTGTTCTACGGAATCGTCTGGAACGATGTCTTCCCTGCCATCTGCACGATGGAGTCGCTCGGGTAGTGGAATATTTGAACGTAATAGTATGTAAAGACATCAAGCCCGTATATCTCCATGTAGTCTCCGCCACCGATGTAGCCGCCGGCGGGGTTGGTGTCGTGATAGTAAACTCTGAAGCTGGAATCATCGCTGTTGAGAGTCACGTTCCCGTCTTCCAAAAGGGCGCTCGGCCATGACACATTGAACATGAGACCGTGCTCGTCCGTGATTATGATCTTGAGGTCCATAAGCTCGGGAGTGGGCTCGATCGTCCCAAAGGTGATCTTTGCTGAATGGTTGGTGAGAGGAGCCATATCCTGCCAGTTTCCGACCGGCGTCTGGACAACCGCACTTCCGCCCATGCCGATGACCATCACGTACAGGACTGCAGCCAGAACAACCGTTATGGCGACCATAAGAATAGTAGCTATGACTGGCGATACGGCTTCTTCCTTCCATGTTAATTTCATGATATCTCCTTCCTATTGGCAGTAAATCATGCCAACAATGTATATCAAACTTGTTATGAAAAACAAAATGAAAAGGAATGGGGCCTCAAGGACCCCATATTAGCCTGCTTATGCCGGCATTGTGAAGGTGTTTGTTCCGACAAGCGAGCAAAGGCTGTCAGAGTCGTAGTGGAAGATTGTCAGTGTGTAGCCCATTCCGGGTGCCAGGTTGTTTATGGTCAGTGTGTCACCGGAGTTTATTGCGTTCCCCTGGTAGTTGTTGTCGTAATAGACGGCTGTGGTGGGGTTCATTGTTGTCTGGGCAGCTGTCGGTGCGTTCGGGAACGTGTATTCGATGACCGTTCCGGTGTTGGGTGTCAGAATGAACTTGACATCCATCGGTGCAGGTACCGGGCTGAAAGCTCCGAAGATAACTTTGCATGTTGAGTTGCTTACCTTGTCAAAGGTTACGCTTCCTGCCGGTGCGGTTGCACCTCCACCGCCGCCCATGCCGATGACCATCACATACAGCACTGCAGCCAGCACCACCGTAATCGCGACCATCAGAATGGTTGCGATAACCGGGGACACTGCTTCCTCATTCCTGTTCTTGTAGACTTTTCTCATAATGTTTTGTCCTCCTGTAGGTTTAATCCTACAATGTCCCGAGGCAGATTGACACTATTTATATTTTTGCCTATATATATCGGCAATTGATGTTCAGAATAACGGCGGATGCCGAATCACATTGATTTGGCAGAGATGCCTTTCTCGTCTATGGTGTAGGACAGGATTCCGGTCTTTTCAGGGTGGTTCCTCACCTTGCGGATGAGAAGGTTGCGCTTGAACTCGAAGCCGTCGCGCTGGCGCTCCAACTCGATGATGGCGTCGACAATCTCCTCTATGCCGCTCTCGATATGGCTGTCCATCACGCCTTTCACCAATGTGACGAGGGCCACGCCGCCGTGGTGCTGGGTGTGGGACTTGATGGTCCTGATTGCGGAAAGCACGTCCTTCGGCGGGTAATATTCCAGGAAGAAGTTCAGCGAGTCAAGCACGATCCTGAAGGGCGGCTTCATCTTTGATATCTCGTATGTGACCGTGGTCAGGAAGTTGGTGATGCTCATGTCCTCCTCCTTCTGCTGGGCGAGCTTGAACTGCCTTATGTCCCTCATGGTGAGGCCCTCAAGCCTGTACCTGCTGACCTCAAGGTGCTTGGTCAGGACCTTCTCGTAGTACATGGTGCCGATATTGACTATCTTGATGTTGGTGTTCCATCCGAACTCCTTCATGGTGTCCAGGACATCGCTGTCCCGCTCCGAGGTCGAGAAATATGTGACTGTCTCGTTGGATGTGTCGACGGACGCAAACCTCTTGGCAAACAGCTCGACGCCTGCCCCGGGGCCGCCCAGGCACAGAATCGTGTATCCTTTGGGAATGCCGTTCATGATGGCCTTGTCCAGCGCGGGAATGCCGAAGCTCACGGTATCCGCGGTCAATTCTCGCCCTCCTTGGCCATGGATATCTCCAGGTCGCAGACGAAGGTCATCATGTTGCCGATCTCATCCGAGCTGAAAGCGTCCATGGAGAAGATGAGGATGTAGGCGTTCTTGGCCCTCATATTGTTGTTCAGGATGTGGACGAACTCGGAGAGTATCTTCGGGCTGTTGTGGATGGCCAGCATGTTTATGGAATCAAGAAGGACGACATTCGACCTGTCGCCGCTCTTCTTCATCAGGTACTCGACCTTCAGCATGATGTTCTCCAGCATCGTCGGGCTTTCCACCATGTGCACGTTGGGGTGCCGCTTGATTATGCTGGCCACTATCGGGCTTATGCAGTCGACGAAGAATATCCGGCTCATGTCAACCTCGAGTATGTTCAGGACATCTATGGTCGATTGCGAGGGTATCGCGGCCGAGATATAGATGACGTTGAGATCCTTCTTCGAGGCAAATATATCCACGATGCCCCTGATCGCGTCGAAGTAGGTCTCGTCGCCCCGGAGCTTGAGCGAGATGGCTGACGGCGGTAACTGGATGAGCTCCTCTGCCAGCTCTGTCGGGCTTTTCGGCATTATGTCGTCCCTCCGCCGCTGCCGCCCTTCAACAGGGGCACGAGAAGTATCCCCGCAGGGGTCAGGTCGAGCACGTACTTCGCGCGGGAGTGGTTGGTTCCCCTCATCTTCACGACCTGGAGGGTCCTCAGCAGGTCTCCCCTCCTCTCGAGGTTGCCCATCAGCACTATGCCGTCGGCAATGGCCTCTTCCACGCCGTAGAGGGAATATCTCTCGGCCGAGGGCGATATCTCGGATATCAGCATGCTGGTGCACCCGCGGTCCGAAAGGCACTTGCCTATCTGGAGTATGAACTCGCGTATCTTCTCCTCGGTCTTCAGCCTGTAGCACACGGATGTCACGGAATCCAGGACAAGTCTCTTGATCGAGAGCTCGTCGACCAGGTCGCCGACGGCCTTCACTATCGTCCCGACATCCTCAAGGCTGAGCTCCATTTCCGTGAGCCCGAGACGCTCGTAGATGACCGGCATATCGACAAACACCAGCGTGCCCTTTTTGATCAGCGTCTCGTCGAAGAAATCGTAGGGGATGACGTTCTTCATCAGCTTGTCGGAAGCCTCCGTCACCGATACGAAAAGGCTGTTCTCACCCGCGATCGCGCCGTGCACCAGGAACTCGAGGCTGAGCGTCGTTTTCCCCGTGCCGCAGCTCCCCGTGAAGAGGATCGTGTTCCCCCTGGGGATGCCCCCGTTAAGAATATTGTCCAGGCCTTCAATGCCGGTTGCGCAGCGTTCCCTGTAAATGGGCGGGGCGTCTTTCCTCGGTTTCTCGGTTGCCATAGCGCGACGGAATACGACTTCTATTTTAAATGATTATCTCATGGAACCCGAACCTCAGGAGCTTGCCGGCGACGGCCGGTCCTCTTCGGGGGTCCCTTCCATGATAACATCTGCCTCTTTTTCCTGGATGATGGGTATCTGGAACTTGGGGCTGAAACTTCCGTCGGATTTCGAGAAGAACACACCGCCGACGACGTCCTCGGGTATGCCCGCAAGTTTCATCACCGGCCTGAAGGAGTTCTTTCCGTGCTTCCACCTGGATATGCCCCAGTAGGCCGAGAATATCAGCGCATGTATCTTAAACTTGTCATCCGCCGCCCAGGTATCGATATTGTGGCGCCAGCATCGGGTGATGAACTCCCACTGAAGCTCAGTGAGATGTTCCAGGTTGACCCTCTTGGCCTCGCTGAGAAGTGCCTCCTCTATCGGGATGAAGAGCAACGGCGTGAGGAAGGAGTGGCTTCCTTTGAGATTGTCCACCAGCTCCAACGTTTTCATCAGGTCGTCCTCTGTCTCGTCGGGAAGCCCGGTCATGAGCGTGCAGAGCGGCCACCAGTCATTGTCGTTCATGTTGCCGACGCCCTGAAGAACCAACTCAGGCCAGTGGTCGACGCTGAATGGAAGGGCCTTTCCCCTCATGTGCTTGTTCATCAGGCGGGTGCTGCCTGTCTCGACGCCGACCTCGACAGTGACGAACTTCTTCGGATAGCTGGCCTTGTACTCGGGGGACCAGCGTGTTTTTTCAATCAGGATGGGTGTGAGTTCCTCGAGGACCGAGGGGTCGTACACGATGGGCGCCAGGGCGCCGTGGGACACCTGGATGTATTTCACTCCCGGGACCGAGGCTATCTTCGAGTAGAGCTGCACCAGCGCTTCCTTGTTGGGCTTGAACCTCTCCCTGCATTTGTAGAGGAATATGTCCTCGGTGGCGATGAAGACCATCTCGGAGCCGTACTTCACGTTGACCTCCACTTCCTTCATTATCGTGTCCAGCGGAACGGAGTATCGTTTCCTCATTGTTGGCGTGCAGAACTTGCACATCCTGCCGCAGCCCCTGGTGACCTCAACCATGCCGTAGGATGCCGCCCTGCAAATCAATGGGATCTGCTCCGGTGAAGGTTTCACGCCGTGGATGTCACGGTCAAGCTTCTCGCCTGCAAGTATCCCCCTGGCAGCGTCGATGAAACTGGATTCAGCTTCTCCGTGGAACAGGTAGTCTATCCCGAATTTCTCGGCGGCCTTGGCCTCGTTTATCTGCCATACGCCGGCCCCGCCCAGCAGCTTCTTCGGGCCTTTCCTCTTCATCGCGGGCCGTTCCATGAGCCATCTGAACTCGGATGCGTTGAGGGCGTCCCCGCCGAACCCGATGAGAGAATTGTAAGTGGTGCTGACATAAGCCAGGCCGACAGGGTCCATCGTGGTCATGCAGATGAGCTTTGTGTCATCGCCCACGAAATTGTCCAGGTCGCACGCATTTGCCGTGACAACATTGTCCTCGCCGAATTCCTTCATCAGAAGCGACTCGACCTTGCGCAATCCATAGGGGACGAACTGGGCGGTCCCGTCTGGGTTGCGGAGAGGCTTGAACCACTCGTCCAGCGCCTTCTTCGGGAAGAGCTTGTGCGGGAACGTGTTCGTGAATGCCACGAACGGGTCGTACCCGTATATGCTGCCCTCCGCCCTGGAGGTCGTGAGTACAATCTTGTAGCCGTTCTTCCGCTTCTCAGAACCCATTTCCTCGCCCTTGGATTATAATGCCCCGATATGCATGGAGTTTATCAATATTTCTATTGTTGCTCACGGCATGATGGGTTATCGCTTCTTTTTGTAACGGGGGCTAGGGGCTTTGCATGGATAATGAAATATAGGGGCTAGGGGCTTTGCATGGAGAATGGGATAAAGGGGCTAGGAATTGCTGGCTGTCGTGAACAGCCAGCACAAAACAAATGTTTTCAACCCTAGACCCTAGACCCTAGACCCTAGTCCCCAGACACATAAAATCGCTCAATCCCAGAATTTCTTCGTCCTGGCGAACGTAACTTCGGCTGAGAGGACAGCCGCGAGGAAATCGTCCTCGTCCTCATGCGGCATCGCGAGTATCTTCGATGCTGTATCGGGCCCCACGCCCCTGGCTGCCAGGGCGAGCACGGCTTTCCTCCCGTGCGTCATGACGAGGTTGGCAGACTTCATCATCTTCTTGATGGCCTTCTTCTCCTCCGCGCCGGGGTTCCGCTTGAGGAGCAGCTGGATGTTGTCGGCGTCCGACCTTCGCATTGCCGCGACCATAACCGAACCGCAGGCCTTGCAGACGATGCGTTCCTCGACCTGGCCAACCGTCCTGACGCTCTTCCTGCGGCAGTGCATGCATCCCAGTATCACTGTCTCCCTCTCGAGGCGGGATTTCATCGCCATCAATATCGCGTGGGTCGGGCGGGAGGGCATCATCAGGTCCCCCCTGGCCTCTATCCCGGCCTTGCCTATGGGGGAAAGTTTTGAGACCTTCACAGCAATTTTTCCGGACTGGATGTCCGCCAGCACCTCGGAAGCCTTCCCGGGATCAAGGAGCTCCCAGAGGCATTTCTCCACCGATTCTTCCATCAGGGGCGTGCCCTCGAAGGTCTGCATGACCTTGTCCAGATTTATCATGCGGTAGTCCACGTCACGCCTCAGCGCGCCGAACTTCTTGGCCACATTGATGAACTTCCACCGGAGGTAGCTGGAATGCTTCAGGTAGAGCCGGAGCAGTGCCTCGACATTGTCCGGCGGTGTCTCGGTCAGTATCTTTGTTATCGCGGAGAGGTCCATCGGCCGCGACAGCTGGAGCACGATCCGGTACGGGTCCGTGTTCACAACCAGGCTCGCACCCTGCCTGGACATTATCAGGGCGGCCATGAGCTTGCCCAGGGTCTCGTTGACCCGCGAACCGAAGCAGGCGTTGATGACGACGAGCCTGTTCTCTCCCTCGACGGTCACCAGCGAATCCGAGGGCATGATTGCACCTTCGGTGGTCTGGCTCTGAAGATAATCGCCTGCAGCCTTCCTTGAATCCGAGTCCAGCGGGTATTCGCCGAGGTTGCCCAAGGCCCTGAGCCTGCCCACCTCCTGGGCGACCGCGAACGGGACAGGGATGTCCTCGCCGGTCCAGGACGGCACTGCCCCAAGCTCCCTAGACGGTTCCACCAGGACGGAGTCGCCCTCTATCTCCACAATCCTCCATGGGAGGCCCCGCACGATGAACGGCGCGTCCGGCTTTGCATAGGCCACCACGAATCCCTCGTCCAGCGTCCCGATTATCCTGCGCGTGGTGAGGTCGACGACCTTGTAGGTCCTCTCGTCCGGTATCATCGAGACATTGTCGAAGAAATGCATGCGCGAGTTCCTGCTCCTGCCCATCCTGTCCTCGCCGAGCCAAACAATCCTCATATCGTACAATTGGCCCAGTACACGGTCGAAGGCCGCCCTTTCAAGGTCCCTGAAGGGGTAGGCGCGCCTCACGCACTCGTAGTACTCCCCGGGGTTCCAGTCGCGGCTCTCCATGGCAGCGGCCACCATCTGGTTGGCCAGGACGGCCAGGGGATTGATTCGGATGCGGGTGGGCTCCATCTCGCCGGAAATGGACCGCCTGGATATCACGGCGGCCTCCAGTATGTCGTCGGGATTGTCGCATATTATCTCGCCCCGGGAAGTGGCGTCGATTGTGTGCCCTGCGCGCCCCACCCTCTGGATGAGCCTTGTGACCTGCCTCGGGGAATTGTACTGGACTGTGAAATCCGCGGAACCGATGTCTATGCCCAGCTCGAGCGAGGAGGTGCAGATGAGGCCCTTCAGGACACCCGACTTGAACTCCTCCTCCATCTGGACCCGTATCTGCTTTGACAGCGAGCCGTGATGCACGCCGACAGGGAAGGCCTCGTCCATCAGGTGGAACCTGGCCGCAAGCACTTCTGCGGTATTTCGGGTGTTGACGAAGATGAGCGTCGAGGTGTTGCCCTCCACCAGTTCCCTGCACCGCCTCAGCCTTGCCGTGGACTCAAGGTCGGTGTGTATCTTTTCAGAAAGCGCACGGTCGGTATTTATCGGCTTTGGGCTTGAGACCCCCACAACTATCCTCTTCTCCCTGGCCACATTGACTATCTTCACCTCCGGGCTGCTTCCCTGCAGGAACCTGGCCACCTCCCCGGGAGAACCGACCGTCGCGGAAAGCCCCACCCTCAGGAAAGGCCCATCTGTCACCGTGGCCAGCCTCTCCAGGCCGATGCTGAGCTGGGCTCCCCTCTCGTCCTGGGCCATCTCGTGTATCTCGTCCACCACCACCCAACGGACATTCCTCAGATGGCGGACCAGGTTCTTTCCCGTGAACATTATCTGGAATGTCTCCGGGGTCGTTATCAGAATCTGCGGCGGGGCCCGCGACTGCTTGGTCCTCTCGTGCTGGGTCGTGTCCCCGTGCCTCACGCCGACCGTGATGCCCAGCCTGCCGCCGAACCATTCCAGCCGCCTCAGCATGTCCCTGTTCAGCGCCCGGAGGGGGGTGATGTAGAGCACGCAGAAGCCGGGGGATTCAGACTTCAGTATGTCGTCGAAAATCGGGAGCATGGCCGCTTCTGTCTTTCCGATGCCGGTCGGCGCCACAAGAAGCACCTGTTCCTTCCGCATTATGCGGGGGATCACCTGCTTCTGAGCCTCGGAAGGCTCGGTTATGCCCAGCTCGGACAGGGCCTCGCATATCAGCGGATTCAGCGATTCGAAGGTCATTGGCAGACCATAATAATACCCGGATAAATACTTCGGGGACGTTGATAGGAAAGGTTATAATTCAGGTCGCCATCATCCGCAACCGCGGGCTTATGGTCTAGCTGGTTACGATGGCCGGGCAAGTTCCCTTGGTTCCGGCCGTTGCCAGAAATGACGTCGCTCTCACACAGCGGAGATCTCCGGTTCGAAACGCCCCTGGAGGAGCAATCAGAAACTCCAGGATTTCGGCGCAGAAAATCCGGATAAGCCCATCTTTTTTTCTCACGGACGGCGGTTTCCTGAGCTCGGGGGAAATCCCTGACAGAAGATTTTTAGCTTATGATGCCATAGTGGCCTGATGCAGGAATATTGCACATGAGCGAAAGCAGCGGTTCCCTGGAAGCGTCGATGGTCTTCGAGAAGTTGTTCACGGATTATCTCATCGGCCAGGAAAACGAAGCAACGCGGAAACTTCTCATCAAGCATCTGGAAAGGATGAAACTTGGACAGCCCCTTCTGAAAGGGATGCATCTCGGAGAGGACGGCCGCGTGTCAATCAATATCCGGGAAGGGGGCGAGTATGCGGTGGTGATAGCGCTCTCCGGCGCATATGACTCGCTCATAGACATAATGGCATTCTACATCGGGACGGAAGACGCCTTCAAAAAGTCCGAGGCCGTCGTCCTCACCGTCATGAAGCAATTCCAGGAGCCGTTTGCCAGGCTGGGGATTCGGAATCACATATTGAAGGGCGCAATGTCTGAAAAGCTGAGGTCGGGCGTCGACGGGCTGGACAGTGCCCTCGGCGGCGGATTCCCGCGCTCGGACATGATCTTGCTGCTCGGCCCCCCCGGTGTCGCCAAATACACATTGGCGCTGCAATTCCTGGCAGAGGGTCTGGGCAACGGAGGCGCAGGACTTGCCGTGCTGTCCACAATGACCGCGAAGGAGATGAGGGAGAGGTTGGTGCGGCTCGGGCTGAACCTGCAGCCATGCGAGGCGAAAGGCAGACTGAAGATAATCGACTGGTACTCGCACAAGAGCATGGCCATAATCGGGATGGAGGAGAGGGGGAATATACTGGTCCCTTCCAAGGACATAGCCAACCTTGACATTGCATTCACAGGTGCGCTCGAGAGCCTGGCCTTCGCGCCGACCATAAGGGCGGTGGTAGACATGATTACACCGGCTCTGAACATCTACGAGCTCGCAGATGTGACAGAATTCGTCCAGAGGCAGAAATCGAGATTCAGGGAGAAGGGCATTGCCAGCATATTCATTGTCGAGGACGGCGCCCATGACGAACGGGTCATTTCCACGCTCAAGCACATGGCCGACGGAGTCATCTCGCTGAGCGCTGACGACACCGGACGTATGTCGCTCCGGATAGAGTCCATGAGGCTGGCAAAATTCAAAACCGGCAAGATTGCGGTCCAGCTAAGCTCGAAAGGCCTCACCGTGATTGACCGGGCCCTTGATGAGGTGTCAGCCATATCGGAACTGTGCAAGATCCCCCTTGTAACCAAAGAGATAGCGCAGCGGTTGATGGATGCCGGCTTCACGGACCTCCAGAAACTGAGCCAGGCCGAACAAGAAGAGCTAATGAAGGTCACCCTCGTCAACCGAGATGTGGTGAAGAGCATCGCGGATTACACCAGGACTATCGAATACTCGCACAATGTCCTGTCCAGCAGAAGCGAGAAGTGGTTCACAAAGGCCAGAGAGCAAGTCGAAGCCGGAGATTCCAGGAAGGCCCTGAAGAGCCTGGAACGCGCCCTGGAGATAGATTCATCGAACGCTGCGGCCCAGTCCTTGCTTGCCGAAATCAGGAAAAAGCTCGGGCTTCAGGAGTGATGAAATTTTTATTAATCATAAACAGTTACCCTAATGTTGACAAAGCAGGAATGCCTGCCCGAGGATATGATGGAGACTGCAGTCCCAGTCCAGGTCTCGGCACCTGGACGTTTCATCCTTTTCGGAGACCACGCGCCCGATTACGGAGAACCCGCCATCGCCGTTGCAGTGGACATGAGAGTCAAATGCACAGCCACACTTTCAAACAGGTTCACGGTGAACGGCGAGCCCATGGAACAGGGGAAACACCCCCATGCCAGGGCAGCGGTCATCGGCGGATGGACCGACATGGACAAACCTCTCGCCCTGACACTTGAGTCGGGCATTCCGCCAGGACACGGGCTCGGAACCGAACCCGCTACGACCGTGGCATGTCTCGGTGCGATATCCATGCTTCACGACCATCTAATTTTCGAGCAGGTTGCGAAGAGCGCTTTCGATGCCTTCAGCGAAATGGACAGTTCCTGCAGCCCTCTGGATACATCGGTTTCGGCGCACGGAGGTGCGGTGATGGTCGACACATCCCCAGGAGAATCGACCCTATGGACGGTGAAGAGCAAACGCCAGATTTGGCACCTTAGCGAGGTTTCGCTCGGAAACCCGGAGTTCGTCATGGGGTATTCGGGAAGGCCGTCGAACGCTTCGGAGATGAGAGCGAAACTCAGGCGGTTCCATGACAGGAACAGCTTTGCAAGGGACCTCGTCCGCGACCTCGGGAAAATACCGCGGGAGGGGCGGCTGGCGCTTGAGAAGAACAACCCGGAGAGGATAGGGGAACTGATGAACATGAGCCAGAAAATCCTTCAGAACCTCGGCCTGGGAACGCCAGAATTGGACAAAATGATAAAGGCCGCATCCAGACACTCGTACGGGGCCAAGCTCACCGGGGGCGGCGGGTGCATGGTCGCGCTGGCAAGGGATCCCGGGAAGGCTGCCGAGGCAATCAGGGGTGCGGGCGGAACTGCAATTTTATTGCAGCTGGCAAGGGAAGGCGTCCGGCCGGAAGATTGAGGAAAAAGCCCAAAAGCTTTATCTGTCCATGATTCATTCCATGTCTGATACCATGAGCGGCATCGATGAGGATCTCGGAAAGGCGGAAATGCTCCTCGCCCAGGAGGAGTTCGACAAGGCGAGGAAGAAATTTGCGGACATTATCAAGGCAAACCCCGGCTGCGCCCCGGCATATTTCGGAAAGGCCGAGGCATCGATGGGCGTCCAGAAGGTCACCGCCGAAGAGATAATGGAACTTTACAAGAAGGCATACGAACTGGAGCCGGACAATGTTTACTACCTGACAACGCTGGGCTCGTTCTGCGCGGACATCGGCCGGTTCAACGAGGCCGAGCAGTATTACAATAAAGCCACCGAGATCGACGAGGAGAACTCAAGCCTCTATTTCTCGGAGTTCGCCATCGCCTATTTCACCAAGGCGCCCATCATCATGGAGAAGTTCCTGGACGAGAACACGAAGGGCATGATAAAGAAGAAAACTCTGAGCTATCTTTTAAAGGCGCTGGACATGAGCCCGGAAGAGGCGAAGAAGCTTCTCGGTTCATAGGATATCTTCATCTTCCGTATCATCATAGAACTCTGCCGGCGAGCAGTTCGGGCATATCCCGGTTAGCTGGTCCAGGCACTCGCTGCAAGTTATCATTCCGCAGCTGGAGCATATCGTCATCGAGGGTTTCCCGCAAATGTGGCATACGCCCGCTATGCGCATTTTACGCACCTCACAGCCTCAGCTCCCCCATCGTCGTGTCCCTCTCTGCATAAGCGTTGTGCTTGTGTATGGACTCGTAACTCTCGCTTTTGACGCTCACCCTGACATCGTCCGGAAGGTTGCTGAACTTATCCAATATTTTTCCGAGGACGTCCCTGACCACATCCTCAACGAATTTCGGGTTGGAATGCGCGTCGATGACCACCTTAGCCTCATCGGCCCGCTTCAGTATCTCGAATGTGGGGCTGGACAGGCAGCCTTCCACGATCCCGATGAGCGCATCGGCTTCCACGGTGCTGTCGGAAGGCACTTCCATCGACAGCGTTGTGACGTTCCTCTGGTTGTGGGTGATCGAGGCCAGGAGGTCCCCCGATGATACGCCCCGGATATTCCGCACCTCCTCCATTGCGCAGGGGCAGGCTGTCATGCCCGTGACCTCGACGCCGATGCGCTTCCTTGCGGTGCCGCCCCGTTCGGCTGTGGCGGACGCTTTCAATGTGTACCTCTCAAGGCTCGTGGTCCCGTTGCCCGGACCCCGTTCCAGGAAGTAATCTGCCGACATCAGGACCTCGGAGCAGGACGCATATTCGTGTCTGGCAAGAAGCTCTTTGCACATCATGGCACCAAGGTCTTCGAGGCTCGTCACTTTCTCCCTGACGCTTTCGTCTATGACACGTGACAGCACCTCCAGGTTCCTGGACATGTGCGAGCCCTTGAGTTCCGCTGGAAGGTCCACGAACAGGTCGAAGGTGACTACAAGGGTCACGTCCCGGCCCGGCCTTTTCACAATCACCGGTTTCCTGACGTCTCTCACTCCGACGCGCGTCAGCTTGAAGCTGCCCTTTAGGACCCGGTTCTGGATATCGCTCATTGGTTCATATCAAGATTGCAGGACCATAGATATACTTTGCTCAAGGATAAATATTATTCCACAGAACACTATCACTGGCCAATGCGACGGATAATGGTCATCGGGCACAGGGGCGCCATGGCGCATGAGCCGGAGAATTCGCTGAGCTCTTTCGAGACAGCCATAGCCCTGGGAGCCGACATGGTGGAGCTGGATGTGCGCACGACGAAGGACGGGGAGATAGTGGCCCTGCATGATGAGGACATTGCCCGCTGCACCAATGGCACGGGAAAAGTATCGAAAATGAGCCTGGCTGAAATCAGAGCCTTCAGACTGAAGAACCATGAACGGGTTCCGACCCTCAGGGAGACCCTGGAAAAGATGAATGGCAGGTGCCAGGTCAATGTTCATATCAAGGATGCGGGCGCGGTTCTGCGGTCCTGCGGGATTGTCAAGGAAATGAAGATGATGGGTGACGTGATTTTCACGGCATTTCACGGGTCCTGGCTGATAGAGATAAAATCGAAATGCCCTCATGCAAGGGTGGCGTGCATCGCCAGGGAAAAAGATGCGAACATTGTGAGGGCCGCCCTGAGCCTCGGAGCCGAGGCCATTCATCCGAAAAGCCGCATCACAACCAAAAAAATGATTGATGAGGCTCATAAAGCGGGATTGAAAGTGAACGTGTGGACAGTTAATTTTTCTTGGCAGATGAAAAAGTTCATAGGTTGGGGCGCGGACGGGATAATCACCGATAAGCCAGACTTGATGATTCGGACGCTCGGGAAACTCGGGCTCCGATGAATGCTGAATAGAAGTGTTATATATCATGGACACAATGTCCCCAATATGTACAGCATCCCGAAGGACGGCGACATAGTGCTGGCTATCAGAAACGTGCTGGCCCGCTACAAGGTCATCCGTTCCCAGCGGGAGCTGAGGGAGAGGGTCGAGCGCGAGCTGAACTTCGGCGGGGGCAATTTCCATGCCGGCGGCACACGCATCAGAATGCTGGCCGTCATCTCCGGCGTTGCGACACTGAAGGTCCACACGAAGACCGACGGAAAGGCAGGCAGGATGGACTCATGCCCGGTGTGCAGAGGGGAACTGAAAGCCTCGAGGAACATGACGGTTTACGGAAAGACTGTCACGGTCGGTTACAGATGCGCGAAATGCGAATACTGGACCGGGGCGGACGACATCAGGCGGCCGTCGAGATACGAGTTCCGGCTGAGGAAGAGGAGATGAGCCAATGCAGGGAAAGGATAACGGGGACGGCATCATCGCCCTGAAGCTGGACGACGGGGAGGACCTGATGGAGAGCCTCCGTTCGGCCATTCTCCGGTTCAACATCACATCGGGATTCATCGTAATGGGGGTCGGAATGCTCAGAGATGCCGAAATAGGTTACTTCACCGGCAGCGGATACAGCAAGAAGCGCCTCGAGGAGCCCCATGAACTTGTTTCCCTGCAGGGCAGCATCTCGACCAAGGGCGAGACCGTCATCCATCTCCATTGCAGCCTGGCCAATCATGAACATGAGATTGTAGGCGGGCACCTGTTCGGTGCGACCGCATGTGTGCTGAACGAGATCCTCATCAGGAAAACAGACGATATCCTGTTGAGCAGAAAACTGAACCAAGCGACCGGACTGAAAGAGCTGGTCGTCGATTAGGCTTCCAGGTTCCACAGCTTGTCGCCGACATAATGTATTGTCTTGACTGCCTTGCCGCCCGTGCCCGCCTTCATCTGCAGGCCGGTCATCAACGCGGTGCCTATCAGCAGGGGGCGTTTGTTGTTCTGGTCCCGCACCCAGACGCTCATCCCTTCCTTTATCCCGGGGTCCGCGTCAACGATGCCGGGCGCCATCACGTCCGCGCCGTTTGCAAGGAACTTGACCGCGCCCATGTCGACCGTGACATGACGCTTCGCGGCAGGGAACGCAAGCAGCCCGTGGACTGTCAGGAAAGGGACGCCATCGATGTACATGGCCATCGGTTTTCCCCGGAACACCACGACATCTTTGCCTCCTGCATCGCCGACATCCACAACATCCAGGGGGTCGAATGTCTGGCATCCCAGAACTTCATGCAGCTCGGAAGCCAGGCTCTCGACCTCCTTCCGCCTCAGCCTGTGCCTGCGTCGCAACCGTAGTTCTGTCAATTTGCTCAAGGCCATGTAAATTATAAGTCTTTAAAAAGATAGCGTTTGCTCGTAAACTACCAGCCCTTGAAAGGGCTGGCGTTTGCGCCGGGGGCTGGAAGTTTACCATAGGGCAGTTGCATGCCTGAATATCGAAGCTGTTTAGCTTCGATTTACTTTGATTGAATGAGTACGGCATGCAACGGCATATCACGTTAGTGTTCATGCCGATTCATCTCAGCCCTGAAGGACTGAGGGTTCTCGGCATCTTTACACTAATCTGAAAATTTCGGGAAAAACGCGTTAAGTTGAATACGGTTAATAATATTGTTCTACATAGTATTCGACGATGGCATGGTTTTCATTCGTTTGCTAAATCCATGCCATGTGGCTCGCAGCATTCTGCATTCAATTGGTGAATACGATAACTAAATCTCAGAATATGAGTATTCGCCATGAATCAGCGACCTGGAAGCGATGAGATTCATAGCATTTTCGGTAATCAACAATCTGATAGCATTAGTGATTACCGAACTACATATCCTCGAGGTCCTCTATCTCCTTCAGAATTGAATCCTCGAGATCGCTCTCATTCTCCTCACCCTCAAGAGAGTCCTCGAGTTCTGCGAGTTCGGACACCAGTTCATCTTCGAGTATCGAGGCTTTCTCGTCCGCGGTGACATCCTTCTCCTTCTCCCTCTTCTTGCGCCTTTCCACCGCAATGCTGACCTCGCCCGTGAAGTCATGCGCCGAGATACCGTTCTTGATCAGGAGTTTAAGCTTCTCCTTGTCCTCCGGCAGCACAACGGCGAACGACAGCATCTTCTCGCATCTCTCGATCCTCTTTTGTTCTGCCTGGTCGGCCGATGGTGCGGGTTTTGCAGTTTCCTGCGGGGCGGCGGCCGCCGGTGTTTCTCCCAGGTCCTTCATTGCCCGGGCCAGGTCATCCAGCAGAAGGTCGGACTCCGCCTCGAGTTGGGCAGCAATCGCGGGCTTTGACTCTTTGCGTTTCGGAGCCGGCGGCGCTTCTTTCTGCTGAGGTTCAGCCATGGGCGCGGCCGCTTTCGCGGGCGATGCCATTGCGGGCAGTGGCTCTTGGGTATCGGGGATGAGTGGCTCTTCCTGGATGGGCTCTTCCCAATCGAAATCCTCCTCTTCGGAATCCGACTCGGCTTCTGCGCTCTCTTCCTTCAGTTTCTCCATCTCGTGATATATCGGGTCGTTCCTTATCCCCCAGAACATTACCATGACCAGACCCAGAATGAACGGTATCATCG
Organism: Methanomassiliicoccales archaeon UBA147; assembly: GCA_002496385.1. Classification (GTDB taxonomy): domain Archaea; phylum Thermoplasmatota; class Thermoplasmata; order SG8-5; family SG8-5; genus UBA147. The sequence goes on along the minus strand of DAJR01000045.1, from coordinate 11,416 downwards.
AGACTATGTGGCCGGAGGGCTCCACCGTCCCGATGCCGGGATACGGGTTCGGGTCGCCGAACAGGTATTCCTGGACAAGGCCGAGCCGCAGCCCGAGCACGCCTATGAATCCTGCGAGCAATAACAGCAGCCCCACTATCAGCAGGGTCTTGCTTATCTTGAGCGATTTCGATTCCTTTTCGAAATCCGGCCTGCTGTCATCCTCCTTCTCGAAGTCAAGGACTTCTTCCGCAACCTGCTTCTTGCCAAGCTTAGCCATGGAGACGCCTCCTCTTCCAGGATATCAATGCGATGCAGAATGTCGCAAATATGGGCAGGAGGATTGTTTGGAACTCGGGGATCGGGTACCGGTCTTGGGCACCCATTCCGCCTTGTATGTCAGTGTAAGGCGTGTCCCCGAAGCCGTCAGAGCCGGGAATGTCCTGGTCGGGGCCGGAGTAATCGTCGTCGCCCGTGTAATCGCTCCAGTAGTTGCCGCCTGAAGGGTAGCCGTCGTCCCAGGTGTTCGTGCCGGTGTCATCATAGGCCTGGATCGTGTTGAACAGGAAAAGATTATGATAGATGGAATTGGAATTTGAGCTCAGTAGGCGCAACCCGCAACCATTCTCGTAAAATGTGCAGTCGAATATGATATTCGAATCCGAACCGCTCAGGAGTATCCCGTCATCATTGTGGGAGGTGTTGACATACGAGACAGCGACATTTTGCACGTTATCAAGGAATATGCCGATGGCGCCGTTGAATATCTTGAAATCCGAGACTGTCGCACCGTCGGCCGTTACATGAATCCCCACGCCGCCCTCGGCGTCTATTATCGTGGTGTTGTACATGCCGTCACCGATCAGGTGGATAGCCTTGTTCACGGTGATGCCGCCTGGGAAGGAGCCGTTGGCGACTTTGATTGTATGGCCGCCTAGTGTTTCCGCGTCATCAATCGCTGCCTGGATTGTATCGAAGAATTCGCCGGTGTTGATGTTGGCAACCGGGAACAAATCCTGCCACTGTAACAGAGGATAAGTTACGTCCTCCCATATGTGCCAGACGATGTCGAAGTCCCAGTTCACGAAGGTGCTCTTGGCTTTCATCTCGGCGGTGGTCTTGCCCGTTGCTCCTCCCGCTGCGTTGGTGGATTGCAGGCTGGATTCGGTGTCCCAGAAGTTGCCTGACATCATCCCATCACTGACTTGTCCAGCAAAGCCTTTGTCCGCCGGGTCAGCAGCCTCCGCGTAAATCACCATACCTATGGAATAGCAATTGGATATGTTACTGAAATTTAGTCCTACGAAACCACCGAATGTCACTGCCGTCTCAGTCAGGCGGGTTACATCGCCCCAGGAATATGAATTGAACACTGACAAGGAATTGCTTCCGATTAGGCCGCCAACGATTGAATTACCAGCAACGTTCCCAATCGAATAAGAGGTGTACAAATCCCCATTATTGAGTCCGACAAGGCCGCCAACACGATAATCTCCTTGCACTGCCACGTTGGCATAGGTGTTTGTTATCATACCTTGGTTGACTCCGGCCAATCCCCCTACATTGAAATTACCACTTACGGTTCCGGTGGCAAATGAGTTGGAGACAAAACCGAAGTAGTTCCATGCTACAAGAGTGCCCACTCGCCCATATCCGGTTATGTCTGCATTGACAATCTCAACATTCTTCACAACACCGCCACCAGTTTGTCCGTCAATGTATCCAAAAAGACCAACATCATCTGTTGCCGGCCGGTTGATGTACAGGTCTGTGATACTGTATCCACAGGCATCCAAACTTCCGGAGAACCGCATGGCATTTGTTCCAACCGGCACAAAACCCGCACTATCCCATATATCATCAAGATAACTGTCCGTATTGGAACAGTCTATATCGTTTGCCAATACGTAGTCGGCGCTTGTATCCATAACCATCATCTGCAATTGATGGCTGTTGCGTACCTTTGTGCTCCATTCCATGCGAAGCATTGGGCGGGTTCCGCTTTCTATCATCCACCATTTGTTGTTGAAATCCCAACCGGAGAACGTGCTCTTGACAAAAAAGAAGGAGGAATCCTTGCCTTCAATCGCACCCAGTCCCTCACCGAACGAATTGAACTGGCCACTGGTGAAAATGTCCCAGAAGTTTCCGACTATAAATGGGGAACCTCCGATGCCTCCCAGAAAACCGTTGTTAGAAATAAAATAGTCGTCCACCTTTGTAAGTGAGTAGCAGGACATTATCTGTCCATCATAATTATATCCTATGAAGCCACCGATTTCTGGATTGTTGCCGGTTCTTTTCACACTTCCCATTGAATAAGAGTCATATATAGTTCCATAACTGTTGTAACCGAGCAAACCTCCGATGTAGTTGTAACCAGATATGGTGGTGGATGCATAGCATTGATCGACAAAGCCTCCGTCGTTATATCCCACAAGTCCACCAACATATCCTGTCGTCCCGGTGGAGGTCACGGTTCCCTTCGAGTAGGATTTTTCAACAGTGTTCGCATTATAGCCTGCGAGCCCCCCTATACTATCGAGCCCTTTAATCGTTCCAGTGGCGTGAGAATAGGACACGAGGCCAGAGTTGCATCCCACGAGTCCGCCTACATAATTATTTCCTGTAATGCTGACCTCAACCAATCCCGCGTTTTTCACCACGCTTCCGCTGCCAATATAACCAAACAGTCCCACATAATTGGTGCTTGGGCGGTTGATGTACAGCCCGGTGATTGTGTAGCCCCGACCGTCAAGGCTTCCCGTGAATTTGGTTGCGCTTGTTCCAACCGGCACGAACCCCGCCCCGCTGTTCCAGGTGGATGTGATGCTGGCGTCAATGTCGTTCTTCAGCGCGTAGTGCGCCGCCTTGTTGTTGTTCATGGCCTGCAACTCGTCCACGTTCTCAATCATGTACGGGTCCCCGACGGTGCCGGAGCCCCCGCCTCTCGTTCCGCCAACCGATGCTGTGCTTGCCACCGCGGTCCTGTCCGAACCGCCCCCCCAGTCCGTGCTCTCCATGAAATATGACAGGTTGCCGGTGAGGCCGATATTCGCCTGCGGCACGCCGACTTCCAGCTCTCCGAGGTTGTTGGCTGCGTCGATGTTCATGACGAAGGTTTTTCCTGGAAGCGAGTACAGCGTGCGGCCTGTGATGCGGCCGTTCTTGCCTTTTATCTCGACCATGTAGTCCGCACCTATCCCGCCGATGCTCTGGCCGCCGCTTTTCGTGTCAATGTAAATTCGCGTGATGTCCTCGCCGGTCACCTTGGGCAGGGGCGATGGTGTGCCGGGTTGCCCTGGCTCGACCGGGCCGGGCGTGGTAACGGAGCGGGCCTGCGGTACGCTGCTGCCGCCCATCATCTTTCCGGTGGCGCTCACCCTGAGATAGAAGAACGCGGACAGCGTGGAATTCACCGCGGCATGCTGGACAATGTCGATGTTCGGGTTTCCGACGTCTGCGGGGTCGGTGGACTTCGGCACTGCGTTCCAGTCCGCGAACGCCCCGTCTATCCTTATCGTACCGGGTGCTGAATGGGCATAGGCGGCGAACGTCTCGCCCAGGACTGTCGGGACGCCGGAGCATGTGACGCTCGACACACCGAGTTCCACGAATGTCCCGCCGTTGAGTCCGGCCAGGGGGGATGTGACAGACAGGGTCACGGGCGTGCCGGGCTGTACCGTGACAGGAAGCCCGGAGACCGTCGGCGCGGCAATCCCTGAATATGCGAAATCGACGGAGGTGACTTCGACGGCTGAGCCGGTGGCGCTGAGCTCCAGGGTCATGGCCTGGTCTGAGGTTAATATCCCGTTCTGATCTCCTGAAATCTGTTTGACCGCAAGGGAGCCCTTGCCCAGACCTATCGCGGCGTCGCAGATGTCCGCGGGGGCATCGCCCCTCACCGTCATGAACAGGATGCTGTGTGCCGGCTGCATCTGAATCGCGGTGTTGGAAATACCAATTTCCAACTCTGTGAGCGTGAATGCGGCATTTATCCCCCGCCAGTTCCAGGCGCTCCAGTTGAGCTGGTCCTGGCCGCTGAATACCCCGAGGCGCTTGCCTTGTATCGCACCGTTCCAGCCGTACACGTCGACGAGGTAGTCGGCGCCAAAGCCACGCACGGCGTATCCGGTGGCCGGGTTCCCGTCGGAGTCGATGAAGGCCATCAGGCCGTCCGCGTTGTTTGCGGACATCCAATTGTCCCTGGCCGCGGCATAGAGGAAAAGACTGCCCGCATCGTTCGTCCCGATCGAACAAGTGACAATGTCAAGGGATGCGACAGCATGCTGTTCCGAATCAGGATACATCGTGGAATCGTCCCAGTCCGAGAAGTCGCCGTCGACCCTGATGCCGGAATAGGCTGCCTCATTCTGCGAGACAAGCAGAAAGGACGAGGGGACCAATATTATGAATGCCACGACAATGATCAGTGAAATCCTGAAGGGCGAGATGGCGCTGTCGTCCATCCTGCGGGAGCGCATGACAGGCCCTCCGCTGCCCAGGCCGTTCGTGAGCCCGTTGGTCCGGCCGAGGCCGTTGGTAAGTCCGTTGGTTCTTCCGCCAAGGCCGTTGGTAAGTCCGTTGGTTCTTCCGCCAAGGCCATTGGTCATACCGTTGGTTCTCCCGCCAAGGCCGTTGGTAAGGCCGCCGGTGGAATGGCTGCGGGGATCGGAATTGCTTCTGCCGAGGTGATTTCTACTCTTTGCAGGATTGGAAATATGTCTCCCTCCCTTCATATGGGTACCAACTTTACAAGACTCGAAGTATTAACTGAGCAATATCATCATTGTATATATGCTTTTTCGATTAAAGTATCTATATTGACTTCTCGCAAAGATTAAGTGGAACCATCTCATGTGACGGCCGGAATATCATGGAACAGAGGAAATACCCGTTCTCCTGGGAGCCGGGATGGTCGTTCTCCCGCATGAACACTCTCCGCAGCTGTCTCAGGATGTACTGGTATGAATATTACGCAAAAAGATTCGCGCCCGGTCACGAGAAGAACCTCATCTTGGAGCTCCAACAGCTGTCCCGGGTCCCGTTCGAGCTGGGCAACGCGGTCCACCAGACCATTGCCGAAATCCTCAAGGAACTGCAGATAAACGGTAACGTCATCGGCCTCGCCGATGCAAAGGAAATGGCAGTGAACAAGTTCGAGATACTTGTTCGGAACAAGCCCCTGATAGAGAAGCGTCTGGGGATATCACTGACTGACGGCGAGAGGGAGAAGGTTCACGGCCAGATCAAGACCAGCATGACAACGTTCTTCGGCTCGAAATGGCTAAGCATGATGCAGGACATGCCTCCGGGGGTCAGGAATAAATGGCTGATAGACCCGCCGGGCTACGGGGAGTTCCGAATCGAGGGGAAGAAGGCCTATGCAAAACCCGACCTCGTGTTCGGTTACCGCGACGGCCGTTATTACCTGGTCGAATGGAAGTCGGGCAAGCCCCACAGGGACCAGAACATAGTGCAGGTCCAGGCCTACCTGTTCTATGCGAACGATGTGATGGGCATACCTCTGGAATCGACGGTCGGCGTCGTGCAGTACCTGACCTACCCCTCGGAGAAACCGATCGAGGTGGAGGGGCGCCTGGTCAACCCGCTGGAGATGAAGAACAAGATACTCTCGGAACTCAAGCTCATCGAATCGAAGTGCGAGGATGTCGCGAACAACATCCCGAGGCCCATCACCCATTTCGCCAGGACCGAGGAATTGGGATATTGCGAATTATGCAAGTACAGAGAAATATGCAGGCCGGATTTTAAAAATGAAAAGGGAGCGGCCCCGTTCGGAGCCGCATTCTCTGAATCAGGCTGATCACTTGGTAAAGTACGCTTTGACGTCTGCCTTGAACAAGTATATCAGAATGATTATACTTATTATCGTTCCGATCGGTACGTTGATAAGTCCGATGATGGCGAATATTATGCCGACTCTCCTCGCCCAGTTCTGCCCCTTGAGCATTCCCATTGCTACGAGGAAGTAGAATATGGCGATGATTATCAGTACTATCATCAGGCACAGTTCCACGGTGTCGAGCATGTTGCCCACCATCGGAAGACCGGCAAGGTCTATCGGAAGCAGGTCCATGGCCCATTTCACCACAAAAGCGGCCAACAGGCAATACAGCCCCTCGATCGCATAGAGTATCGCTAAAATTGTTACTCCGAACGGTCTTTCTCTAGGCGCAGCCACCGGCATCGGCGGCGGCGGATAATTCGCTTCACTACCCATCATTTATCACCGGAGGTGAATTGTGTTCATTATATAAATAAATTATTATTGATTAACACATATTAATGTGAATATGTTAATTTGCGCCTGGTCACAGAGGCTGTCTCTCGACCTCCAGCCGGTCCGCTGTGGGATACTCCCATACCAGGAACTTCGCACCGGGAATCTCGGATGCCAATTGTTCCAACACCCATGCGGCGATCTCCACTCTGCCTGCGGCCCGGTCAAATCGTACCAGCTTTGCAGGTATGCCGTATCTCCTCCTTAGGGAGCGAATCATTTTTTCCGGCTCCGCTATCTCGATGACGCCCTTGAGGAAGGTGCCGTCCTCGGTGATTATCTCAAGCCCGGCCGCGGTGTTCCTTGCCCGGCGCAGCAGCCGGTTGCGCAGCTGGGTCGCATCCTTGAAGCTGGATGAGCAATAATGAACGATCAACTTTCCTTCAAGGCCTTTCAGAATCTTCAGGGCCGTTTCCTCGCTGCCCCTGACCGCGCAGGATGTGTCTCCCCTTATCCTGAAGCCCCTGGAAAGGAGCGCATCCCAGTTGGGCTCGGAGAATTCCAGTTCGTTGAGGTTGACGAACTGCGCCCCCGAGATTTCGGCTGCTTTCGCCATTTGGATAATCTCGCCCTCAAGCCCGGGGATGGCCGGAATTTCGATGCCCGCCCTCATTCCGAGGGCCCGCGCCAGGCCAATGGCTTCGGGGTAAGCAGTTCCCTCAAGCCCGGCCCATTTTTCCGGGGGAGGGTGGAAACGTATCTCGTCAAGGCCGGCTTCGGCCAGCAATTTTATCTTCTTGAGGTCGGGCGTGGCAGTGTAGAGATGTATGTTGTGTTTCTTCCCGAAGGCCTTCTTCAGCAATCGGATGTAATGCAATGTCCTCTCCATCGCCATCAGCGGGTCGCCTCCCGTTATGCCGGTCCCCCGGGCGCGGATGCTCCTCGCCTCGAATAGAACATCGGCATCGGATTCCACCTGCTTCTCGTCGGCATATGTGACATCCTTTCCCTTCTTCTTGGACGACAGGGGGCAGTAATAGCAGTCATGGCCGCAAATCCCGGTGACAAGAAGGACCATTTTCGAGCCTTGCTGGCACATGGCGCAGCTCATGGGCAGCGAGCCCCTTACGAACGATGAATTCGGCAGTTGCCGCGTCTCGCGCATGAGGCCTGTATCGGCCTCGCGAATAAATGATTTGCCGCGCGGGACATAATTTAAATGGATGAAGCACTTGGGCGGGGTTACCATGCCAGGCAAACTTAAGGGCGATGACATAATCGTCGACGAACAGAAAGAGGCGAGCCAGCTTTACACGAAGGGTTATTTCGGCGCGCCGCAGTCCGGCGGGGCGCTCAAACTGGACCTCCTGGAAGCTATTTATCTCACCGAGGCGGGAAAACTGAAGGTCTACAGGTCGGGCGCTCTTCAGAACCAGGACAAGCTGTTCAGGCTCGGCCACAAGATGACCGCGAATTTCGATGTGGATTACATAGTTTACCGGGACCTGAGGCAGCGCGGCTATGTCGTCAAGAAAGGCACCCCCCCCCTCACCTTCAGGGTGCTTCCGAGAGGCGGTATCCCGAACAAGAACCCGTCAAAATACTGGGTGCTGGCGATTTCCGAGAGGGGGGAGTTTGACATTTCAATACTCTCCGATATAATCGAGAAAGTGAGGAACATGAAGAAAGAGCTCTTGCTCGCGGTCGTGGACGAGGAGGGGGACATAACATACTACAAGACCAAGATGATGACCCCGCAGGGCCAGGTAAAGACCGACGCCAAGGGAATGGTCGCCGAGGCGCTGCTGCTCAGGGACAGGGTCCTGGTGCTTGACAATTGCGAGGCGCAGATGCTCCACGGCATAGAGTTCTTCGGGAAGCTCGTGGGCTCGGCGCTTCACCTCTCTCTCCTGGAAACAGCTTTTCTGATGGAGAGGGGCCTGATAAAGGTCAGGAGCGCCAACACCGGGAAGTTCATCACCGTCAAAACCCTCAAGGGCATGGCCAGGAAAGCCCAGCCGGACTTCGACCTGCGCCTGCAGATCTATGCCGACCTGAAACAGAGGGGGATACTGGTGAAGACCGGCTTCAAGTACGGCTCCCACTTCAGGGCTTACACAGGCGACCCGGAGACCAACCATGCCAAGTACCTCGTGCATTCGATACCGGAGAATTATGTGGGCATGTGGGCCGAGATAAGCCGCGCGGTGAGGCTGGCCCACGGCGTCAAGAAGGAAATTCTGCTCGGGCGGCAGAAGGGCGAGAGGAAAGCGGAATACCTGAGGCTGAGAAGAGTCCGGCCATGATTTATCGGCCTTCGTAGTTTGTCTGTCGATAATTATTTAAACACCTGCTTCAATACAATACTTAGGAGAGTTGCCATGGCTAATATCGAATTCCCGAAAAAGGACGTTGCGAGATTCTGCAGGAAGCATCACATAAGTAAACTTGCGCTTTTCGGCTCTGCTCTACGAGAAGATTTCAGGCCGGATAGCGACATCGATGTGTTGGTTGAATTCGAACCGGGTCACACACCGGGTTATTTCAAGATATTCGATATGGAGAGGGAACTCTCCGCTCTGATTGGCGGTTATAAAGTTGATTTACGCACACCCAAAGACCTGAGCAGACATTTCAGGGACCGCGTGCTGGCAACTGCGGTGGTACAGTATGCTGCGTGACGATTCAATTTTAATCAAGCATATCTTGGAAGCGGCTGAGAAATCCATCGATTTTCTGTCGGAATGTACAAAAGAAGATCTTCAAGATGATGAGAAACTGGCGCTATCCATTATCCGACTTCTTGAAATTGTTGGCGAAGCGGCCAACCAAGTATCGGAGGGATACAGAACAAAGCACCCCGATATCCCATGGAAGAACATGGTTGCCCTTCGTAACCGTTTAATTCATGGCTATTTCGACGTGGATTTGGATATTGTTTGGGACACGGTACATAGCGATCTGCCACCGGTTGTGAAACAGCTTCGAAAGTTAATCAAGTAAACTACCGACGCTCAATCTGGTGAAGCTTGGCTCGGATATATCGGCCTTTTCGGAAATGAGTGCACCCCAAGCTAAAGCATGGGGTATCCTCTAGCTGTTTTCATCCTGAATGACATGAATTTGAATAGATGAACTGGTCATTCAGGTTGATTCAAAATACTTGGAGCATGAAAATATCGGGGGGAGCACTTTAATTGAACAAGTCCTCGCAGCAAAACTGTTTAAAAGCGCCCTTATCCGCAGACTTAAAAGTCGTGGTATGTGGGCGAGGACATGTTCAATCATTCCCAGAATGATTAAATAGGATTCGATTGATTTGCCCGTCTATGCCAATCGACCTTTATCAGGAGTGCGCCAATCTCGTGAACCAGGTGCCGAAGGGCAGGGTGACCACCTATGGCGCGGTCGCCAGGGCCCTGGGGGATGACATAGCCAAACGCGCGGTCGGCGTCATGCTGAACACCTACGCCCCGCCGATAAAGATGCCGTGCCACCGGGTCGTCTACTTGGGCGGCGGGCTCGGGGGATTTGCCTATGGGCTTCCAAGCAAGATCAAGATGCTGGCCGACGAGGGGGTGAAAGTTAAAAATGAAAAAATATATAATTTTGATAATATATTTTTTAACGACTTTAAAACGACGTTCCCCCTGAGGAAAGCCAGGGAATTGCAGAAAAACCTGGCCGGGAAGGTCAGGCTGGAAGACCCGGATGAGCTGCCGAAACACATTCTGGGCCTGGACGCCACCTACATCGGGACCAGGGCGTTCGGGGCGGGAATTTTATTTAATATCAACAATAAAAAAGTCGTCAAAACCTTTAGGGCGGAAGTGAGCATAAACTGGCCCTACGTCCCGACTTACCTGGGTTTCAGGGAGATGTCTGTTTTCAAACCGATAATCGAGGAAGCGGGTGATGATGCAATTCTGATGCTGGACGGAAACGGAATACTTCATCCTCACGCCTTCGGGCTTGCATGCCATGCCGGGGTTGAGTGCGGTTTGCCCTCTATCGGCGCAGCAAAAACCCTTCTCTGCGGAAAGGTTGATTCGAACAGTTGCAGGGACCTCAAGGCCGCGACACCCATCAGACTGAACGGGAGGCAGATAGGTGCGGAGCTGAGTACATCGCCCAGGGCCAAGCCGATTTACGTTTCCCCCGGCCATGGCATCTCAATGCCCAGCGCCGTGAAGATCACAATCAAAGCCTCCAGGCTGAAGATTCCCGAACCTCTCAGACTTGCCCACATCGAGGCCACCGCAATGCGGAGGTCCGCGCTTTGAGGATCACGGTCCTAGGGGCAGGGGCTATAGGCAGCCTGTTCGGTGCCCATCTGGCCAGGGAGCATGACGTGACGCTCGTGTGCAGAAGACTGCATGCCGAAGCCATAGAAAGAAACGGGCTGGCCATCACTGGCCTGAGCGAATTCCATGTCCACCCGCGGGCGGTGACTTCCACCGCAGGATTGGAAGCTCCCGACATCCTTTTCCTGACAGTCAAAGCCTATGACACGGAGGCAGCCCTGGAGGACATAAGGAAACTGATGTCGCCGGGCACAGTGCTGGTCAGCCTCCAGAACGGACTGGGCAATGCCGAGGTGCTGCGCGATGCCCTTCCGGAAGCCAGATTGGTCATCGGAATAACGAGCCAGGGGGCCATACACCGCGCGCCCGGGGTTGTGGAGCACACCGGAAAGAGTTATACAACGGTCGGCGGCTCGGATGATGCGGCAACGGTGTCTGGGATTCTCAGCCGGGCGGGGTTCGAGACCGCCGTATCCGATGACATAGACAGGGACATCTGGTACAAGGCGATAGTGAACGGGGCCATCAACCCCATCGCCACTCTTCTAAGAGAGAAAAACAGGGCAATTGTTTTGCACAAGGAACTGGCCCCCCTCATCGATTGCATAGTGACGGAGAGTATTGAGGTGGCCTTTACCAGGGGAATCACTCTTGACGGGGAAATCGCTCTGGAGAAAATAAAGACCGTGGCCATGGGAACTGCCAACAATGTCTGCAGCATGCGCCGGGACATAGAGAACAGCCGCAGGACCGAGATAATGCAGATGAACGGGGCGATTTCCAGGTATGGCAGAGATGCTGGGATTCCGACGCCGGTGAACGGGCTTTTGACCACGCTGATTCGGGCGATGGAGCCAAGGAGAATATAGTAAACTACCAGCCCCTAAAG
>DAJR01000042.1 GCA_002496385.1 Methanomassiliicoccales archaeon UBA147 | reverse complement strand
TCTCTCCCTTAGTTAACTAAAATTCAAAAACCCCACGCAAACTCTTTTATGACCATACAATATTGACCTCATTATGACAGAGTTCCAACGCCCCCGCGGCACGCGCGATTTCGGCCCGGAGGAGATGGCAAAGCGCAGGTTTGTCGAGGCAAGGCTCAGGTCCACCGCCGAGCTTTTCGGGTTCGGCGAGGTCATGACGCCCATGTTCGAGGATACGGCTCTGTTCGTGGAACGGTCTGGAGAGGGGATTGTCAATGAGATGTACGCCTTCAAGGACAAGGGCGACAGGGACATCTCGCTGCGGCCGGAGCTTACCGCGCCGGTCATGCGATTCTATGTCAATGAGCTGCAGAACCGCGCCAAGCCAGTCAAGGTCTTTTACTTCGGAAATGTCTTCAGGTACGAGCGCCCGCAGAGCGGTCGGTACCGGGAGTTCTTCCAGTTCGGCGCCGAGCTCATCGGCGCGCCTTCCATGGAGTCTGACGCGGAGGTCATAGCCCTGGCCCTGTGGAGCCTTGAATCCATCGGCCTGAAGGACACTGTTGTCCGAATCGGCAACCTGGACATTCTGAAAGGCCTTCTGGGTAAGATCGGAGTGGAAGGCGATGACCAAGCAGCCTGCAGACGCCTTATCGACAAGGCGGACTTCGAGGCACTGGGCAGGACACTGGACGGCCTCGGCGTGGCAAAAGCCGAGCAGGAAAGGCTCATGTCCATAATAGGGCTGAAGGGCGGCGCCGAAGCCCTGGACAAAGCGAGGGAGCTGGCTGGCTCGGACATCTCCGGCATGGATTACCTCGGGGGAATACTGGAGAGGCTGGCTGTTTACGGTTTCAAAAACTGCACTGTGGATTTCTCGGTCGCCAGGGGCCTTGATTATTACACGGGGATGGTGTTCGAGATAGACGCGCCCTGCCTGGGCGCGGAGAAGCAGATATGCGGCGGGGGCGCTTACAGTCTTGCAGAGCTGTTCGGCGGCGAGCCGGTGAATTCGACAGGATACGCTTTCGGGTTCGACCGAATCATGCTGGCCATGGAGAGTTCCGGCATTCAGATTCCGATTCCTGGCCTACAGGCCTATATAATCCCCATCGGAGAAAAGGCCAGGGCTGAGGCCCTGGACATACTCCGCACGCTGAGGTCGGCCGGCATACAATCCGACATGGACCTCATGGGCAGGAACATCTCCAAAGCCCTGGCTTATGCCAACAGCGCCGGAGCGGAGAAGGCGATAATCATAGGTGAGAAGGAGATAGCCGAGGCTTCGGTGACCGTGAGGGACATGAAATCCGGAGAGCAGTCCAAATATCCGATATCCGATTTATTGAGGGGTTTTCTGAAGGGCGTCATCTGAACCGTCCTGCATCCATGCCAGGACATACAATATCCCGGGGGATCGTGATTCTGAGTTATCTTTAAATAACGCCGCCCCATTCCTATATTTATGAAAGCAGATTTGAAGAAAAAACTGAAAGCGCTGAGCGTGAAAGAGATCGTCGGCTATGCTATTCACTCCGAGGATGTGGCCAGCACTTATTACTGGACGCTGGCAAAGGTCTTCGACCCAAACGATCTGGTCAAGGCGAAGTTCTTGGCCCTGTCAAACGATGAAAAACTCCACAGGGAGGCGCTCCTGAAGCTTCACAAGAGCATGTTCGGCAGCGCAAAGTACACGATACCAAAGGGACTTCCGCCGTTCGAGAGCGTCGCGGATGTCAAGACCGTTGACAGTTTCCTGGAGGCCCTTGAGACCGGCATGCAGAACGAACGCAACGCATGTGACATTTACACATATCTCGCGGAGCAGAACCCGAAACAAGGCAAGCTATTCAGGTATCTGGCGGCAACAGAGCAGGGACATTACGAATCCATAAAGCAGGATTATAATTTCTTCACCGAAGAAGCCAAGGACGACCCCAGCATCGGGAAGGCCAAGCTCAGCAAGGTCTATGCCACACCGCTCTTCCTGCCCCAGGGTTTCCTGAAGTGACCGCCGCAAGGCACCGGAGCCAAAACATGTCCCAGAAAAAATTCCTTGTGTTAGGCGCAGGCATGATGGGGCGGGCTGTCGCCCATGACCTTGTGCAGAGCCGCGGAAGGGATTGCCTATCTGTTATCGATGCAAATGCGAAGGCATGCGATTCTCTGAAGAAATGGCTGGATATCGATGTCCATTGCCTCGACGCGGATGACAAGAGGATGGACAGGCACATCAAGGACGCTGATGCGGTGGTGGTCGCACTGCCTTACCGTTACAATCTGGGATTCATGAAGAAAGCCATAGCCGCGGGCGCCCATTTCTGCGACCTTGGGGGCAATGACGACATTGTTAGCAGCCAGTTGGCTTTCAACGCACAGGCAAAGAAAGCGGGCGTGCTTTGCCTCCCCGACTGCGGCCTCGCCCCGGGGATGGCCGATGTGCTCGGCGCGCACCTCGCGTCTCAATTCGGCTCGGTGGACGAGCTCACCATCCGGGTCGGAGGGCTGCCTCAGAACCCCAAACCCCCGCTGAACTACCAGCTAGTGTTCTCGGTTGGCGGCCTCATCAACGAGTACAAGGAGAAATGCAAGGTCCTGAGAAACGGCAAAATAACCCTGGTCGACCCGATGGAGGAAGTCGAATGCCTTGAATTCAAGGGCCTCGGGCAATTGGAGGCGTTCACCACTTCAGGCGGCGCTGCCTGGCTGCCGGAGATATTCAGAGGCAAAATCAAGAAGCTGGATTACAAGACCATTCGGTACCCTGGCCATGCGGTCATCTTCCGCTCGATACTGAAATTGGGCCTCGCGGACGAGGACGAGATAGCGCCCGGAATCACCCCAAGAAAGGTACTGGAAGGCCAGATTGTCAAGACGCTGAGCGGGAAGGACGAGGACCTTGTCCTTGTCAGGGTCACCGCGTCCGGAAGGATCGGGCGGAAAAAGGCCACCAAGAACATCGACATCGTCGACAGGTTCGACAGAAAGAACAATATCACCGCAATGATGCGCACGACCGCCTACCCGACCAGCATAATCGCGCAGATGATTGTGGATGGCACCATCAAAGAACGGGGTGTAATGACGCCCGAGATGTGCGTGCCGGGAGATATTCTCATGAAAGAGATGCAGCGGAGACAAATAATCTCGTGCCTCACAAATATTTAAATATTTATTTGGTATTTCAGCATTTGGGAGATTAAACATGGGAAAAAAAGGATTTATCAAGAAGAAAGTAGATTTAACTGCCAACCCTATCGATACGCCAGAGCAACGAGCTGGATTCATCGGAAAATTTATTGGAACCACTCAGTTGCACTCATTTGCCCAGAGAAAGGCGATGGGCATACCTGCCACAATCGACCGGTCAGACCTCAAGCCAGGAAAGATGGCTATAGCCGGGTTCACCGGAACCTGGGACTATTATGATAAAGCGAAATGGAGCGGAATGCTCAACCTGCTGGGAAAGACCATTGGCCTCCTGGCAGATGCTACACACAAACATTTTTCCGGAATCCCTGGAATGACCGTCATCCCCTTCTCTGAGGTTGTCAACAGCACAGCCTATAAAAATTTGAAATATTCGGAAAAGTCCAAGCAGAGGCTGCGAGGAGATTACATAGCAACGCCACATAATTTGAAGGATATTTCCTTCACCACAATGGATGCCCTTGGCCAGATGAAGGACCTTGGCAAGGCATTGGGTGTCGATTATGTTATTGTTGGGCGTGTCGGAATCTTCCTTGACAAAGGCATAAAAGGCACATCATTCACTCCGTATATTTATGAAATCAATATCGAGGTATTCAGCACACAGGAGGCAAAGGAGATCTGGAGCTTTGAATTCCCCAAGCGCGGGCAGTTCCCGTTGAACATCATTACAGATACCGGCCTCATGGAGAACATGGGGGCTCTGGTTCCGGCCATTGTCGATATCAAGGAAACGGGCGATACGGTCAGTGCCATGTTCGGATATCATACCTATCAAGCGGATTTTGGAGAACTGGGCATCCAAATACCAGTAACTTATGAGAAATTGGCAATGGTGGTTGCTCAGAAGTTCCAGCAGGACATGGGGCAATAGGGCGTAAACTACCAGCCCTTAAAGGGACTGGCGTTTCTGGTTTGCATCAATGCCTGTGGATTTGGGGCTGTATGTTTACCATAGGGCA
>DAJR01000017.1 GCA_002496385.1 Methanomassiliicoccales archaeon UBA147 | reverse complement strand
AACTGCCCTATGGTAAACATACAGCCCCGAATCCACTGGCATTGATGCAAACCAGAAACGCCAGCCACTTTCGCTAACCATACTTGGTTAGCGTTAAGACGAGGCTTTGCCTCGCCTGTTTAGGGGCTGGTAGTTTACTTTCGCTCACCTCCGGGTAGTGTTTATATCATTCATGCTTCATACCCAGTACGCATAAGTGAGTTTATGAGCCCGAAAAAAGCATTGGTTGTGTTTCAGGGAAAGTTGATACGAAGGACCTGGTTCAATGATGAATGGTGGTTCTCGATAATTGACATTGTTGAGGCTCTGACTGAAAGTCAGAGGCCCAGGAAATACTGGAACGACCTTAAAAAAAAATTATCAGATGAAGGATTTGAAGTGTCCGAAAAAATCGGACAGTTGAAAATTCCGGCCGGGGATGGCAAATTACGAGCAACGGATTGCACCACAACAAAGAATATGTTCAGAATAATCCAATCAATTCCCTCTCCAAAAGCGGAGCCGTTCAAGCAGTGGCTGGCCCAGGTCGGGTATGAGCGCGTTGAGGAGATACAAAATCCCGAAATTGCCCAGGACCGCATAAAGCAATATTATGAGATGAAGGGCTACCCAAAGAATTGGATTGAAAAAAGGCTCCGGGGAATCGCTATAAGACAGGACCTGACTGAAGAATGGAAGAAGAGGGGAATCGAAGAAGAGCTGGAATTCGCAATTCTCACCAACGAGATAACGAAGGCCACGTTCGGTAAAACCGTAAAAGAATACCGAGATTTCAAGAACCTCGAAAAGCCCAACCAGAACCTCCGGGACCACATGACTGATTGGGAACTCATCCTGACCATGATTGGCGAGAAAGCCACGACCGACATTACGATAATTAAGGGCTCCGAAGGGCTTGAGGAATGCAAGGAATCGGCTGCCGATGGTGGCACTATAGCCAGGGACACCAGGAAGGCGATCGAGAAAAAGACAGGCAAATCCCTGGTGTCGGATGAGAATTACCTGCAACCGAGTAAGCCCAAACGATTGAAGAAAGACTCGGATGAAAATCCAAAACACTAGCCAGCACCAGCAATTGGTGTAGCCAACGATATGTTTTGGTCGGCAACATTCAGGTACCCACGCCCCCCCATGTATATGTCTCGGATATCGGGATTCCGATATTGAAAATGTTGAATGCGCCTCACAACTTTCTAAGCGCCAGCAGGCTTCGGATGCTGAAAAAGCATTCGACGATGGCGCGGCACCATCTTCCAGCTGAATCAGCGCCATGCTGCTCGCAACAGTTTGACATCAATCGGTGAACGCCGGCGCTGAACCGTTCCGAATGTCCAGCAGGACTTCGGATGGAAAATAAAGGCGTTCGCCATGGGTAGTCAATGTGAAAACAACCATTCCCAATGAATTTCCGCCGTAATCGACATTCTGGAAACGATGAGATTACGGCGGCAAATCTTTTTTACCCGACCCTGCATTGCCCAATGCGATGGCAAGCGTACTGAACTTCAGCGATCTCGGATGCCTCAACGAATCTGCATCCGGCTCAATGGGCGCAGGCCTGGCCTCGTTGGTGAGGGCGGGCTTCCCGGTAGCCAGGGGATTCGTGGTCACGCCGATCGCGTTCTCCGATTACCTGAAGAAACCCGAGATAGCCGCCACGCTGGATTTGCACAGGTCCGGGGCGGAGGACCCCGAGGCCAGCTGGCGCAGCGTGAAGGCCCTGTTCGGGAGAGTCAGGATGAACTGGAACCACGAGATGGAGATACTCGCCTCCAACCACGCGATAGGCTCGACCGTGTCAATGACCGCCACCAGCATTCACGGCGCTGCCGCTGCCCCGCTGTACGGCTCCGGCGGCGAGGATGTCCTGGCAGGGATAAAGCAATGTTGGCTGAAATGGCTCAGGGGCAACATGGGGAAGCTGGAAGATAACAATCTGCCCGCGGTAATAGTCAGGGAAGTGCTCGACTCGGAAGTCTCCGTGGAGCTCAGGAAGAAAGGATTTGATATACACGCCAGGGCGGTTTTCGGGCTCCCTGAGGGCCTGTACGATTCCACGATATCGGGCGATGTCATAGAATTCGGAGCCGAGGGAAAGCCCGACAGGACCGAAACGAGGGCGCAGAACTACCAGTTCATCATGAAAGACCGAGGCCCGGCGAAAGTGGAGATTTCTTCGGATTTCACGGGGGAGGAGAAACTCAGCGGGGAGATGATGGCCGGTCTCAATGGCATCATGTCGTTCATGAGGGAGACCCGGGGGCTGGTGATGTGCACTGTGTGCTTCGTGGACTCAAGGCCGGTCGTCTGCTCCGCGGCGTTGTCCTCGGACGCAGGCTCGAAACCCGAGATACCGCCCAGGGAACAGAGCATCAGCCTCCTAGAACCGGCCAAGCATCCTGTGCAGGCAGCTCCTGCGCCCGTGGTTGCGGCGAGGCTGTTCCTTTCAGCATCCGGCATCAGTGACATGGGTTCGATCGGCGATGCATATGCGGACGGCATCCTGGCGACCGGCATCCAGCTGTCAGCGCCCGATGTCGCGAAGGGCGTGGCATCCTTCTCTGCCGAAGCCAAACGCAGGTTCGGAGCATCATCTTTCATCATCGAGGTTGGCGAGACCTCGGCCCAGGCGATGGGCGGGCTTGCAGGAGCGTTCGATGCGATAATGAGCAACGGAATGCAGCCCGGCCTCCTCATACCCGGCATCCGAAGCGCGGAAGAAATGGCCCGAACCGTCAGGCAGATAAAATTCGGGCTGCCCGCAGCTGCGAAGCCCGAGATATGGCTGAGGGTGATGTACCCGAGCAACCTGTACTTCCTTGACTCGCTGGCCGGGTTGGCTGACGTTCTCGCTCTCGACCTGAACTCCCTCGGAAAGCTCATGATGGGCGCAGAGCAGGGAAAGTGGGTCCGCCACTCTGCCGAGGCCCTGGAAAAGGCGCTCGGGCCTGTTTTCGCTTCGAGAGCCAAGCCCATTGCCGTGATATCGGAGGACCTGGTTTCAACGCCCGGGCTGCTGGAATTCCTGGTGAGGAACGGCACGGACATCCTGTGCCCCGGCCTCTCCGAAATGAACACGGTCCGGCACATAGCGGCTTCGGTCGAAAAGCGCATGCTGATAGAGCAGGGACGGTAACCGCATGAGGCCCGCGGGAGAGCCTAGGGAGAAGATCATGGCCGACCTCGAGGCGGCGCTGGCAATTGATTACGGTTTCTCCGACGGCCGCGTATTGAGTTCCATGTGCACCAAGCCGCTGGACCTGGCCAAAGAGGCCCACGCCATGTTCATCGAGTCCAACCTGGGGAATGCGGGGCTGTACCCCGGGACGCTGTCCCTCGAGAAACAGGTCATCGACGAACTATCTGGTTTGCTGGGGGGCTCCGGCAAGATTGCCGGCGGGATAGTCAGTGGAGGCACCGAGGCCAACATCACGGCCCTCTGGATAGCCAGGAACGTCACCCACAGGAAGAAGGTGGTATTTCCAAAGAGCGTCCATTTCTCGTTCCACAAGGCATGCGACATTCTCGGCATGGTGCCGGTGGTCGTGGACCTCAACGAAGATTACACAGTGGACATAGACCTGGCTGCAAGAATGATGGACAAGGACGTCGCCGCAGTGGTCGGCATAGCAGGGACGACCGAGCTCGGCGTCGTTGATGACATCGGGGCGCTGGCCGGCATCGTGCCGGAGGGTGTTTTCCTTCATGTCGATGCGGCCTTCGGCGGTTTCGTTCTCCCTTTCCTCAGAGAACTGGGGCACAAGATTCCGAATTTCGATTTTTCGGTCGGCGGAGTGACAAGCATCTCGGCGGACCCGCACAAGATGGGTATGTCGACCGTGCCCTCCGGGGCATTGCTGGTCAGGGATAGGGAATGGTTCAGGACGATACACAAGGACGCGCCTTACCTCGACACGCTGGGCCAGCTATCCGCGCTGTCTGGAACAAGATGCAGCGCAGCTGTTGCCGCGACCTATGCGACCATGCGCTCCCTGGGCAGGGAAGGGTACACTCGGATTGTCAGCGACTGCATGGACGTCACCGCACATGCCCTGGCCAGGGCTCGGAAGATGGGCCTGGAGCCGGTCATCGAGCCCGTGATGAACATACTCTGCCTGCGTGTAGCTGACCCGAAGGGGATGCAGGAAGCGCTGGACAGGAGGGGGTGGAAGGTCTCCGTCGCCCGGAACCCGCCGAGCCTTAGGCTCGTGGTCATGCCCCACGTCACAAAGCAGATGGTGGATTCGATGTTCGCGGACATGGAAGAAATCCTCGGGGGTGCATGATGCAGGAGGAATTCGACTTCGAGCTGGACCGGGTTGCCTCCACGATCAGAGACAGGGGGTGCAGAAAAGTGCTCCTTCAGTTTCCCGAAGGTCTGAAGAGACGGGCGCCCGGTGTAGCCTCGGCGCTGTCAGAGAAAACCGGCGCGACTATCATAATATCCGGCGAACCATGCTTCGGTGCCTGCGACATCCCGGATGCGGATGCAGACCTCACAGTTCACTTCGGCCACCTGCCCATACCCAGCGTGAAGACCCGCAACAGCGTTCTTTTCATCCAGGCCAGGTCCGATGCCGATCCATACCCCGCTCTGAAAAATGCCCTGCCCCGCCTTGGCAATGCGGTCGGCCTCCTGACCACCGCACAGCACCTGCACCACCTGAACGGCATGGCCGAGTTCCTCCGGTCCAAAGGCCTCCGCGTCCAAGTAGGGCAGGGAGATTCACGGCTCTACATGGGTGGCCAGGTGTTGGGATGCAATGCCTCTTCCGCTCGGGCGGTCGCGGACGATGTGGATTCTTTCCTGTTCGTCGGGACCGGTGATTTTCACGCAATCGCGATCGCGCTGACAACCTCTAAACAGGTTCTGATTGCCGACCCTGCGACATCCGCGGTGAAGGATGCCGCAGAACTCCGCGATGGGATGCTAAGACAGAGGCACGCCGCGATTGAGAAGGCCAGGCAGGCCCGCAGCATAGGCATAATCCTCTCCACCAAGCTGGGGCAGAGGCGCGAGAAGGCGGCGATTTACTCCAATCGCATGCTCGCGGATGCGGGCTACGAAACGGCATTGATTGAATTTGAACTTGTCACCCCCCAGAAACTGGAGAGTTTCGGCCTGGACGCATGGGTATCCACAGCCTGTCCCAGGCTGGCAATAGACGATTTTGCGGCCTTCCCGAAACCCGTGCTCACCTTCCCCGAGGCCGAGATCCTGACCGGAAAAAGGGCTTGGAACGATTATGTTTTCGACGAGATTCCGTGAACCAGCTTAATAATATTACCCTTATATTGTTCTTTATTATAATCACAGCTAAATTTTAAATATGTAAAACTCCATTATGGCTCAAATATACAAAACGGGATGGGAACCAAATGAAATCAATAATCGACGAAGCTTTGGCTAGGCATGATGAGCACAAGAAAGTACAGGAAATTTCTAAGGCCGTGGGCATTTACAACGAGAGCCCCGACGACGAGGAACTAAAAAAACTCGTTGAGGCCCTGAAGATAAATGTGAAAATCATCGGATGCGGCGGCGGCGGCTCCAACACGATAAACCGGCTGAACGAGACCGGCGTGGTCGGCGCGCAGATGATGGCCATCAACACGGACGCAACGCACCTTTTACATGTGCACGCACCCAAGAAGATGCTGATAGGCAAGAGGGCCACGAAGGGTCTTGGCGCAGGTGCCCTTCCCGAGGTCGGGGAGAACGCATGCAAGGAGAACGAGGACGAGATTCGCGCCTACCTTGACGGTGCTCACATAGTGTTCGTGACCGCCGGCATGGGCGGGGGGACCGGGACAGGCTCGGCGTCAGTAGTCGCCGAGATTGCTAAAGGGACAGGCGCGCTCGTCATGGGCGTCGTCACAATGCCGTTCAAGGCCGAAGGCCACATGAGGATGGAGAATGCCATAAAAGGCCTGAACAAACTGCGCAACAAATGCGACACGACCATAGTCATCCAGAACGACAAGCTCCTGGAACTCGTTCCGAAACTTCCCCTGGATGCAGCCTTCAAGGTCGCAGACGAGATACTTATGAACGCCATAAAGGGCATGACCGAGATAGTGACAAAGCCCGGCCTGGTGAACCTGGACTACAGCGACCTGATGACAGTCATGGAGAACGGCGGTGTAGCAATGGTCGGCATAGGCTCGTCGGGCGAAGACCGCGAGAGGGTCGAAATGGCAGTCAATGAGGCGCTGAACTCGCCGCTGCTCGGGGACATAGACATCTCCCAGTCCAAGGGCGCGCTCATCCGCGTAGTCGGCGGAGAGGACCTCACTATCGCCGAAGCCCAGCAGGCCGCAGAACTGGTCACCAGCCGCATAAGCCCGAGCGCCCGCATAATCTGGGGCTGCACTGTGGACCCGACCATCCGCGGGGACGTCAACATCCTTGTCGTCATCACGGGTGTCAAGAGCCCGCAGCTGATGGGCGCCGACGAACGCTCAGGCGCCGGAATCAGCATGGTCCGCTGAGATTCATGGCCGTAAAGGAATACAGGCACAGGTACATTGTATTCGAGATAGACGCTCCCAGAGCCATCGAGCGATGGGAGCTTATCAAGGAATTCCAGCGCATAGCCAGTCGCATCGGCCTTGATCAATCCGAAGAGATTCGGCCTTGGCTCACTGCCTTCCAGAACAACCGGGGAATCCTGAGGTGCGCACACTGCGACAAGGACAAAGCCATCGAATTGTTGAACGGAATACATGAGGTCGGCGAGGAAAAGCTGAAGATAACCATCCGGACCATTACGACATCCGGCACAATCAAAAAGGCAAAAGAGTCGTTGTGAAAAATGAAATTGGGGCTGGCCTTCCGACCAGCCCATTATCTATTCGGGTTTGGGCTCAGTAATCCATTCCGCCGCCCATTCCTCCGGGTGGCATGCCGCCCGGCGGGGGTCCGCCAGCGCCCTTCTTGGCTGCGATGACGTCGTCGATCCTCAGGATCATTATGGCGACCTCTGTGGCTGCATTGATTGCCTGGGTCTTGACCCTGAGCGGTTCAATGACGTTTTCCTTGGCCATGTCCACAACCTTTCCGGATGTGACGTTTATTCCCGCGGACTTGTGCTTCTTGCCCTCGTGCTCGCTCCTGAGCTGGATGAGAACGTCGATTGCGTCGAGTCCCGCATTCTCCGCAAGCGTCCAGGGAATTATCTCGGTAGCCTTGGAGAAAGCCTCAATGGCCAGTTGCTCCCTGCCGCCGACCCTTGAGCCGTACTTCGTCAGTGCCTGTGAGAGTTCGATCTCCATCGAGCCGCCGCCAGGTAGACATATTCCGTCCTCGATTGCGACCGCGGTCACCTTGAGTGCGTCGTGAAGCGCGCGCTCTGCCTCGTCAATCACGTGCTCGGTGCCGCCCCTGATGAGCAGGGAGACGGACTTCGCGTCCTTGCAGCCTGTGACGAAGGTCATGTCGCTGTCGGCAATCTTCTTTTCCTCTACCGTGCCTGCGAATCCCAGGTCACTTGACCTGAGATCCTCGAGGTTGGTGACGAGCTTCGCTCCTGTCGCCTTTGCCAGTTTCTCCATGTCTGACTTCTTGACCCTGCGGACCGCAAAGATGTTCTCCTTCGCCAGGAAATGCTGGACCAGGTCGTCTATGCCCTTCTGGCAGACAACGACGGTGGCGCCGGACTTCTTGATTATGTCGGCCTTCTTCTTGAGCGTCCTCTCTTCCTCGTCCAGGAATTTCTGGAGCTGGCTCGGATCTGTGATCTGAATCTTGGCGTCGACCTCGGTCTTCTTTATCTCGAGTGCCGAGTCGATGAGAGCGATCTTGGCGTTCTTGACAATTGTGGGCATCCTCGGGTGCACCCTTTCCTTGTCCAGGATTATTCCCTCGACCAGTGTCGTGTCCTGGATTGAGCCGCCGTTCTTCTTCTCGACCTTGACATCCTCGATATCAACGACCCACTTGCCGTTCTTCTTCTCGGAAACGGCCTTGACCGCGCGGACCGTTATCTCGGCCAGGTAGTCCTTGTGCGGCCCGACGGATTTTCCCGTCATTGCCGTGGTGGCGATGCTGCGCAGCATCTTGTCGTCCTTGAATTCCACCTTCATGCCCATCTTCTTGAGTATGTTTATGGATTCCTCGGCCGCAAGCCTGTAGCCGTTGGCAATCACTGTCGGGTGAACGTTCTGGTCAATGAGGGCTTCTGCCTTCTTCAGGAGCTCGCCAGCCAGCACTACAGCCGACGTTGTTCCGTCGCCGCACTCGTTGTCCTGTGTCTTGGCGACTTCCACGACCATCTTGGCTGCCGGGTGCTCGATGTCTATCTCCTTCAGGATAGTCGCGCCATCATTGGTGATGACGACGTCGCCCATGCTGTCCACGAGCATCTTGTCCATGCCCTTCGGTCCCAGGGTCGAGCGCACTGCATCTGCCACGGCTTTCGCTGCGGCGATGTTGTTGAACTGGGCGCCCTTGCCCCTCGATCTCTCTGTTCCTTCTCTCAATACAATAATAGGTTGCTGGTTTCCTTGCATATTTTACCCCCTTTTTTTCTGGGTTCTGATTCTCCAATATTAGAACTTCTATAAAAGGATTTCCGTCCACATCATGGGGTGCGTTGGCGAAATTGGAGAAACGCACCACACCCGGCCCTTACAGGCGGGGCTTAAAGGGAGAAATGCACTCTATGCATCACAGCAGCCAGATTTATCAAATCTGGCATTATTACCCCGCCCGCATGCTGCGATAAGATGCGAGTTAGGCGGGGCATGATGGGGTTGGCCGATGCCGTGCTTCATACTCTTCCAAAACTATATTTTAGATAATTGCATATCTATCAATATGAACGTCGCCGCCCTGTTCTCCGGAGGGAAGGATTCAACGTACGCAATCTACCTGGCCCAGATGCGGGGCTGGGATGTTTCCCGGCTCATCACAATGGTTCCGGAGAAGGACGAATCCTACATGTTCCACATTCCCAACGTCCATCTCTGCGGCCTGCTGGCCGAAGCCATGGGCATCCCGCACATAGAGGTCGCGACCGCAGGAGAGGAAGAAAAGGAACTGGAGGACCTGAGAAAGGCGTTTACCGGCCTTGGCGTGGACGGAATTGTCTCAGGCGCCATCGCATCGGATTACCAGCATACCAGGATTGATAGATTATGCCATGGGCTGGGCATGAGGGCCTTTTCGCCGCTATGGCGTTGGGACCAGATGAATGTCCTCGAAGGCGTGGTTGCCTCAGGTTTCAGGGTCATCATCGTCGGTGTTTATGCGGACGGCCTTGGGAAGGAATGGCTCGGCAGGGCGCTGGATACCGCCGCTCTTCTTGAGCTTCAGAAGCTTGCCGATAAAAACAGGATGAACATCTCCGGCGAGGGCGGGGAATTCGAGACTCTGGTCCTGGACGGGCCCAATTTCGCGAAGCGTCTGGAAATCCTTGAATCCGAGATTGTGTGGAATGGCACCCGTGGCGAGTACATCGTGAAGAAAGCCAGGCTTGTCGAAAAATGATTATTCCTGCGGTAGGATTATCACTTTGACGGAATCCCCGCCGCCCGCGACCAGTCTGAATCCTTTCTGCGCATCTGCCAGCCCGAACCTGTGGGTGATCATCTCATCGACCGGTATTGTTCCGGCCCGAATAAGTTCAAGCGCGGCGATGTGGTCTGCCGGTGCGGCCGCATAAGTGGTGGTGAGGGTGACCTCCTTCTTCCAGAATACCTCGTTTATGGAGACCGGGAGTGTCTGGCCTTCACCGGTTGGCGCGAAGAACAGGATTGTCCCGCCCTTGTCCACGGAGTCCAGGGCCGCTTTTATCGCCGGAATCGCGCCTGTACAGATAATCACGTTCTGCGCCTTCTTTCCGCCGTTGGCCTTGATGAGATTCGCAGCCAGGTCCTTATCCGACAAGACCGTATAATCTGCCCCGAAGCGCATGGCCATGTCATTCCTGTACTCGGAAATGTCTGCGGCAATGATTTTTCCCGCGCCCATTGCCCGGGCAAGGCTGACGTGCAGCAATCCGGATATCCCTGTGCCGATGACAAACACGCTGGCGCCGTGTTTTATCCGCATCTTGTTCTGGCCGCGCAGCACGCACCCCAGCGGCTCGGCGAATGTGGCCTCCTCGAAGCTCACGCCCTCGGGAATCGGGAACGTACCGCGGTCCACATTTATTGCAGGAAGTCTGACAAACTCCGCAAATCCGCCAGGGTGGAAGTTGGTCCCGCCCTGGAGGCTCTTGCAAGCCGTATGATGCCCGTGATGGCAGTAATCGCAGGTGTTGCAGGGGACGTGATGGGCAGCCACAATCCAATCGCCCTTCTTGAACCGTGTGACATCCTTGCCAACCTTCTCAACAGTACCGGCGACCTCATGCCCAAGGACAAGCGGGACCTTGTCCCGGCGGTACCACTCCATGACGTCCGAGCCGCATATGCCGCTTGCCTCAATCTTCATCAGGATCTCGCCAGGGCCGATTTCCGGTATTGGCATGTTCTCCAGCCTGACATCCTTGTTGGAATAGTACATGGCGACGCGCATCTGCCCGGTCATGTAAAGCCTCAAGTCATTAATGTAAATTAAGGTTCTGCCCTCGGGAAAGCATAAATACTGAGCCAATAATCCGTCACCAATGGCAGTCATAACGATGAGCTACAGGGACCTGGTCGGACTCATTGGCCAGGACATATCGCAGGACGAGCTGCTCGAGATACTCCCCATGATGGGCTCGGACATCGACAGCGTGGATGGGGACATCATGAACATCGAGTTCTTCCCCAACAGGCCGGACCTCTACTCCGTTGAAGGCGTAGCCAGGGCGGTACGCGGTTTCATTGGGGCCGAGACGGGCCTGGCAGAATACCCTGTCAGGCAATCGGACAATGTACTCAAGGTTGACAAGTCCGTGGCCGACATAAGGCCGTTCATCGTCGCAGGCATCGTTAGAAACGTGAAGATGACTGACGAGCTTATCACATCACTAATGGAAGCTCAGGAGAAACTGCATCTCACCCTCGGCCGGAAGCGGAAAAAGGTCGCCATCGGCGTCCATGACATGGCCCACCTGAAGTTCCCTTTCACCTACAGGGCCGTGGACCCGAAGAAGCTGAGGTTCGCGCCGCTCGGGTACACGATGGAGATGGACATGGCCGAGATACTCCGGCGCCACGAGAAGGGCGTCGAGTATGCCTGGACGCTTGAGGGCAAGCCCCTGTACCCGATAATCCAGGATCATGAAGGCAAGGTCCTTTCATTCCCGCCGATAATCAACGGTAACATCACAACGGTGACAGAAAAGACCACAGACCTCTTCCTGGACCTCACCGGCACCGACCTCAACACGCTAAAGACCGCCCTGAACATCATCGCTACGCTGCTTGCCGAGAGGGGCGGGACCCTCGAAACCGTGAAGGTGGTATATTCAGACAAAGAACTTGTCCTTCCAGAACTGGAACCGCGCACCAGGAAACTTGATGTCGTGGAGGTCAATGCGCTGCTGGGGACGGATTATTCTGCCGAGCAGATTGCGGAGCACCTGCGCAAGATGAGGTTCGGAGCCGAAGCCGCTGGCAACCATGTCGTGGTCAAGGTTCCCGGCTATCGGAACGACATCCTGCACAGCGTTGACCTCATCGAGGACATAGCCATAAGCGCGGGCTACGGTCAGATAGCCAGCAGGATGCCGGAAAGCCCGACCTTCGGGGCTGAGCGGCCTGTTGAGGCCCTGTCCGGCATAGCGCGCCGACTTCTGCTGGGTCACACTTATCTGGAGGTCAAGAGCATCGCGCTCTCATGCGAGAAAGAGCAGTTCGGAATGATGCTCAGGCCGGAAGACCCAGGCCTGGTGAAGATACAGAACCCCATTGCGGAATATCTCACCTGCATCAGGGTGGCGCTTGTCCCGAGTATGCTGGCTTTCCTGCGCGCGAACAAGCACCGGGACCTCCCCCAGAACATATTCGAGGTCGGCAGCGTGGTATCCGGGACAGAAACGGTGCGCCATCTGGCCGCGCTATCCATGCACTCGAAAGCCTCCTTCACGGAGATGAAATCGCTTGTGCAGACGGTCCTGAGGGACCTCAATATCGCATTCGAGTTGGCTCAATGCGATGACCCTGCCTACATACCTGGCCGGTCAGCCCAGATAGTCGCCGACGGCAGGCCGATGGGCAGTTTCGGGGAGTACCATCCCCAGGTGCTGGAGAACTTCGAACTGGGGTATCCGGTGGCCGGGTTCGAGATAGTTCTGGAACCCCAATAAACAACATTTGCTAGATATTAGTATTAAGGAATAAGCGCCGAGGGGGAGACTGAGACGAGGGAAACATTTGCTAACAATAACCTCGTCGAGGGTAAAACTAGTTTCATTAACAATTATGAATTAACTAGTTTCCCTCTTCAATTGTGCATATTGGCTCATGTGAACTTAACTGTTGAAGATAGGACGAATTTCAGAAACTTATGAATTACAAATTCGCCCGTACTCGGCGCGTATACAAACCAAAAAAAACTAAGCGCCGAGGGGGAGACTGAGACGAGGGAAACATTTGCTAACAATAACCTCGTCGAGGGTAAAACTAGTTTCACTAACAATTTTGAATAAACTAGTTTCCAGAGGCGCGAATGAGAACAATAAAAAAACTAAGCGCCGAGGGGGAGAATTTCGACGAAGCGCTGATATCTCGACGAGCAAGCTCGTCTCGGACGCTGGGCGAATCGCTTCGCGACTCGTCCGCGCCTCAGTCAGCTTTGCCAGCTATGTTGATTTTGCTGACTTCGGTTCGAACTCCCGCGGGCTTGCGCCCACCGGCTCTCAAGGCCGGCGCCGTAAACCGGGCTTAGCTACCTCGGCACATTGTTGCGGATATTATTCTGGCATACGCCCGGTAAACCGGGCTTCATCGCCGAATTTCTTCTGAAACTCGGCTTGCTCACAAAATAAGGTGGGTTCATGCCCACATCTTATTTTGTTCGAGCTACCTCGGCACAATATGTGGTATGATGATTGATGTGTATTATTTATCTCTATTGGAAACATAGACAATTGCCGAACCCCCCACAGCAATCTTTTTAATACAAGCGGGCGTGGCTAGCACAAATCGGTGGATGCACATGTCTTCGAAATATGAGTCAATACTTGTGGTGGGTGAGCCTGCCGTCACGATCACCCTGAACCGCCCCGACATTCACAATCCGTTCGACGAAAGGATGATTGCCGAACTGACCGATTGCTTCCTGAAAATCGCCAAGGACGGAAAAGCCAGGGCGCTGGTAATCACGGGTGCCGGGAAATCGTTCTGCGCTGGGGCCGACCTCAACTGGATGAAGCGGATGGGCCAGTATTCCAGAGCAGACAACATTGCGGATGCCGGGAAACTTGCTGCCATGTTCAGTGCCCTCGAGGCCATAGAGGTGCCGACCATAGCGAAGGTCAACGGCGCGGCACTGGGCGGCGGAGCCGGCCTTGTCTGCGCATGTGATTTCGCCATAGCCAATGTCAAGGCGAAAATAGGCTTCAGCGAAGTGAAGCTGGGGTTGCTCCCCGGCGTGATATCGCCATATGTGATAGACCGAGTCGGGGGGAAAAGGGCCGCACAGCTGTTCATGACCGGCGAAAGGCTAGATGCCGAGATGGCCAGGCGGCTGGGCCTCTTTGACGATATCACGGAACCGGATGACCTGGACACGGTGGTTGGGAATCTGCTGACGCAGATATTGACCGGCGGCCCTGAGGCCGTCAAGGCCTGCAAACGGCTGGCAAGGGCCGGCACCCGCATGCCGAGAGACGATTTCCGAAAATATTGCATCACCGCCATCGCCGAGGCCAGGGCGTCCGCCGAGGGCAAGGAGGGCGTGAGCGCCTTCCTTGAAAAGCGGGAACCGGCATGGAGGAAGTGACATGGAGATAACAAAGATTCTCGTCGCCAACCGGGGTGAGATTGCAGTCAGAATAATGACTGCCTGCCAGGAGATGGGCATAGCCACGGTTGCAGTCTATTCGGATGTGGACGCGAAATCCCCCCATGTGGAAATGGCCAACGAATCTTATCCTCTGGGCGACCCGACGCCCTCGGCCAGCTATCTGAACATCGACAAGATTATCGAGACTGCCAAGAGAAGCGGCGCCAATGCGATTCATCCCGGCTACGGCTTCCTTTCGGAGAACCCGAAATTTGCCAAGGCCTGCGCGGATGCCGGCGTGAAGTTCATAGGGCCGACCGCGGAAGTGATACACGGCATGGGCGATAAGATAGAAGCCAAGCGCACGATGCGGAACGCCGGGGTGCCAGTCATTCCGGGTTACACAGGCGAGGAAAAGAATGAGACGATAGAGCAAGCCTGCGCGCGAATCGGGTTCCCTGTCCTGATCAAAGCGTCTGCCGGGGGCGGCGGAAAAGGCATGAAGATTGCCAGCAACCCGGACGAGCTGAAGGAAGCCGTCAGCTCCGCCCGAAGAGAAGCGAAATCCTCGTTCGGCAGTGACGAGTTGCTGCTGGAGAAATACCTTCCCAAGCCGCGGCACATAGAATTTCAGATACTGGCTGACGAGCACGGAAAGGTCGTCCATCTCTTCGAGAGGGAATGCTCAATTCAGCGGCGCCACCAGAAGGTCATCGAGGAGACTCCGTCGGTCGCAATCGATGCGGAGCTGAGAAAAAGGATGGGCGAGGCCGCCATACTCGCTGCCAAGACCGTCGGCTATTCCAACGCCGGCACCGTGGAGTTCATGCTTGACGCGGGCAGGAATTTCTATTTCCTGGAGATGAACACCAGACTCCAGGTGGAGCATGCCATTACTGAGATGACCACCGGGATAGACCTTGTCAAATGGCAGATTCGGATAGCGATGGGTGAGCATCTCACCCTGGAGCAGGACAAGCTTATGCAGCGCGGCCACGCAATCGAATGCCGCATTTACGCCGAAGACCCGCAGAAGGACTTCATGCCCAGCACAGGCACGCTCAAGACGGTCGAGCTCCCCACCGGGGTGAACATCCGACATGACACGGGCATTAGCCAGGGCTCGCGAATCTCGCCGTTCTACGATCCGATGCTGGCCAAGCTCATAGTCTACGGGGAGGACAGGAAGGACGCCTCCCGAAAGATGGAGTGGGCCCTTTCGAACTACATCGCGCTGGGCGTGACCACCAACATACCGTTCCTGAGGGCGATAGTGCACCACCCGGCATTCGCCAGCGGCGACATCGACACACATTTCATAGAGACTCATTTCAAGAGCTGGTCCTCGTCGGAGACCCTTCCCCCCGAGGTGCTGATAGCCGCGGCGATAGACGACATGAAGCATTCCGGAACGGTCGAAGAATCAGAGGAAGGCGCAACCACTCAGGAGGCGCACTCCCCCTGGACCCATGCGGGCCGATGGAGGATAGACAGCTGAGGTGGGAAACATGGAGATGCAGTACGAATACGAGGGAAAATTGTATCCTGTCAGGATAGCCAGGGAAGGCGAGAATTACCGCATCACTGTGGGCGCCAAGACCTTCCTTGTCGAGAGCAGGGAGCAGAAGCCCGGCTTCGTGACAATGACCATCGACGGGAAAGTGACGAAGTGCAACATTGCCACAGAGGGCCGCCAGCGCCACATCTTCATCAACGGCGACGTTTACAGGTTCAACAAGGTCGAGGCGGGCGCAAGGCCGGCCGGCTTCGACAAGCTCCCGTCGAACATAACATCTCCGATTTCCGGAAAGGTCACGGTCGTGGGCGCCAAGGCGGGAGACGACGTTCCCGCGGGCCATGTCATCCTGACGATCGAGGCCATGAAGATGGAATATCAGATTAAGGCCCCCTATGCGGGAAAAGTTGAGAAAGTGCATTTCAAGGCAGGCGACCAGGTAGACATCGGCGCTCTGCTGGTGGACATGGAGAAGAAGGCGGAACCGCCGACGGATGCGGCCAAGGAGGAATGACAATGGACGTGATTGAGACCAAGATAGACCCGAACGGAGCCGAGTTCAAGGAAAACAGGGAGCACTACCTGAAGCTGGTGGCCAATCTCAAAGAGAAGATAGAATGGGCCAAGGCCGGCGGAGGCGCGGAGCAGGTCAAGCTCCACAAGTCGAGGGGCAAGATGCTGGCCCGCGAGAGGATAGACACAATTCTGGACCCCGAATCCCCTTTCCTGGAGCTGAACCCGCTGGCAGCGGTCGGCATGTATGAGAATCAGGCTCCGTGCGCGAGCATCGTAACTGGCATAGGGATAGTGCACGGCAGGGAAGTGATGGTGATAGCCAACGACGCGACCGTGAAGGGCGGGACATATTACCCCATGACCGTGAAAAAGCATCTCAGGGCCCAGGAGATCGCGATGGAGAACAACCTCCCATGCGTGTACCTGGTGGACTCCGGCGGGGCGTTCCTCCCATTGCAGGACGAGGTCTTTCCGGACAGGGAGCATTTTGGCAGGATATTTTACAATCAAGCGAGAATGAGCGCCATGATGATACCGCAGATAGCGCTGGTCATGGGCTCGTGCACCGCGGGCGGCGCTTACGTGCCTGCCATGTCAGACGAAACAGTGATGGTCAAGGGAAATGCCACCATATTCCTGGGCGGCCCGCCCCTGGTCAAGGCCGCCACGG
>DAJR01000026.1 GCA_002496385.1 Methanomassiliicoccales archaeon UBA147 | reverse complement strand
AGGCTTCGATTTTCTTTGAATATATCAGGACGGCATGCAACGGCATATCACGTTAGTGTTCATGCCGATTCATCTCAGCCCTGAAGGACTGAGGGTTCTCGGCATCTTTACACTAAGCACGTCCAAATGTCCCGCAGGACTTTGGATACCGGTAAATTCCGAAAACCTTAATATCGGTCGGCATCTTACAAAGCCCCATGAAGATAGTGTTCCTGGGCACTGGCGGCAGTTGGCCGTCCCCCGAGAGGAATGTATCGGCCGTCGCTGTCAAACGCGGTTCCGAAGTGCTGCTCTTCGACTGCGGCGAAGGGACCCAGCGCCAGCTGATGAAGTCAACGGTTTCATTCATGCAGGTGAGCAAGATATTCATCACCCACTTCCACGGGGACCATTTTCTCGGACTTCCGGGCTTGCTGCAAAGCATGTCCCTGAACGACCGCAAGCACGAGCTTGAAATATACGGGCCCGAGGGATGCTCGGACCTCATCCTGACAATCATGAACCTCGGCTACTACAGCCCCAGCTACCCTGTGAGCATGAACGATGTGAAGCCGGGCGATGTCCTGGAGTTCGGGGAGTACAGGGTTTCTGTGGCAGAGGCATCCCACAACGTTCCCGCGGTCTTCTACGCGCTGGAGGAAAACCTGAGGCCGGGCAAGTTCAACAAGGCAAGGGCCCTGGAGCTCGGAATACCGGAGGGCAAACTGTTCAGCCAATTGCAGAGCGGGAAAACTGTGGAGCACAAAGGGAAGACATTCACGCCGGACATGGTGCTGGGGCCGCCGAGGCCCGGCAGAAAGGTGGTTTATACAGGCGACACGAAGCCCTGCGACGCCATAACCGCGCTTGCGAAGGACTGCGATGTACTGATACACGACGCAACCACCGCCCTGGACCTGGAGGAGAAAGCCAATTATTACTGCCATTCCTCATCGAGGCAGGCTGCTGAAGCAGCCAAGAAGGCGAACGCAGGCAAATTGTTCCTCACACATATCAGCCCGAGATACGAGGAGACCGGGCAATTGGAGGCGGACGCGAAGGCCGTGTTCGAGAACAGCCGGGTTGCAGAGGATTTTCTTGAATATGATGTTAAATATAAAAATGAGGAATAATAATGTTGGACTTTCTGAGGCTGGTTGGGGCTCTCCTGTTGATTTTCTTCATACCGGGAATCCTGCTGGTCCAGGCCCTTTTCCCGAGGAAGGGCGAGCTCGACCCTGAACTGGACTGGGTTTACCGTCTCGCCTTAGGGATAGGACTCAGCATCGTGGTCACCATACTTGTCAATTTTGCCCTGAACTCGGCGGGCGTCAATCCGGACACCGGAATGGGGTATGTCACGGCAATACCCATCACAGTTTGCCTTGTCCTGCTTTCGCTGCTCTTTTTCACGGCTGCATGGCTGCGCGGAGGCTTGCCCATCATGGGGCGCCTGCACCCCTCACTCATCAGGTTTCCCTCCCCGGGCATGCGGGACGACGATATCCCGCGGATAGCGGACAGGCAGCAAAGGCTCAAACACCAGGTTCTCATGAAGGAGAGGTTCGGGCTTGTGAATGAGATTGCGAAATGCGAGAGGATGGCGGAAGCCCATTCGGGCGAGCAAAAATCCTATTACCTGGACCGCCGCAGGGCAATTCTGGCCAAACTGGCCGAGGTGGAAGCGGCAATTAAAGACATCGAGAGGGGCTATGCCAGCCCAAAAGCACCGACCGATGCTGAGAAGGCCGATACAGAGCCGGAGGAAAGTGAGAAGAATGACTGAAGAATGCAAAATGGTGATCGCGGTGAGAGGGGACCTGAAACTGAGCCCGGGAAAGATGGCCGCGCAGGTCGCGCATGCCGCGGTGAACTGTGCCATGTCGGCCAAGAAGAACCATAAAGACTGGTACGAAACCTGGTATGGCGAAGGTCAGAAGAAGGTCGTCGTGAAAGCCAAGGATTTGGGGGAATTGAGACTGCTGCAGGACGAAGCCAGGAAATCCAAGCTCCCACATTCGCTTATCACGGACGCGGGGCACACCCAGCTCCCGCCAGGGACCGTGACATGCCTCGGTATCGGGCCGGCGCCCGAGGCCGTAGTTGACAAGGTCACGGGCCATTTGACATTGATGTGAGTACATGAAAAGCCAGATACGGGTTTTAGGCATTGATGACGGTTCTTTCAGCTTTGGGCAGGCCAGGACGGCAGTCATCGGTGTGTCTGTAAGATTGCCCGGATATGTCGAGGGCGTGATGATGACCCATGTCGAGATAGACGGCCTGGATTCCACGGACAGGATAATCGATATGCTCAGGAATTCAAGGTACCTTGAACAACTCAAACTGATAATGCTGGACGGCGCGGCAGTTGGCGGATTCAATGTTATTGATGTGCACCGGCTGAACCGGGAACTTGATGTTCCGGTGATAACAGTCACCAGGGACAGGCCGGATTACGTAGAAATCGAAAACGCGCTAAGGAAGCATTTCGAGGATTGGGAGCCCCGGCTGGCCATGATGAGGTCGACCGAGCTGGAGGAGTTCGACACCGGCCATACACCAATATACATCGGACGGGTTGGCATGGACAGGGAAGAGGTCGGGAGGGTACTGGCCGCTTCAATTGTCCAGGGCGCGCTTCCCGAAGCGCTGCGGATTGCGCACCTCATTGCCACGGCGGTCGCGCGCGGGGAATCGCGGGGGCGGGCGTAGAAAACCAAAAAATACTACCGGGTTTTCTCCCCCCTGATATTATGCCCGACCCGCGAATCGAGAAACTGGCAAAGTTGGTAGTGAACTATTCTGTGTACTGCAAGAAAGGAGACTCGGTGCTCATCAGGGCACCCATACAGGCGGAGGAGCTTGCCCTCGAGATGTATCGGGAGGCCCTCAAGGCCGGGGGGCACCCCATCATGATGGGGGCGTTCTCCGGCACCGATGAGATATTCTACAAGGAGGCGAAGGACCATCAGCTGGACTGGGCTTCACCCTACGGGAAATTCCAATACGAGAACATCGATTGCCTTATCGGGATTTCCGCCCCCGAGAACACGCGGGCGCTGTCCAACACCGATCCGAAGAGGATGGCCAGGGCTGCAGCCGCCGGTAAGGAGGCCAGGCAGATATTCAGCAGGAGGAGCGCGAAGAACGAACTGAAGTGGTGCGGACTGGCATTCCCGTCCAACGCTCTGGCGCAGGAGGCCAGCATGTCGCTCGCCGAGTACGAGGATTTCGTCTATTCCGCCTGCCTGGTGGACAGGAAGGACCCTGTGAAAGAATGGAAGAAAGTTTCGAAGAAGCAGCAGGGCATGGCGGATTACCTGGACAAAGTGAAACTCCTGCAATTCTACGGCGAGGACACGGACATAAGGATGTCCGTGAAAGGCAGGAAATGGATAAACTCCGACGGCAAGCACAACATGCCCAGCGGAGAAGTGTTCTCCGCCCCGGTGGAGGACAGCGTAGAGGGAAAGATAAGATTCACTTTCCCCGGAATTTACATGGGCAAGGAGATCGAAGATATAACCCTGGAGTTCAAGAAGGGCAAGGTAGTGAAGGCGAAAGCGGCCAAGGGGCAGGAATTGCTTGACAGCCTGCTCAAGATCGACGACGGTGCCAAGCGGCTCGGGGAAGTGGCCATCGGAACGAACGAGGGAATAAAGAAATTCACAAGGAACATCCTGTTCGACGAGAAGCTCGGGGGGACCATCCACATGGCCATCGGCAACGCCTACCTGGAGTGCCGCGCGAAGAACCAGAGCGCGATACACTGGGACATAATAAAAGATATGAAGAAAAATGGAGAAATTATTGCAGATGGTATTACTGTTTATAGGAACGGAAAGTGGCTGATGTGAAGTATTGTGTAGGGGGGCTAGGGTCTTTGTTTACAAAACGGAATAAAGGGTCTAGGGTCTTTGCTTACAATATGGAATAAAGGGGCTTTGCATAGAAAATGGGATAAGGGGGCTAGGGTTTGCTGGCTGTTGTCGACAGCCAGCACAAAATAAATGTTAACAACCCTAGACCCTAGCCCCTAGACCCTAGCCCCCATTTTCCAACAATTACTTGGACATCAGCTT
Organism: Methanomassiliicoccales archaeon UBA147; assembly: GCA_002496385.1. Taxonomy (GTDB): domain Archaea; phylum Thermoplasmatota; class Thermoplasmata; order SG8-5; family SG8-5; genus UBA147. The sequence continues at coordinate 2,687 of DAJR01000026.1, read as the reverse complement.
GATAATCGCCTCGGCCGGCTCCCCGCCGCACTCCTCCAGCGCCTTCCTAGCTTCCTCGGGAGATACATTGGCCTGGGATGCCACGAGTTCCACATCCTCATCGGGTATCACCATGCCCTTAGGCGCGGCCGGCGCAGCCGAGGCTTTGCCTTCCACTATCTCGTGGTCCCCGGCAATCTGGAATGTCATCTGCCCCTGCATCGAGACTGCAGTTACCGAGGGTTTCTTGAAAACATAGGTCTTGCCGGGCCTTCTTATGATGACCTCGTCAACATCGTCCCATTCCTCCTGGGAAATGCCCATCCTCTTCATGGCCTGTTTCATCTGGCGCGGATTCACTCCTCTCATACCTGGCATCATGCGGTTCGCCTCGCTCTTTACCATGCATGTGGGATATTGTATTTAAGTTTACGCTGGCGCCTTTTTCACCACGATGGCGGCATGGTCCTTCTCGTACTGCTCCAGCTTGACTATCTCGAGCACCCTGAATCCGGCCTTCTCAAGTTCGTCCCTGCAGATCCCGATTGTCTTGACCGGGGATGCGGCGACGTCGATGCATCTTGCCTTGACCATCAGGTATCCTGTGCCGCCGGGTTTCAGCATGCCGGAGTTCCGGATGAAAATCTCTGCCTGGTTGCGCTGGGATATGTCCTGATACATTACGTCAACCTGGCCCACAACCCGGTCGTAAATCTCCGGGTGGTTGGCATCCTCGAGTATGGGGATGATGTTTCCCCTTTTCTCCGCAAGGGCCAGCAATTCCCTGAACGGGTTCTTTGCGACTTCCACGGCGAATATCCTGCCCCCGGGGCAGATGTCCGAGATGTGGCTCACGGTCGTGCCGTTGGCCGCCCCGAGGTAGAGAACAGTGGATTTCAACCCGAAGGGAAAAGCCCGCCCGCCGCAAACGAGAAAAGCTGCCAGCTTGCTCCGGTTCGGGTCCCAGTACCGGTACTCGATGCCGTTGATGTTCCTGTGGACTTCCCAGCAGACCGATTCACCGGGTATCAGGTTCCTTGTGTAGGGCTTCTTATCAAGCCATTTTACATTCGCCTGGTCGGCCAATCTCAACCCCCGCTCTCCAGATGGATGACCTCGACGACGGAGCCGTCCGGTATAATCATCTCGGCGTATCTGGACTTCGGGATAACCGCGCCATCGATCTTTATGACAAGCATGGGGTAGATGAAATTCATTCTGCGAAGGAGGTCGACAATGGTCTCGCCCTCCACCCATTCGACCTTGGCGGTGTTCACCTCAATCGTCATGGATATCCCCCAGCAATATTTCCAGGGCCAGGCTGGCCTGCCAGTGGGCAAAGAGGCCGACCCTTGGGGCGAGTACCACCGAATCCTCGCATGAGGGCGCCTGGCTGTCCTGCACCAGGTAAAGGGTCCCGCTCTTCCTCATCTGTATCCTCTCGGTCCCGCGGATTCCCGCGACCCCCGATGCCGCTATCAGAGGCTTATCAGGGTATGCCAGGGAGATCTCCTCGATGAAAGCTGCTTTTGTGGCAGCGTCGTCCAGCGCTTCGATGACAACGTCGACGGATGCGAAAATATCTGCCATTTTCCCGACCTCAAGCCTGTGGTGGTAAGCGGTCACGTCCACATCCGGGTTGGCTTTCGCCACATTCATCATAAGGGCTTCCGTCTTCCTCATTCCCACCTGGTCGACCGTGTAAGCCTGACGGTTGAGGTTGGATTTCTCCACCTCGTCGAAGTCAACTATCAGGAGACGGCCCACGCCCGCCCTGGCGAGCGCCAGGGCAATGTTGGAACCGAGCCCGCCCAGGCCGGCTATGCCCACAGAAGACTTGGCCAATCTGGACGCAATCCGTTCCCTGTTCAAGGTTTTCATGGAATACCGTTACCCTCACGGATTATCCCTATATACAATTTTCTCAGAGTTAAGATATTTCAGTAGCAAAAGAGTAATAAACGTAGCACGAATACAGGTGAGCGCAGAGGTGAGAAAATGGAGAAGGTGACAAGAATAGGGATATCCATAGAACCGGAGCTGTTGGAGAAATTCGACGCCCTCATCGAGAAACAGCAATACACCAATCGCTCGGAGGCCGTGAGGGACTTAATCAGGAAGAACCTCGTGACCGAGGAATGGGAGAAGGGCATCGGCACGGTTGTCGGGACCATTACCCTCACTTATGACCATGACGCAGGGAACATTGTGAACAAGCTGGCCGAGCTGCAGCACCTCAGCCATGCGCTCATCCACAACAGCACAGTTGTGCGGATGGACGAACGGGCATGCCTCGAAGTGATAATCGTTCAGGGGAGCCCTTTCGAGATCAAGGAATTTGCCGACAAGGTACAGGCAATAAAGGGAGTCAAACATGCCGAGTTGGCGAGATGCACGCAGAAATGATATTGTGCAATGCGCGGGAGAAGGGATGCAAAAGATTGGCCACAAGCGCCGGGCCTCCAATCTTTTGCGCCAACCTAATATGAATATATCTGATTTAAGCAGAGTATTAGGCGTATGTTATCAATCTAGAGCCACCATTTTCTGAGAACAAATAAGAATTGACGAAAAGAAAATGGTGCGGGAGAAGGGATTTGAACCCTCGAACCACTAAGGACAAGACCCTCAATCTTGCGCCGTTGACCGAGCTTGGCAACCCCCGCAACAAACGTCCGATAACATTCTGGTATTAAAGTTTGTTGCGG